>JAOZVV010000177.1 GCA_025869365.1 Pseudonocardia sp.
CCCGCAGCTACGGCTGCGGGGCATTCCTGCATTTCCGGGCAGGAAATGTGTGGGGCGGCTGGGGTGTACGCCGCCTGCCGGCGGTTCCGGGTGTTGAGGCTGAACGGTGTTGCGTGAGTGACTCAAGCGCCACCAGGCGCTGCTTGAGCCACTCAAGCGGCGATGGCGCCCGTTGCCCGTTGAGCCCTGGCAGAGGGCCCAGGGTGCCGCTTGAGTGGCTTCAGCAGCGCCTGGTGACGCTTGAGCCACTCAAGCACCGCAGTCCCCGGGCGCGGTGCGGGAGTCAGGGGGTGGCGTCGGTACCCACGGCCTCGGCGACGGTCGTGAAGCCGTCTCGGCGGAGGAGGGCGGCGAGCTCGCGGTTCACCCGCAGCGGCCAGGTCCCGCCTCCGTAGACGAACCCCGTGTAGGACTGCACCAACGACGCTCCCGCGCGGATCCGGCGGTACGCGTCCTCGCCGGTGAAGATGCCGCCGACCGAGACGATCGTGCGCTCCGGGCCGAGGCCGGCCCGCAGCCGTCCGACCACGGCCTGCGCGGCCGCCGCGAGGGGCAGGCCGGAGAGCCCACCCGCTCCCAGCGCGGAGACCTCCGCCGCCGGGGTCCGCAGACCCTCGCGGGACGTCGTGGTGTTCGTCGCGACGATCCCGTCCAGCCCCAACCGCACCGCCATGTCCGCGACCGCGTCGATGTCGTCGTCCGCCAGGTCGGTCGTGATCTTGACGAGCAGCGGGACCCGCGCGCCGGGGACGGCGTCGTCGAGCTCGCTCCGGACCGCGGCGAGCAGCGGCTCGAGCACCGCCACGTTCTGCAGGTCCCGCAGGCCCGGGGTGTTCGGCGAGCTGACGTTCACGACGACGTAGTCCGCGTGCGGGCCGAGGAGGCGCGCGCTGTGCCGGTAGTCCTCCGCGGCCTGCTCGGGCGCGACCAGCTTGCTCTTGCCGATGTTCACACCGAGCACGGGCCGGTCCGCGGGCAGCGCCCGCAACCGCGGCTCGACGGCGTCCGCCCCCGCGTTGTTGAAGCCCATGCGGTTGACCAGCGCCTTGTCCTCCGGCAACCGGAACAGGCGCGGCTTGGGGTTGCCCGGCTGGGCGAGGGCGGTGACGGTCCCGATCTCGACGAACCCGAAGCCGAGCCGGCCGAGCGCGACGGGACCGTGTGCGTTCTTGTCGAACCCCGCGGCCAGGCCGAGCGGGTTCGGGAAGTCCACGCCGAGGACGGTGCTCCGCAGGATCGGGTCCGCCGGGGCGAGCCGGGCGGCGATCAGCGGGCCGGCGGGCGAGGAGCCGACCACCCCGCGGATCGCGCCGAAGGCGACACCATGGATGAACTCCGCGGGAGTCCGGCGCAGCACGTGCCGGAAGAGCAGGTCGTACATGCCCCCATCATCGCCCGGGCGGCCGCAGCACTCCCAACTGGTCGAGCATCCGGCGGTCCCGCTTCGTCGGCCGCCCGGCCCCGCGGTCCCGGGCGAACACCGGCAGCGCCTCCCGGGGCGGGGGCGGCGGGCTGTGGTCGATGTAGCAGGCCTGCGCCTCGGGCGCCCCGACCCGCTTCTGGATCACGGTCGTGACCTCGACGATCCTGGTCCGCTCGTGCACGCGGACACGGACGGTGTCCCCGGCGCTGACGGTCGTGGCGGGCTTGGCGGGCCGGTCGTTGACCCGGACGTGCCCGCCCCGGCACGCGGTCGCGGCCTCGGACCGGGTCTTGGCCAGCCGGACCGACCACAGCCATCGGTCGACGCGGGTGGACTCCATGGGCCCATCGTGGCACCGGATCGGATCGTCGGCACCGCCTCCCCGGCCGAAGTTCCCCGCGCCGACGATCCCGGCGCCGAGATGCGGGGTGCCGACGTTCCCGGTAGCGAAGATCCCCGGCGCCCCCGACCCCGGCGCGGGTGACCGGGCGGCATAGATCAACGGCGGCGGAGGTTGGCACCGGACGTGGCCGATTCCCCGCAGCGGAGCAGGACGCCCGACCGGACCTGGCTCGTGGCGGTCGCCGCGGCACTGTGGGGCACCGACGGTGTCCTGCGCTCGCCGCTCGCCGGGGCGCTGCCCGCAGCGACGATCGTGTTCTGGGAGCACGTGGTCCCGGTGATCCTGCTGATCCCGTTCGTCCCGGCGGCCGTGCGGGCCTTCCGGCGGGCGTCGGTGCGGGACCGCGTCGCTCTCCTCGTCATCGGGCTCGGCTCCTCGGCGTTGGCCACCACGCTCTTCACCGCGGCGTTCGCGCTGGGGGACCCGGTGACCCCGCTCGTCCTGCAGAAGCTGCAGCCGCTCGTGGCCATCGCGGGAGCGGCACTGCTGCTCGGGGAGCGGCTCCGTCCGGCGTTCTGGCTGTTCGCGGTCCCGGCGCTCGTCGGGGCCTGGCTGATGGCGTTCCCCGATCCGTTCGACGTGGAGGTCCGTGCTGCGGGTGCCGCGCTGCTCTCCGTGGGCGCAGCGGTGCTGTGGGGCTTCGGGACGGTGCTCGGGCGGATGGTGAGCGAGAACCTCGCCAGCCGGGACGTCACCGTCCTGCGGTTCGTGATCGGCCTGGCCGGGGCGGTCGTCGTGCTCGCCGTGCAGGGCGCCCCGGTCGCCGTCACCGGCGCCCAGGTCCTGCCGCTGCTGCTGCTCGCGATCTTCCCCGGGCTCGTCGCGCTCGTCCTCTACTACGTCGGGCTGCGCAGCACCGCCGCGTCCCGCGCGACGCTCGCCGAACTGGCCTTCCCGGCGACGGCGACGGTCCTCGGGGTGGCGGTCCTGGGCACGTCCCTGAGCGTGACCCAGTGGACCGGACTCGCCGTCGTCGCGTCCTCGGTGACGGCGCTCGGGCTGAGCGAGCGCCGCCGCTCGCCCGTGGTGCGCGCCCCCGCCGAAATATCCTGATCGCCGCTATTGTGCGGCGGTGACGCGCGACTTCGACTCCGTGGTGATCGTGTTCAACCCGAACAGCACGGGCGACGCGCAGCAGCGCGCCGAGGAGCTGCGGGAGGGCCTCGCGCAGCTCGCGCCCGATCTCGAGGTGCGCCGGCGGCCCACCGAGTACGCGGGCCACGCACGGGAGATCGCGCGGGAGGAGGCGTCCGCGGGGGCGCCGCTGGTCGTCTCGGTGAGCGGGGACGGCGGGTACAACGAGGTCGTCGACGGCGTCATGCAGGCGGGGGACACCAAGGCCGCGGCCGCCGTGCTCGCGGCCGGCAACGCCAACGACCACCGCCGGGTCACCGAGGAGCGGCCGCTGGTCGAGGCGATCGCGGACGGCGCCACGCAGAAGCTGGACCTGCTGAAGCTGACGATCGGGGACCAGGCCGCCCGCTACGCCCACTCCTACATCGGGCTCGGCATCACCCCCGTCGTCGCCGTCGAGCTGGAGCGGCGCGGGAAGGGATCGTGGCGGGAGATCGCGACGACCGTCCGAGCGTTCTCGCAGTTCCATCCGTTCGCGATCCGCCTCGACGACGGCCGGCGCCAGGAGTTCGACAGCCTGGTGTTCGCCAACATCGCCGAGATGGCCAAGTACGCGACGCTGAGCGAGGGCGAGCCGGACGACGGCCGGTTCGAGGTCGTCATGCTCCCGCACAGGAGCAAGTGGCGCGTGCTCGCGACCGCCGTGCGGGCCGCGCTCTCCGGGCTCGGGGAGCAGCCGAGCGTGCGCGAGTACACGTTCTCCACGATCGACCCGATGCCCCTGCAGGTCGACGGCGAGCTGGTGGAGCTGGACGCGGAGACCCCGGTCCGCGTCGAGATCGCCCCGGGAGCGCTCACCACCGTGCGGTGAACACACGGCCGTGCCGGCCCGTCACGAATTCGTCGCGCGAAACGTCGGTGTGATGGGGGATACTCCTCGGGCGAGCGACCCTGCCACCCGACCACCACGCACGGGAGCGGACTGATGAGCGCGATCACGACACCCACCACGTCGTCGGGCGGGCTCGCGGCGAGAGCCGGAGCGGGACTGGACGAGCTGGATCAGCGCTACCACCCCGCGAGCGGGCTGCGCCGGCAGTTCAACAAGGTGTTCCCGACGCACTGGTCGTTCATGCTCGGCGAGGTCGCGCTCTACAGCTTCATCGTGCTGCTCCTGTCCGGCACCTACCTGGCGCTGTTCTTCGACCCGTCCATGGTCGAGGTCGTGTACGACGGCCCGTTCGACAACCTCCGGGGCGTGCACATGTCCCGGGCCTACGAGAGCGCGCTGGAGCTGTCGTTCGAGGTCCGCGGCGGCCTGTTCGTACGCCAGCTGCACCACTGGGCCGCGTTGCTGTTCATGGCGGCGATGCTCGCGCACATGTTCCGCACGTTCTTCACCGGCGCGTTCCGCAAGCCGCGGGAGGCGAACTGGATCATCGGCGTGGTGCTGATCCTGCTGGGCTTCTTCGAGGGCCTCACCGGCTACTCGCTCCCGGACGACCTGCTCTCCGGCACCGGCCTGCGGATCATGTCCGGCATCACGCTCACCGTCCCCGTGATGGGTACGTGGGTGCACTGGGCACTGTTCGGCGGGGAGTTCCCCGGGACGGAGATCATCCCGCGGTTCTACATCCTGCACGTGTTCCTGCTCCCGGGGATCCTGCTCGCACTCATCGCCGTCCACGTCGGGCTCGTCTGGTACCAGAAGCACACGCAGTACCCGGGGCCCGGACGCACCGAGGACAACGTGGTGGGCGTGCGGATCCTGCCGGCGTTCGCGGCGAAGGGCGGGGCGTTCTTCGCCGTCACGGTCGGCGTCCTCGGCATCATGGCCGGCCTGTTCCAGATCAACGCGATCTGGAACCTCGGCCCCTACGACCCGGCCCAGATCTCCGCCGGCTCGCAGCCGGACTGGTACGTGCTCTTCACCGAGGGGATGGCCCGCATCTTCCCGCCGTGGGAGGTGTACCTGTTCGGCACCTACACCATCCCGGCGGCGTTCTGGGCGACGGCGGCGTTCCTGCCGATCCTCTATGTCGTCGCCGCGCTCTACCCGACGGTGGAGCGCAGGCTGACGAAGGACGACGCGCTGCACAACCTGCTCCAGCGTCCCCGGGACGCGCCGGTGCGTACCTCGCTGGGGGCCATGGCGATCGCGTTCTACGTCTGGCTCGTGCTCTGCGGCATCAACGACTGGATCGCCTTCTTCTTCCACGTCTCGCTGAACGCGACGACGTGGGCCGGGCGCCTCGGGCTGCTGGTGGTGCCGCCGCTGGCGTACTGGGTGACCTACCGCATCTGCATCGGCCTGCAGCGCAGCGACCTGCAGGTGCTCGAGCACGGCGTGGAGACCGGGATCGTCCGGCGGTTGCCGCACGGCGAGTTCATCGAGCTGCACCAGCCGCTCGGCGGGGTCGACGAGCACGGGCACGCCATCCCGCTGACCTACCAGGGCGCCCCGGTGCCCAAGCGGATGAACCAGCTCGGCATGGCCGGCACGGCGATCCCCGGGACCCTGCTCCGGCCGGACCCGCCCGGTGAGGGCGAGGCGCTGGACGCGGCGCGCCAGGAGCTGCACGAGCAGGAGCTCGAGCAGCGACGGGAGCGGATGGAGCTCACGGGCCGGCCGGACGGGGGCAGGCCGGAGGCGGGCCGGCCGAAGGACACCGAGGACTGACCGGCGTGGCGGCTCGATGAACGACGCGCTGCTCGCGCGGCTGCGCGGCGTCCAGGTCTCCTCGCTGTGCGACGCGGACAAGTCCCTGCCCGTCGTCGCGCCGAGCGTGCACGCGATGCTGCCCGGGCTCTCGGTCGTCGGGCCCGCGGTCACGGTCGTGGCCTGGGACGACCACCTGCCCGTGCTCGTGGCGCTGCGGGTGGCACAGCCGGGATCGGTGCTGGTCGTGGCCACGGACGGGGGAGCGCGCGCGGTGGCCGGAGAGCTGTTCGCCACCGAGGCGAAGCGCCGGGGGATCGCCGGCATCGTGATCGACGGCTTCTGTCGGGACCTTCGTGGACTCCGCGCGGTCGGGCTGCCGGTCTACGCCCGCGGCACCACGCCGATGTCCGGGACGACGCTGGACCCGGGGACGCTGGGCGAGCGGGTCACCATCGGCGGGGTCCTGGTGCTGCCGGGGGACCTCGTCGTCGGGGACGACGACGGGCTGGTCATCGCGCCGCCCGAGCAGCTGGTGGCCGCGATCGACGCCGCCGAGGAGATCGAGCGGGCGGAGCAGGCGCTGCTCGACGGCATGGCCGCAGGGAAGGACCTGCACGGCATGACGAACGTCGAGGAGCACCTCGCGGCGCTGGAGCGGGGCGAGGTGTCCTCCCTGGCGTTCCGCGTCTGACGGACCGTCAGGCCCGGAACGAGACCGTCACCTCGCCCAGCTCCCCGAAGTCCGCCCGGACCTCGTCACCCGGCCCGATCGGCGGCGGGTTCGTGGTGGTCCCCGTCGTGACGATCTCTCCCGCCCGAAGCTGCGCGCCGAAGAGGGGGAGATCGTCCGCGAGCCACGCCAACGCGGTCCGCGGATCGCCCAGGACGTTGGCCCCGGAGCCCTTCTCCACGGCCTCGCCGTTGATCCACAGGGTCGTTCCCCATGTGGACAACTCCAGGTCACGCCAGTCCGGGACCTCAGGGCCGAGCACGAACAGCCCCGCGCAGGCGGCGTCCGCGAGCAGCTGGGCGGAGCCGATGTGCCCGAAGTCCAGGAACCGGGAGTCCGGGACCTCGACGGCCAGGTGCAGCGCCGCGACGGCGTCCAGGACCTCCTCGCGCGAGGCGCCGGCCGAGACGTCCCGCGCCATGCGGAACGCGAACTCCGCCTCGACGACCTTCATGTGCAGCGCGCCCGCGTCCAGCACGGCCCCGGACTCGCGCCGGAACCGCTCGAACAACCGCCCGGGGAGCGGCCCGCCGATCCCGATGTGCGCCTGGCCCGCGGCGGAGGTGGCGGCGAGCTTCCAGCCGTATCCGGGGCCCGCCCGGGTGCCGAGCCGTTCCTGCACCGCCCAACCCTCGTCCAGGTCCTCGGGGCGCACGTCGTCCGAGAGCGTGTCGAGCCGCTCCCCGCTCGTCCACGCGTTCCAGATCAGTTCCGCGGCGGCGTCGGCCCTGGTGTCCTCGACCGTATCGCTACGGGGGTGAGGGGCCTCGTCGTTGAGGGGCATGCGGATGATCGTGCCATCGCGGCGGCGGATCCGTACCCCCTCCGAGGAATCGGGATCAGCGATCCCCCGATCGGAGCGCGGCCACGACGGCGTCGACGCGGGGGTCCGCGAGCAGCTCCTCCAGCGGCAGCGGCAGCGGCAGCCGCCAGTTCGGGTACTCGTCGACGGTCCCGGGCAGGTTGGGCTGGCGGACCTCGCCGATGACGTCGTAGGGCGCGGCGAGGACGAGCCGGCACGCGCTGCGGGCGAGCAGGGCGTGCATCGCGGCGACGATCTCGTCCTCGGGCGCGTCGGCCGAGCCGAGCACGCCTTCGTCGACCATCAGCGAGACGAGCTCGGCGCGTTCGGCGGCCGCCTTGGCCTCCTCAGCCGGGACGTCGTCGAGCAGGCCGAGGGCGGCGCGGGCCCGCACGTGCTCGCCGCGCAGGAAACCGGACGCCGTCGGCAGGTCGTGCGTGGAGATCGTCGCGACCGCCTGCTCGGGCCAGTCGCCGGGTGGCATCAGGGCGTCGCCGCGCTCGGGGTCCCTGGCGAACCACAGCACCGTCGAGCCGAGCATGTTTCTGCTGGCCAGCCCCTGGGTCACCACGGGCTCGACCGTCCCGAGGTCCTCCCCGACGACGACCGCCCCGGCCCGCGACGCCTCGAGCGTCAGCACGGCGAGCATGGCCTCGGCGTCGTAGTGCACGTAGGTGCCGCGGTCCGCGCTGCGGCCCGGCGGCACCCACCAGAGCCGGAAGAGCCCGGCGACGTGGTCGATGCGCAGCCCGTCCGCATGGCAGAGGAGCGCGCGCAGCATGTCCCGGTAGGCGGCGTAGCCGGTCTCGGCGAGGCGGTCCGGCCGCCACGGGGGGAGCCCCCAGGCCTGTCCCCGCTGGTTGAAGGCGTCCGGCGGCGCGCCGACCGTCACGTCGAGCGCGAGGACGTCCTGCAGCGCCCACGCGTCCGCGCCCTCGGGATCGCAGCCGACCGCGAGATCCCCGATCACGCCGAGGGACATCCCCGCGTCCCTGGCCGCGTCCCGGGCCGCGGCGAGCTGGGCTGCGGCCTGCTGCTGCACCCAGCCGTGGAACGCGACGCGCGGCGCGAGGTCCTTGCGCGCGGCGGCGACGGCGTCGGAGCCCGGATGGCGGAGCTCGCCCGGCCACAGGCTCCACCGGCCACCGAATCGCTCGGCGAGCGCGCAGTACGTCGCGAAGTCCGTCAGCCCGGGCCCGGGGTCCCGGGGTTCGGGCCGGCCGGCGGCGCGCCAGAGCAGCTCCAGCGCCGAGCGCTTCGCCGCCCAGACCCGGTCGTGCGCGATGCGGTCCCCGGTGGTCTCCGGCCGCAGCGCGTCGACCTCCGCGCGGGTCGCCGCATCGGCGGCGGCGTAGGCCTCCAGATCGGTGACGCGCAGCGCGAGCGGGGTCACGAACCGCCGGCTCGACGGCGTGTACGGCGACGGCTGGACCGGCGAGACCGGCGTGATCGCGTGCAGCGGGTTGAGCAGCACCGCGGACGCGCCGTGCTCTCGCCCGGCGTGCGTGACGAAGGTCCGCAGGTCACCGAGGTCGCCGATGCCCCACGAACCCGTCGAGTGCAGCGCGTAGAGCTGCAGCATCCAGCCCCAGGACCGCGGCGGGGCCGGCAGCGCGGGCGGCGCCACGACGACCGTCACCTCCTGGTCCGCGGTCTCCAGGCGGTACCAGCCGGCGTCGAGCCCCGCGGGGAGCTCGCCGTCCACGTCGGTGCGGGTGCCGTCCTCGGCGACGAGCACCCCGGCGCCGGGCAGGGGGCGGGATGTGGTGGTGCGCAGGGCGATCGTCCCGGGGAGCCGCCCGGCGGCAGCGCGCTCCCGGGCCCGGTGGAGCGCGTCGCGGCGGGCCTGGGGGGTCCGCGCGTCGACCTCCAGCAGGCCGAGCACCTCGACGACCACCTGGTCGTCGACGGTCACCGGCCGCCGGTCCCCGTCGTTGTACCCGGTGGCGACGCCGTACGCCGCCGCCAGCTCGGCCAGTTCCTGATCCACGCGTGTCCGTCCTTCGACTGCGGAGGTGGGAGTCGAATGGTTCCCCATCGGGCCGTCCCCGACAGCGCGGGCCGACCGGGATCACTCGCCGGGCTCCGCCCACCCGGTCCGGACACGCCGTGCTGAGCAGCGCGGATGCCGACCTGGACGACACGCCGCGAACGGGTCGCCGGCCCGGGTTGCGGGGGTGCCGGTGCTACGGTTCGCCGACGAGCCACGGTGGTGTGGGCGTGTCCGTGACCTGCCGTGCGTCGACGGCGATCGGCCGTCCGCGCGCACCGTCGCCCCCGGTGCCGACGGGTGTCGTCCGCCGGGCTCGAAGGATCGTCGGGCGAGGAGAGAGCCGAGATGAGCACGCTGGCCACGGTCGGTCTGATTCTCCTGTTGCTGGTCGTCGCCGGTGTCGTCGCGGCCGTCGTGCTCCTCCGCGGTAGGGGCGGGGCCACGGACGAGATCCCGGACGGGACGTCGATCGCCCCGCGTACGGTCGCCGACCTGCTCCACCACCGGGCAGGGGCCGCCACGGCCGGGCCCGCTGCCGGGCCGGACCCGGCTGCACCCGTGGGCGATGTCGAGCCCGCCGAGGAGACCGTGCAGTCCGGGGAGCCCGCGTCCGCCGGGGGCCCTGCTTTCGCCGGAGGCCGCGCGCTTCCCGGGAGCCCGGCGTTCGCCGGAGGCTCGGAGGAGGACGTCCCGGGTGAGGCGCCCGAGGTGAGGGCAACCGCAGTGCACGCCGAGCCGGGTCACCCGGCCGTGCTGCCCGCCGACACCGTCGACCCCGGTGCCGTCGACCCCCGTGCCGTCGACCCCGGTGCCGGGAGTGGCGACGGGCCCGCGGGCTCGGGCTCGTCGGACCGGGACGGTTCGGCGGACTCCGACCAGGACCGCCGCGAGCGCCTCGCCGCCCTCGAGGACGTCGACGCCGGGCCGGTGGGCCCGCCGTGGTCGCGCGGGTTCGTCGACGGCAAGCCCGTGGAGTCCGCGCCGCGGCCGAGCCGCCGGCCGGGGCGCCCGACCGAGCAGCGGCCCGAGTCCCGCACGGACCGCCGGACGGCGGTGGATCCGGAGCTGGTCGCCCGGGTCACGTCGGTCCAGCCGATGCAGCACACCGGCGTCGAGGGCAAGACGGCGAGCAGGGGCATCGTGAGCCCGGCGGTCGCCGAGGCGGTCGCCCGGGCGGAGGCCGCCCAGCGGAACGCGGCGGAGGCGGAGCAGCGTGCGGAGGCCCGCGTCCTCGCGCAGCGGCCCGAGGTGAGCGCGCCGGAGCAGGATGCGCCGCTGTCGGTCCCCTCGGAGCCGGTGCGGGCCGACGCGGCGCCCGAGCCGGATGTGGTGCCGGATGCCGTGCCTGATTCTGCGCCGGATGCGGTGCCTGATTCTGCGCCTGATTCTGTGCCGGATTCTGCGGAGGTCCCGGCGCCGCGGGAGCCGGCCGCCGGGTCGGGGGACGAGCCGGCGGCCACACGGCCGATGCTCATGGCGATCGCAGGCGGCGCCGGTGCTCTCGGGATCGTCCGGTCGTCCGCGGACGACCGGGCCGAGGGAGACCAGGCCGAGGGAGACCGGGCCGGGGAGGACGCGGGGAGGGACCCGCAGGTCGCGCCGCGCGGTGTCGTCCGGCTGCACGCCGTCCCGGCGACACCCCCGCCCGCCCGCCCGGACGCGGAGGACGTGCCGCTCGTCGTCACGCCCGCGGACGGCGCGCAGCCCTCCGAGCCGGCGGACCACGTCGATGCCGAGGCGCACGTCGCCGGTCCGGCCGCCGATGGCCCGGCCGAGGTTCGGGTCGCGGAGGTTCCGGTTGCGGACCGGGCCGCCGAGGACCGGGCCGCCGAGGACCGGGCTACCGACGGTCCGGCCGCGGAGGATGTCACCGAGGACGAGCCCTGCCCCGAGGCCGAGGACCACCGCGCGGCGGAACACGCGGCCGTCGATCTCGCCCTGCTGCGGACCCTCGGGTTCGCGGACCCGAACCCGCGTCCCGGGGCGATCCCGGTCGTCGACATGTCGGGGTTCGACGACGAGCCGGACATCGACGACGCGTGCGGCGAGGACGCCAGCCCGGTCCGGTTCCACGTGGTCCGCCGGGACGGGATGCCGGTCGTCGACGCCGGGGTGACGCTGCTCGACGCGCGCGGCCGCGAGGCCGCCGGTGCGGCCAGTGACGTGGAGGGCCGGGGCGTCGTCGTGGCCCCGCATCCCGGCGCGTACGTGCTGGTCAGCTCGGCGCGTGGGCACCAGCCCGGGGTCGCGGCGCTGAGCGTCGGCGCCGGACCGCTGGACGTCGAGGTGCTGCTGACCCGTTCCGGATCGATCGTCGGCGTGGTGCGCGGGCCCGGCTCCGCACCCGTCGCGGCGGCGTCGGTGACGTTGCTGCAGGACGGCGAGCTCGTCGCGGCCACCGAGTCCGCGGCCACCGGCAGCTACCGCTTCGACGACCTCGCGGCCGGGGAGTACACGCTCACGGCCATGGCGGCACAGCACGTCCCGGCCGTCGGCACCGTCCGGCTGCCGGAGGAGACCGAGGTCGAGCAGGACGTCGAGCTCGCCCGCACGGATCCGGCGGTGACCGTGTCGGCGGAGGAGCCGGCCACCAGCTCCCCGCAGGCCGGCTAGGGTGCCCGCCGCGGACCCGCGTCGGCCCGAGGGCCGCCTTCCCGGCGCGGGCGGCGTCGAGCTGTTCTGGCAGGGCTGGCTGCCCGAGGCGGAGCCGACGGGCGTGCTGCTGCTCAGCCACGGCATCGGCGAGCACTCCGGCCGCTACGGCGGCGTCGCGGACACCCTCACCCCGGACGGCTGGGCCGTGTACGGCCTGGACCATCGCGGGCACGGCCGTTCGGACGGCCGCCGGGTCGATGCCGACTACCCGGACCTGATCGCGGACCTGGACACCTTCCGCGTCGCCGTCACCGCCCGGCACCCGGGACTGCCGGTGTTCCTGTTGGGGCACAGCATGGGCGGGCAGATCGCCCTGGCCTACGCACTGGAACACCAGGACGCCCTGGCCGGGCTGGTCCTCTCGGCCCCGGCCCTGACGAACGAGGTCGTCCCGCCGCGGCTGGTCCCCCTGCTCACCGGGCTCGCCCGGCTGGTCCCGACGCTGCGCCCCACCGGGATCGACGTGACCACGATCAGCAAGGACCCCGCCGTCGTCGCCGCCTACACCGCGGACCCGTTGGTGCACACCGGGAATCCCACGTTGCGGCTCGGCGCCGGGATCTTCGGGCGGATGGACTCCCTGATCGGGGACTCCCGGGCCCTTCGCCTGCCGCTGCTGCTGCAGCACGGCACCGAGGACAGGCTCGTCTCCGCCGAGGGAACGCGGAGGCTCGAAGCGGCCCAGGGCTCGGACGACGTCACGGTGCACTGGTACGACGGTCTCTGGCACGAGATCTACAACGAGCCGGAGCGCGAGCTGCCGCTGGCGGACCTGCGGGAGTGGCTCGCGGCGCACCGCGCCTAGGAGCCGGCGGGATCCATGTCGAACGCGACGTGATCGATCGTCGTGGTCAGCAGTGGCCGGCGGGGGAGACCGAGCGCGCGGAGCTGCGCCGCCATCGGGTGGGGTCCGGTCAGCCGCAGCGAGGCGCGGGCGCCGATCCGCACGCCGCGCACCCGGGCGCGAACCGGGCTCGCGAGGACGTCGCCGTCCCGCGGGGCGAACGCCGTCACGGCGGCGCGGACCGGGAACGGGAACCGGACGGGCAGCGTGGACACGGCGGCGGTGAGCACCGGCTCGGCCGGTCCGTCCGGGGTACGGGCGTCGAGCCGGCAGGTGCCGTGGCGGCCCGAGACCGTCAGGTCCGCCCGGGCGAGCCACTTCGGGAGGCCCCACAGCGCGCGGCCGGCCTGCATCGTGAACTCCTCGGTGACCGGGAGCTGGAGGATGTGCAGGCCCCGCCGCCCGCGATGGCGCACCGGGAGCGCGGTGGCGACCTCGCGGTAGACGCCGAGATCGTTCACCCGGTAGTCGATCAGGGCGAGGAACAGCAGGGTCCGCCCCGCGACCGACACCGGCTCGAGCCCCGTCCCGGAGAGCAGCGTGCGGGCCCGGTCGGCCCGCACGACGTACGTCGCACAGGCTGCCCCGGCGTCGCGGATGCGCACGGGAAAGGTGACCCGGTGTCCGCGGATCTCCCAGCTGCCGTCGTCGAGCGGAGTGGCCACGGTGTCATCCTGCCGGTGCCCGGCGCGGCCCGGAACGAGCCGGTGGTGACCGTCGCGGCCCTTGCGGGCCACGGCGTGCCGGGTGGAACGGGACCTGGCACGCTGATCGGTGCGACCGGCGCGCCGCGCCGGGCGGACGACGTCGCCGGGCGGCGCAGGCGTGACGGGTGGGAGCACGGTGATCGAAGAGGCGGCGTCGCGCCGATCCGCGCCCGCCGTACGGGACCTCCTGGCCGATCCCGGTTCCCCGCTCGGGCGGCAGGAGGACTGGCCCGTCGAGCTGCGGTCCGCGGTCGACCTCGTTCTCGGGTCCCCGCAGCCCATGGTCGTCTGCTGGGGGCCGGAGCTCAGATTCCTCTACAACGACGCGGTCGTCCCCGGGCTCGGTGACCACCACCCGGAGGTGCTCGGCCGGCCCTGCCGCGAGGCCTGGTCGGAGGTCTGGGACGAGATGGGCCCGGCGCTGCGGCAGGTCCGTGACACCGGCCGGCCCGTGGTCCGGGAGGACGACCGGTTCGTCGTGCGCCGCGACGGACGTCCGGAGGAGACGTTCTGGCGCCACGCCCTCAGCCCGATCCGCGGTGCCGGTGGTGGGGAGGTCCTCGGGGTCCTCGGCGTCGTCGCGGAGACCACGGCGCAGGTGCTCGACGCGCGCCGGGCGCGGTTGCTCGCCCGGCTCGGGGAGGTGTCCCGGGACGCCCGGACCACCGCGGAGGCGCTGACCGGGATCGCCGCGATCCTCGCGGACGCGCCCTCCGACGCGGCGTTCGCCCTCTTCACGATCGACGACGGCGCCGGCCCCCGGCTCGCGGCCTCGACCGGTCTCGAGGACCCGGCACGGGCGGCCGCGGCGCTGCGCCCACCGGCGCCGACGCCGGGTGGCCCGGCCGTGGCGGAGCTCGTGGAGCCGTACGGGTGGGTCGTGCGCACCGTGCTGCCCGCCGCGGTGGCCGCGCCGTCGATCGGTCTGGTGCTCGGCGTGCCGCCGCTGCGGCCGCTCGACGACGGTCACCTGTCGTTCCTGCGGCGCGTCCTGGGCCACGTCGAGACCGCCGTCGCGACTGCGGGCACCCGTTCCGAGGAGCACGACCGGCTGGTCGCGATGATCGCCCGGGACCGCTCCCAGACCGAGTTCTTCACCGGTGTCAGCCACGAGTTCCGCACGCCGCTCTCGCTGATCCTGGGCCCACTGGAACACCTGCGGAACTCGGCCGACGCGGGTGTCCGCCGGGACGCGGAGAGGGCGCACCGCAACGCCGAACGCATGCTCAAGCTGGTCAACAGCCTCCTCGACGTGTCCCGGCTCGAGGCGGGGCACCACGACGCGGCGTTCGCGCCCGTCGATCTCGGGACGCTGACCGGCGAGCTCGCCGGGATGTTCCGCGAGGCGATCGACCGGGCCGGGTTGAGCCTGGACGTCGACTGCCCGCCTGCGGAGCGGCCCGTCTGGGTGGACCGGGACATGTGGGAGAAGATCGTCCTCAACCTGCTGAGCAACGCCGTGAAGTTCACCTTCACCGGCGGCATCTCGGTGAGCGTCCGGCTCGAGGGCGAACAGGCCGTGCTCCGGCTGGCGGACACGGGGACCGGGGTGCCCGCCGCGGAGCTCCCGCGCCTGTTCGAGCGCTTCCACCGCATCCGCGGGGCGCGGGCGCGCTCGGAGGAGGGCAGCGGGATCGGGCTCGCCCTGGTCCGCCGGCTCGTCGAGGT
Organism: Pseudonocardia sp.; assembly: GCA_025869365.1. GTDB lineage: Bacteria > Actinomycetota > Actinomycetes > Mycobacteriales > Pseudonocardiaceae > Pseudonocardia. Next base: position 14,962 of record JAOZVV010000177.1, read on the forward strand.
GCACAGCGGGACGGTCGAGGTCACGAGCACGCCGGACGTCGGCACCACGGTCACGGTCCGGCTGCCGCTCGGGTTCGCCCACCTTTCCACGGCGAGCATCGGGACCGCCCGCACCCCGGTGACGACCCGGCCGAGCCCGGCGGCGGTCGAGCCGTTCCTCGCCGAGGCGCTGCGCTGGCTCCCGGACGGGACCGAGGACGCGGCGGGGCCCGTTCTCGCCGCGACCGTCGAGGCCGCCGGCGGGAGCCGCAGCCGCGTCCTCGTGGCGGACGACGACCCGGACATGCGGGACTACCTGCAGCAGCTGCTGTCCGCGAACTGGGTCGTCCAGGCCGTCGCGAACGGGCGGGAGGCGCTGGAGGCCGCCCGGGCGGACCCGCCGGACCTCGTCGTCGCGGACGTCCTGATGCCCGGGCTGGACGGGATCGAGCTGCTCCGCGCGCTGCGGACGGACGCGCGCACCGCGGGCCTGCCGGTCGTGCTGCTGTCCGCCCGGGCCGGTGAGGAGGCCGCGGTCGAGGGCCTCGACGCGGGAGCGGACGACTACCTCGTCAAACCCTTCTCGGCCCGCGAGCTGCTCGCCCGGGTCGCCAACCACCTGCAGCTCGGACGGGTCCGGCGGGCCGCGGAGCTGCGGTTCCGGGCGATGGCGGACTCGACCCCCGCCCTGATCTGGGTCGACGACACCGGCGGCCACCGGACCTTCGTCAACCGGGGCTGGCTGGACTTCACCGGGGTCACGGACTCCGTCGGTGAGCTGGGACTGGACTGGCGCGCGCGGATCCATCCCGAGGACCGCGACCGCTACCGCACCGTCGTCGAGGCGGCGGCGCGCGCCGGGGTCCCGTTCGAGGTCGAGTACCGCCTGCGGGACGCCGGCGGGCGCCACCGCTGGGTCCTGGACCGGGGGACGCCCGTCGGCGGGGACCGCGCGGCCGGGTACATCGGCGGCTGCCTGGACATCGACGACCAGCACGTCGAACGGCGCCGGCACGGGGTCTACGCCCGGCTCGGGGACGTGCTGGAGCGCGAGCTGACCAGGGTGGACCGGCTGCGGGCGCTGGCCCGCACCCTCGTCGACGAGGGCCTGGCGGACACCGTCCGGGTCTACGAGGGCGGCGCGGGCACCCCGGTCTCGCTGGTCGCGGTGGGCGCGACCGACCCGGCGGTCGAGCGGGCCCTGTGGCGGCTGAGCGGGCCCCCGGCCCTCACCGAGCACGGCGGCGGCGCCGAACCGGTCCGGCTCGGCCGCGCCGAGATGGACGCCACGATCGCGGCCCTGCCGCCCACGGAGGCCGCGACCTGGCGCGGGCTCGGCACGCACTCCGGGCTCGTCGTGCCGCTGCGGGCCCGGGGCGCCCTGCTCGGCGTGATCGGCGCGGTCCGGACCGGCGCCTCCCCGCCCTTCGACGACGCGGACGTCGACATGATCGCCGAGATCGCCCGCCGGGCCGGGGTCGCCGTGGACAACGCCCGCCTGCTCGAGCTGGAGCGCGCCAGCGCGCAACGGCTCGGCCTGCTGCACCGGGCCACGGCCGAGATGTCCGCGGCGGCGACCCCCGCGGAGGTCGCGCGGATCGCCACGAACCACATGGTGACGCTGCTGGGCGCGCCCATGGCCGCCACGTTCGAACTGCGCGACGAGGTGATGGCGCCGCTGGCCGTGCACGGCTGGCGGGGCACGGCGCCCGCGTCCCTCCCGCTCACCGCCCCGCTGCCCAGCCGCGACGCCGTGGAGCGCCGCACCGCGATCTGGCTCCGTGACGCGGACGAGTGTCGCGCCCGCTACCCGGCCTCGGCCGGGTACCTGGCCGAGGACGGCCCCGAAGCGGCGTGCTGGCTGCCGCTCGTCGTGGGGGAGCGGACGCTCGGGCTCATCGGCGTGGCCTTCCACGAGCCGCGGGACTTCCCCGAGTCGGACCGTGAGGCCGCGCTGGCCGTGGCCGAGCTGGCCGCGCAGGCCCTGGACCGCTCGTTCCTGCTCACCGCCGAGACCGACGGCAGGCGGCTGGCCGAACGCCTCGGCGCGATCGCGACCGCCCTGTCCCGCGCGACGGACCTGGACGCCGTCGCCGAGGTGATCGTCGCGCACGGGATGTCCGCGGTGGAGGCCGAGGCGGTCGTCGTGATGACCGCGGACGACGAGGGGGTGCTGCATCCCCTCGCGGCGGACGGCTGGGGTGGCCACACCGGGGACACCCGCGGCTCCCAGCTCCTCGCGGATGCGGACCATCCGCTGGCCCGCGTCGTCCGCTCCGGCCAGCCCGTCTGGCTCGCGCAGAGACCGCCGGAGCCCTTCCCCGCCCACACCGCCGTCCCCCTGCTGGTCGGCGGGCGCGCGATCGGGGCCGTCGGACTGCGGTTCGCCGAGGCGCCGACATTCACCCCGGAACGGCGCGGGTTCGTCCTGACGCTGGCCAGCCAGTGCGCCCAGGCCGTCGTCCGGGCCCGGCTGCACCAGGCCGAGCACGAGGTGGCCGTGACGTTGCAGCGCAGCCTGCTGCCGCAGCGGCTCCCGGAGCTGGAGCGCCTGGCGGTCGCCACCCGCTACAAGCCCGGGACCGAGGGGACCGAGGCCGGCGGGGACTGGTTCGACGTCCTGGACCTGGACCACGACCGGGTCGCCCTGGTCGTCGGGGACGTCGTGGGGCGCGGGCCGTCCGCGGCCGCGGTCATGGGGCAGCTGCGCAGCGCGCTCGCCGCCAACCTCGTCAACGGCCAGTCCCCGGCCTCCGCGCTGGAGCAGCTCGACCTCTTCGCCCGCCGCGTCGAGGGCGCCCGGGCCAGCACCGTGGCGTGCGCGGTGGTCGACTGCGCGAGCGGTGAGCTCGTCTACGCCTGCGCGGGACATCCGCCGCCGCTGGCCGCCGGGCGGGACGGCGGTGTGCGGCTGCTCGACGAGGGACGGGGCACCCCGCTCGGGGTCTCGGGCCGTCCGCCGTTCGTCGAGTCGACCACCCGGATCGAGGTCGGCGAGACGATCCTGCTGTGCTCCGACGGGCTCTTCGAACGCCGCGACGAGGTGATCGACGACGGCCTGGACCGCCTCGTCGCGACGTTCGGTCCGCTGGCGCACGCCCAGCCGCGGGACGTGGTGGACACGCTGCTGGACCGGATGCTCGCCGGGTCCGGGGCGCCGGACGACACCGCGGTCGTCATCGCCCGGTTGCTGCCCCTGCCCCTGCGCGAGCTCCTGCCCGCGGACGCCGAGCGGCTCGCCCCGCTGCGCCGCCGCGTCACGGCCTGGAGCACGGACTGCGGGCTGGCCCCGGACGCCCTCACGGACCTGCAGCTGGCGGTGGGCGAGGCGGTCACGAACGCCATCGAGCACGCCTACGCGGACGGGGTCGCGGAGCCCGCTGGCGAGGCGGTCGACGTGCGGCTGCGGGTGCTCCAGGACGGCTCGGTGGACGTCCGGGTCGCGGACCGTGGGACCTGGCGCCCGCCGCCCGAGGATCCCGGCTACCGCGGCCGCGGTCTCGCGCTGATCCGCGAGCTCGCCCACGACGTCGCGGTCGAGCCGGGCGAGGACGGCACCGTCGTGCGGTTCCGGGTCCCACCGGCGCCCGTCGAGCAACCGGCCGCCCTGCCCGGGGACGCGTTCGAGGCGCACGGCACGGTGCCGCCCGGCGACGGTCCCGCCCGGCTGCGGCGCTGGGCGGACGAGCACACGGTCCGCCTGCACGTCGACGGGGACCTGGACCTGGCCGGGGTCGCGGCGGTGCGCTCCGACCTGCTCGTCGAGCTGGACGGGGGCCGGCCGCTGACCCTCACCCTGGGTACGGACTCCTTCGTGAGCAGCGCCGGGATCGCGTTGCTCGTGGAGGTGGCGCAGCGGGCGCGGGCGGCGGGGGGCGGGCTGACGGTCGTGACGCCGTCGGACAGCCCGTCGCGGCGGATCCTCGTGCTCGCCGGGCTGGACACGGTGATCGACCTGGCCACCGACCTCCGGGACGGCCGGAGCTGAGGCCTGTCGGACATTTACTCCACTTGCGTCCCGTCCTTCCCGGCGGCTGGGACGTGGTGGCATCCGTCGGGTTCGCTGTGCTCCTATGGGGGCATGCGTCGTCCGTGCTGGAACCTCGGCCCCATCTGGGAGTCGCGGCGTGCGGACGATTTCGACCAGTGGTGTCGACGGGCGAGCTGACCTCCCCTCCCCCTGCTCGTAGCACGTTCCCCTGGAGTACGTCCCGTGTCCCTGCACGCCGCGCGCGCGGTCGCGCCCACACCGCTCGACCTGACAGACCTCACGGACCTCACCCGGCGCATCGCCGCCGAGGTGCTGGCCGGGGAGCACCCGGTGCACGTCGATCCCGAGAACCGCTGGTACCGGCGGCTCGTGGGGGACGACTACGTGGACGTCTGGCTGATCAGCTGGGCCTGGGAGAAGGCCGCCGAACTGCACGACCACGCAGGCTCGCTCGGCGCGTTGACCGTCGTGTCCGGTGAGCTGCTCGAGCAGCGCTGGGTGGCGGGCTCGCCCGGGCAGCCCGCGGGGCTGCGCGAGCGGACGCTGCGGGCCGGCCGCGGGGCGACCTTCCCACTCGGCCACGTGCACGAGGTCGTCAACACCACGGACACTCCCGCGATCAGCGTGCACGCGTACTCGCCGCCGCTCACCGCGATGTCCTACTACGCGGTCGAGGAGGGCCCGGTGGAGCAGGGCTCGCGGCTCCGCCGCATCCGTACCGAGCTGACGGCGGGCGAGCCCGAGCCGGTGTCCGCCGGGTCGGTTCCGCTCAGCAGCGTGACCACCGCATGAGCCGCACGATCGCCGATGTGCTCGCGGAGGCACGGGCCCGCCTGGACCGGGTGGGGCCGTCCCGTGCCGCGGAGCTGCGGGAACAGGGCGCGATCCTCGTGGACACCCGGCCGCAGTGGCAGCGGGACGCCGAGGGCGCGATCCCGGACGCGTTGATCATCGAACGCAACCACCTCGAGTGGCGGCTCGATCCCTCGTCGGACGCCAAGATCCCGGAGGCGACGGACCACGACGTCACCTGGATCGTGTTCTGCTCCGAGGGCTACAGCTCCAGCCTCGCCGCCGCCAGCCTGCAGGACCTGGGCCTGCGCAACGCCACGGACCTCGACGGCGGCTTCCAGGCCTGGGCCGCCGAAGGCCTCCCCACCACCGCCACCCCCTGACCCCGCGACTCCACCCCGACCCCCGCGAGTCGCGGTATTTCCGTCACCGAGTCGCGCCGGATCCGTGCCCGGGCCCCGCGCGTCGGGCCCGTCGTCCGTCTCGGGATCAGCGCTCGTAGAGCCGGTCGTAGGCGTCTCTCGCCGTGCCGCTCTGCGTCCGGTCCTGCGCGATCGAGACGTGCCGCGTCCTCCGGTCGACCGCGATCGTCGTCCAGCCCTTCCCGTCCTCGTCGCTGAGGTGGATCAGCAGGGTGCTCGCGTCGTGCTCGACCCGGAGCCGGTGGTTCGGATTGCCCTGCTCCTGCAGGCTGCGCACGGGTGGGTCCGTGTCCGGGGCGACGAACGACGTCCAGCGGCTCCGCTTCGGCCGCGGCAGCGTCACCCGGAACCACCCCGACTCGGTGACGGAAATACCGCGACTCGCGGGGAGATCATGTGGCCAGGGCGGCGTGGGCGATGCGCAGCTCGCGCTTGAGGATCTTGCCGCTCGGGTTCTTCGGCAACTCGTCCACGAGCACGACGTACTTGGGCGCCTTGAACGCGGCCAGCCGCTCCCGGGTGTGCGCGATGATCTCCCCGGGCTCGGCGCTCGCGCCCTCCCGCAGCACGACGGCCGCGGCGACGGCCTCGATCCACTCCGGGTGCTTCACCCCGAACACGGCGACCTCCGAGACGGCCGGATGCTCGTAGATCACGTCCTCCACCTCGCGGCTCGCGACGTTCTCCCCGCCGGTGATGATGATGTCCTTCTTGCGGTCGACGATCGTCAGATAGCCGTCGGCATCCATCACGCCGAGGTCTCCACTGTGGAACCAGCCGTTCCTGAAGGCCTCGGCCGTCGCCTCCGGCTTGCCCCAGTAGCCGCGCATCGCGTGCGGCGTCCGGTGCACGATCTCGCCGACCTGACCGACGGCCACCGGCTCGTCGTTGTCGTCGTGGATCCGGGTCTCGACGTTGAGGCTCGGCCGCCCCGCGCTGCCCGCCTTGCTGATCTGCTCCTCCGGGAACAGCACCGTCGCGTTGGGAGCGAGCTCGGTCTGGCCGTAGTAGTTGAAGAGCCGGATGCCGGGAAGCCGCTCGCCGAGCTCGGTCAGGACCGCGACGGGCATGATCGCGGCGCCGTAGTAGCCCTTCGTCAGGGACGTCAGGTCGTAGGAGTCAAACGCGGGGGAGCGCAGCAGCCGGATCCAGACCGTCGGCGGGCAGAACATCTTCGTGATCCGCTCGCGCTCGACCGTGCTCAGGATCGTCTCGGGATCGGGCGAGTCGACGATCACGCTGGTGGCGCCGAGGTAGACGTCCGGCGTCAGGAAGTCGTGCAGGGCGGCGCAGTGGTAGAGCGGCAGGGCGTGCAGTTCGATGTCGTTGCGGTGGTACTCGCCGTCGACGATGTCGCTGACGTACTGCGCGATCAGGTTGCGGCTGGTCATGATCGCGCCCTTGGGGGCGGACGTCGTGCCGCTGGTGTAGAGCAGCTGGACGGGATCGTCGTCGCCGATCTCGACGTCGGGCTCCGTGTCGTCGGGGTGGGCGAGGAGTTCGTCGAACCCGCTCCATCCGGCGGCCGTGCCGACGACGATCCGCTCGCGGATCGGCACCTCGGCCGCCATGAACGTCCCGACCAGCGCTTCCTCGACGACGGCCGCGCTCGCTCCGCTGTCCTCCAGCGCGTACCGCACCTCGCCCGCCGTGAAGTTGAAGTTGACCGGCACCGAGATCGCCCCGATCCGGGCGAGGGCGAAGTAGGCGACCACGAACTCGTAGGAGTTGTGGGAGAAGATCGCGACCCGCTGACCCGGCGCCACCCCGCGTGCGGACAGCGCGTTCGCGACGCGGTTGGCGTCCGCGTCGAGCTCGGCGAAGGTGCGCCGGACGTCACGGTGCACGATCGCGAGCTTGCCGCCGTACTTCTTGGCGGTCCGGGCGAGCAGCGAGCCGATGCCCTGCCGCCGGGCCCGGGCGAGGTCCGGGGTGTAGGGCGGGAGGTACTGCGCGAGATCGTCGGTCATCCGGGCTCCTCGTCGAGCGGGGTCGTCCCGACCAGTAGACCGCGTCGGGCGCACCGAGGACCAGGGCGACCCGCACGCCCGGACGTGCCGCCCCGCGGGTGGGCGGGTCGGCGGCTCAGGCGAAGGCGCCGATTCCCGTGATGTCCTTCCCCACGATCAGGGTCTGCATGGTCTCGGTGCCCTCGAAGGTGTGGATCGCCTCGATGTCCGCCCAGTGCCGCACGACGTGGTGCTCCAGCAGGATCCCGTTGCCGCCCAGCAGATCCCGTGCTTCGGCGAGCAGCCGCCGCGCGGTCCTGGTGTTGTGCATCTTGGCCAGGCCCGCGACCGTCGGGGAGAGCCGTCCCGCCTCGTCGAGCCGCCCGATCTGCATGCAGTAGAGCTGCATGGACGTCAGGTCCGCGAGCATGGTCACCAGCTTCTGCTGGACGATCTGGAACGACGCCAGGGGCTTGCCGAACTGCTCGCGCTCCACCGCATAGCGGAGGGCGGCGTCGTAGCCGGCCGTGGCGTGCCCGAGCGCCATCCAGGCGCAGATGCCGCGGGTGTTCGCGAGGACCCGGGCGCAGTCCGCGAAGGTCTTCGCCTCGACGAGGCGGTTCTCGTCCGGCACCCGCACACCGGTCAGGGTGATGTCCGCCTGCCACACCGAGCGCAGGGACACCTTCCCCCCGATCACGGTCGCCTCGTACCCCTCGGCGGGCGTCTCGACGACGAAACCGAAGACCTCGCCAGAGTCGGTGTCCCGGGCCCAGACGGTGACCAGGTCCGCGATGGTGCCGTTGCCGATCCAGCGCTTCTCGCCGTCGAGGATCCAGTGGTCCCCGTCCCGGCGGGCGGTGGTCTCGAGCGCGACCGAGTCCGAGCCGTGGTCCGGCTCCGTCAGGGCGAAGGCCCCGATCTTCTCCATCGTGGACATCGCCGGGAGCCAGCGCTGCTTCTGCTCCTCCGAGCCGCACATCGCGATGGACTGCATGGCCAGGCCGGCGTGCACGCCGAGAAACGTGCCCAGCGAGCCGTCGCCGCGGTGCAGCTCCATGTGCACGAGCCCGCAGGCCAGCGGGCTCATCCCGGCGGCGCCGTAGCCCTGGATCGTCTCGCCGACGATGCCGAGCTCGGGCAGCCGGCGGAACAGGTGCCAGGGGAGCTCCGCCTTCTCCCAGTAGGCCCCGATGTCGTCGAGGACCTCGGCGTCGACGAACTTGCGGACGGTCGCGAACCGCTCCCACTGCTCGTCGGTGAACTGCTCGCGGACCGAGAAGAAGTCCGTCCCGAGCGCTTCGCCCAGGTGCTTGTACTCCGTGTCGACCATGACCACCCCGTCGTCGCGTGCGGCAAGCCTGACACGGCCCGCCGCGCCCCGCCGGGCGAACGGAGATCTTTCCGCGAGTCGCGGTATTCCCGTCACCGAGTCGCGCTGGATCCGCGCGGGAGTACCGCGACTCGG
>JAOZVV010000178.1 GCA_025869365.1 Pseudonocardia sp.
ATCCGCGCGGGAGTACCGCGACTCGGTGACGGAAATACCGCGACTCGCGGGTCAGGGGCGGGGGAGCTCGTCGATCGCCTTCTGGATGCGCTTGATCGAGATCGGGTAGCGGGTCTTCATCGGGTGGGCGTAGAGGCTCACCCGGAGCTCCTCGATCATCCAGCGGACCTCCGCCAGCTCCCGCGACGGGTCGACGTCCGGCGGCAGGGCGGACAGCTCCTGCGCGTACTCGTGCGCGACGATCCGGACCTGCGCCGTCCACTGCGCGTCCCGGGCCGCGTCGACGCGGAGCTTGTCGATCCGCAGCTCGATCGCCTGCAGGTAGCGGGAGACGTCCGCGAGCCGGGTCGCGCCCGCCGCCGTGGCGAAGCCCGGGCCGACCAGCGCGTCGAGCTGGGCACGGATGTCCGCGACCCCGTCCGCGAACGTCGGCGCACGCAGGTCCGACAGCGACGCCTGGACCGTGTTCCAGCGGTCCAGCACGGTCCGGACGGCCTGCAGGACCTGGGTCGTCGTGGCGACCAGCCGGTCCCGGGTGAGGTCCCGGATCCGGTCGTACGCGGCGGCGTCGAAGGGCGGGCCGCCGGCACGGGTCACGATGTGGTCGATCGCGCAGCGCGTGCAGTCCTCGAGCAACGCCGCGACGCTGCCGTGCGGGTTGCGGGACAGGATCAGCTTGGCCGGGTTGTCCAGGCCGCGCTGCACGTTCTTGTTCGGTGACGGCGTCTCCAGCAGGAGCAGCCGCAGCACCCCGCGCCGATGCGCCGAATCGCGTTCCGGTGCCGTCGCGAACACCCGGACGTCGACGGACGTGCCGCGGTCCACCAGCCCCGGGTACCCGGTGACCACATGGCTACCCCGCCGGATCGCGTGCTCGCGCGGGATGTCCTCGGCCGGCCAGGTGGTGAGCCCGCGCCGCTCGATGTCGCGCCCGGCCGCCGCCAGCTCCTCGCGGACCTTCGGCGCCAGCTCCGCGCGCAGCTTCTCGAGATCGGTGCCCCGGGTGATCTCGCGGCCCTTCTCGTCGAGGACCCGGAACGTGACGGTGAGGTGTTGGGGCAGCCGGTCCAGCTCCCAGGCGTCCCGCGGGATCTCCACGTTCCGCAGCCGGCCCAGCTCGCGTTCCAGCCCGTCGAGCAGCGGTTCGTCGCCCGCCTGCAGGCGGGCGAGCACCGCGCGGGCGTGGTCCGGGGCCGGGGCGAACAAGCGTCGGAGGTTCTTGGGCAGCGTCTTGATCAGCGCCGTCACGAGCTCCTCGCGGAGCCCGGGGACCAGCCAGGTGAACGGGGTCGGGTCCACCTGGTGCAGGGCCGCCACCGGCACGTCGACGGTCACGCCGTCCGTCACGTGCCCGGGCTCGAACGCGTAGGAGAGCGGCAGGGTCAGCCCGCCCGCGGCGACATGGTCCGGGTACGCCTCGCGGTTCACCCCCCGTGCGGCCTCGGTGGCCAGCATCTCCTCGGTGTAGTCCAGGAGATCCGGATTGCGCCGGGACTCCTTCTTCCACCAGGTGTCGAAGTGGCGCCCGGACACGACGTGCGCCGGGATCCGCTCCTCGTAGAACGCGACGAGCGTGTCCTCGTCCACCGCCAGATCGCGACGACGGGCCCGGTGCTCGAGCTCCTCGACGTCCTCGAGCAGGGCCCGGTTCGCCGTGAAGAAGCGATGCCGGCTCTCCCAGTCCCCTTCGACGAGCGCGTGCCGGATGAACAGCTCGCGGGAGGTCTCGGGGTCGATCCGGCCGAAGTCCACGGTCCGGTTCGCGACGACCGGGATGCCGTGCAGCGTCACGCGTTCGGTCGCGACCGCCGAGCCGCGCTTGCGCGACCAGTGCGGTTCCGAATGCGTCTTCTTGACGAGATGTCCGGCGAGCGGCTCGATCCACTCCGGCTGGATGCGTCCGACGGTCCGCGCCCACAGCCGGGACGTCTCGACGAGCTCGGCGGCCATCACCCAGGACGGCTGCTTCTTCGCGAGCGCGGATCCCGGCCAGAGCATGAACCGGGCGTTGCGGGCACCGAGGTACTCGCGTCCGCGCTTGTCCTTCTGCTTCTCCTCCAGCAGTCCGACCTGGGACAGCAGGCCGGACAGCAACGCCTGGTGGATCCGGTCCGCGTCCGGCTTCGACCCGTCCACGGTCATCCCCGCCGAGCGGGCGGCCTGCCGGAGCTGGCCGTGCAGGTCCCACCACTCGCGGATCCGCAGGTAGTGCAGGAACTCGTCCCGCAGCTGCCGGCGGAACCGGTTGCCGGACAGCGCTTCCCGCTGCTCGGCCACGTAGTCCCAGAGGGTGAGGAACGCGAGGAAGTCCGAACCGTCCCGGCTGAAGCGGGCGTGCTTCTCGTCCGCCGCCTGGCGCTGCTCGGTGGGCCGTTCCCGCGGGTCCTGGACGGACAGCGCGGCGGCGATCACGAGGACCTCGCGCAGGCAGCCGGTCTTGTCCGCCTCGACGAGCATCCGGCCGAGCCGCGGGTCCACGGGAAGCCGGGAGAGCGAGCGGCCGACCGCCGTCAGGGCGCCGTTCTCGACCGCGCCCAGCTCGTGCAGCAGCGCGAGGCCGTCCGCGACCGAGCGCGGGTCCGGCGGCTCGACGAACGGGAACTCGGAGATCTCGCCGAGCTCCAGCGCGATCATCTGCAGGACGACCGACGCGAGGTTGGTGCGCAGGATCTCCGGCTCGGTGAACTCGGGGCGGGCGTCGAAGTCGTCCTCGGCGTAGAGGCGGATGCAGATGCCGTCGCTGGTGCGCCCGCAGCGGCCGGCCCGCTGGTTGGCGCTGGCCTGGGAGATCTTCTCGATCGGCAGGCGCTGCACCTTCAGCCGCCGCGAGTAGCGGGAGATGCGCGCGGTGCCGGCGTCGATCACGTAGCGGATGCCCGGGACGGTCAGGGACGTCTCGGCGACGTTGGTGGCCAGCACGATCCGGTTGCCCGGGTGCGGGGAGAACACGCGCTGCTGCTCGGCCGTCGAGAGGCGCGAGTAGAGGGGGATGACCTCGGTGTTGCGGAAGTCCCGCTTGCCCAGCGCGTCCGCGGCGTCCCGGATCTCGCGCTCGCCCGGGAGGAACACGAGGATGTCCCCGGGGCCCTCGCGCTGCAGCTCGGCGACGGCGTCCGCGATCGCGTCGAGCTCCTCGCGGTCCGGATCGGCGTCCGGGTCGTCCGGGTCCACGACGGGCCGGTAGCGCACCTCGACGGGATACGAGCGGCCGCTGACCTCGACGATGGGCGCGTTGCCGAAATGTCGGGAGAACCGTTCCGGGTCGATCGTCGCCGAGGTGATGACGACCTTGAGGTCCGGGCGCCGGGGGAGCAGCTGGGTGAGGTAGCCCAGGATGAAGTCGATGTTGAGGCTGCGCTCGTGCGCCTCGTCGATGATCAGCGTGTCGTAGCGGCGCAGCATCCGGTCGCCCGTGAGCTCGGCGAGCAGGATGCCGTCCGTCATCAGCTTGACCATCGTGCGGTCGCTCACCTGGTCCGTGAAGCGGACCTTCCAGCCCACGACGTCGCCGAGCTCGGTGTTCAGCTCCTCGGCGATGCGGGCGGCGACGGTACGGGCGGCGAGCCGGCGGGGCTGGGTGTGCCCGATCATGCCCTCGACGCCGCGGCCCAGCTCGAGGCAGATCTTGGGGATCTGCGTGGTCTTCCCGGAGCCGGTCTCGCCGGCGACGATCACGACCTGGTTGTCCCGGATCGCCGCGGCGATGTCCTCGCGGCGCGCGCTGACCGGCAGCGTCGGGGGGTAGGAGATGCGGGGCGTCGCGGCGCGGCGGCGTTCGACGCGGGCGGCGTCCGCGGCCTCGCGGGCCGCCCTCCGCTCGGCCGCGGACGGGCGCTCGGCGCCGGGACGGTCGTCGGCAGGACGATCCGCGGTCGGGCGCGCGGCCCCGCGGCGGCGCCCGCCCGCCTCGCGGCGGGGTCCCGCACCGGCGGATCGGTCGTCGGCCGGTCCGGCGTCCGCCGGCTCCGGGGAGGTGGTGGAGGGGCCGGGCGCGTTGCCCCTCCGGTCGCGGTGATCGCCGTCGGAGGGTGCGCTCCGGCCCCTGGACCCGCGACGGCGGGAGGGCCGTCTGCGGGTCCGGTCGCCGCCCTGGGGGGTGCCGTCGCTCCGGGGGGTGGGAGCAACGGGCAGGGCGGCGTGTCCGGAAGCCGGAACGTGCCGGTCCCCGGCGGCGTCCTCGGGCGGACGGGCGGGGTCATCGGGGCGCGCGGTGGCGCGGGCCGGTGTGGAGGACATCGTTCCTGCAGTGTGCCTGGCGTCGCCGCTCAGGCGGAGCGGAGGGTGGGGGTGATCTCGTCCGCGGCGGGTGTGTCCGCCGCCGGGTGTTCGACGAGCGCGAGCACGCGGTTGGCGAGGAACCGTGCGGTGCGCACGGTGCTGCCGCCGCGCGTCACCTCGCTGACCTCGACGACGCCGCGTCCGTGCGCGACGTCCACGCGACGCCCGGCGCGGGTCGCCTCGACGTCGTAGGTCTTGGTCGTACCGCTGCCGGCGTCGATCACGATCTCGACGCGGTCGCCCTTCATGGATCCTGCTCTCGTGGAAAGTGGGGGAGTGGGGATGTCCGAACCGGCCGCCGGCCGCCTCTCGGCGCGTGGCCGCTCGCAGCGGCGTCAAAGGTGGGACCCGGGGGTCGGATCGACCGGTTCGAACACTCCGTACAACCCCACCTACCAGGGGTTTGTTCCCCCGGGAGGTAGGTGTCCGAGCCGAGTGCTGGTCGCCTCGCGGCGAACGGCACACCGAGGCTCCAGCCGAACTGGTATTCCAAGGTGGCGCTTATCTATTGCGGCCCGGGGACACAGGTCACCCGACCCGGACAGTGGCTCCAACGGACGGGGGGCCGAGATGATTCCCGGAAGCGGCAGGTGTCTCGGGTCACGCGCGTCAGAGGGCGGCGAGGACGCCGTCGTTGAACGGGGCCCAGGTGTCGTGGGCCCAGGTGTCGAACTTCCGGTCGGTGAGCACGACGCAGGCCGCCTGCACGTCCGGATCCACCCACAGGAACGTGCCGGCCTGGCCGAAGTGCCCGAACGTGCGGGGGGAGTTGTGCGTGCCGGTCCAGTGCGGGGACTTGCCGTCCCGGATCTCGAACCCGAGCCCCCAGTCCGACGGGCGCTGGCGGCCGTAGCCGGGGACGACTCCGTCGAGCCCGGGGAAGACGACGGTGGTGGCCTCCGCCATCGTCGAGGCCGCCACGAGCGTCGGGGCCTGCAGCTCGGCGGCGAACCGGGCCATGTCCGCCGCCGTCGAGACGCAACCGGACCCGGGCGGGCCCGGCAACCGGGTGGCGGTCAGCCCCAGCGGGTCGAGCACGGCCTCCTGCAGGTAGTCCGCGAACGAGATCCCGGTGGCCCCGGCCAGGACCTCACCGAGCACGGCGAAGCCCTCGTTGGAGTAGATCCGCCGCCGCCCGGGCCTCGAGACGATCTGCGGCGAGTCGAAGTCCAGCCCTGAGGTGTGGGCGATCAGATGCCGCACCGTCGAGCCCTCCGGCCCGGCCGGAAGATCCCAGTCGATCGCACCCTCCTCGACCGCGATGAGCACGGCGTAGGAGCTGAGCAGCTTGGTCACCGACGCGAGGCGGAACTCGCGATCCTGCTCCCCGGCCGTGGCCAGGACCTTCCCGTCCGCCCCGACGACCGCCGCGGCGACGTGGGGGACGGGCCAGTCGAGCACGGCGCCGACGGCACGGTCGAGATCGTTCGTCACGCCACCATTCTGCGCCGCCCTCAGAGGAAGTACCCCGGCACGTCCAGCACACCGCCCTGCGCCGCGAACTCCGCGTGCACGGCCTCGCGCAGGGCGGCGTCGGCGAGGTAGTCCAGGGCGGTCAGGGCGAGGCCGGACGCGCCGTCGCCCACCGCCGCGTCGCCGCCGGGGCCGCCCGCGGCCTCGGCGAACTCGATCGTGTGCAGCGCCCCGGTCGGCCCCGAGACGGCGATCATCGGATGGATCGCCGGCATCCGGAAGCTCAGGTTGCCCAGGTCCGTGGACCCGGTGAGGAACTCCGGCACGATCCCGGGCGGGAGGGCGGCGCGACCGCGGTCCCGCTGGTTGACGGCCCACCGGCCGGCCAGGGTGGTGTTCTGCCGGATGGGCAGGTACGCAGGCTTGGAGTCCCAGGTCAGCGTGACCCCGCAGCCGTGCATCCGGGCGGCGCCGTGCGCGATCTCCGAGACCCGGTGGGCCAGGTCCCGCAACGTCTCCGGCTCCATCGAGCGCACGTAGAACATCAACGCGGCCCGGTCCGGGACGACGTTGGGGCGGGCGCCGCCGTCGGTGAACACCCCGTGCAGGCGGTCGCTCGGCGGCAGGTGCTGGCGCAGCGCGGCGACCCCCTGGTACGCCGCGACCGCGGCGTCGAGGGCGTTGCGACCCATGAACGGCTGGGCGGCCGCGTGCGCCGCGACGCCGTGGAACACCATCTCGACCTGGCGGCGGCCCAGGAACGGGTGCATGGCGATGTCGTGGGAGAACGGGTGCAGCATGACGACCGCGTCGACGTCGTCGAAGACCCCGGCGCGGGCCATCGTCTCCTTGCCCCCGCCGCCCTCCTCGGCGGGCGTGCCGAACAGCGTCACGCGCCCGCCCGCCCGCTCCGCGACGGGGGCCAGGGCGAGGTAGGCGCCGACCGCCGTCGAGCAGATGACGTTGTGGCCGCAGCCGTGCCCGATACCGGGCAGCGCGTCGTACTCGGCGAGGATCCCGACGTGCGGGCCGTCACCCCCGGCCGTCGAGCGCAGGGAGGTCTCCAGCCCGCCGACCCCGATCTCGGCCTCGTGGCCGTGGGCCCGGAGCAGGTCCGCTGCCGCCCGCACCGAGCGGTGTTCGGCGAAGGACTCCTCGGGATGGGCGTGCAGGTCGTGGCTCAGCGCGAGCAGGTCCGGGCCCAGCGCGTCGACAGCGGCGGACACGGTCTCGCGCAGCTCGGCCGGAGCGCCGGTGTGCGCAGAGCCGAGGGGGTCGGAGTCCCGGACCGCGGGCCCGGTGGCCTCGACCAGCGCGCGGAGGAACCCGTCGTCGGGGGTGGTGGGCGACCCGTTCTCCATGCCGGGTCACGCTACGCGGCGGACCCGGGCGGCCCCGCGCCGCGATAACGTCACGATCAGGGGGGACGATGGCGGAGATCCGGATCGGGACGTCGGGCTGGCGGTACCCGCCGTGGCGAGGGACGTTCTACCCGAAGGGCCTGGCCCAGCGGCGCGAGCTGGAGTACCTGTCCCGGGCGGTGTCGTCGATCGAGATCAACGGCTCCTTCTACGCGTTGCAGCGGCCCGAGAGCTACCGCGCGTGGGCTGCCGAGACCCCGGACGACTTCGTGTTCTCGGTGAAGGGGCCGCGGTTCGTCACGCACCTCAAACAGCTGCGCGACGTCCGGGTGCCGGTCGCGAACTTCCTGGCCAGCGGGGTGCTGGCGCTGGGGCCGAAGCTCGGCCCGCTCCTGTGGCAGCTCCCGCCGCGCATGCGGTTCGACGCGGACCGGCTCGGGACCTTCCTCGCGCTGCTCCCGCACACGACGAGCGCCGCCGCCGCGCTGGCCCACGAGCACGACGAGCGCCTCGAGGGTCGCGCGCACCTCACGACGGACGCGGACCGGCCGCTGCGGCACGCCGTCGAGGTGCGGCACGAGAGCTTCCGGGACCCGGCGTTCCCCGCGTTGCTCCGGGAGCACGGGATCGCGCTCGTCGTGGCGGACACCGCCGGGAAGTGGCCGTTCCTGGACGACGTCACGGCCGATCACGTCTACGTGCGACTGCACGGCGACGAGGAGCTCTACGTCAGCGGTTACACGTCCGCCGCGCTCGACCGCTGGGCCGAGCGGATCCGCGGCTGGACCGCCGACGGGCGGGACGTGGCTTGCTACTTCGACAACGACGTGAAGGTCCACGCCCCCTACGACGCGATCGCGCTGGCCGAACTCGTGTCCTGATCCGCCGTGTCCTGATCCGCCGTGTCCTGATCCGCCCGGGCCCGACCCGCGTGGGACAGCAGCATCCGGCGGCCCAGGAGCATCCCGGCCGCCGCGAACAGCATCACCACCGCGGAGACGAGCCACGCGGTGGTGAAGGAGAGGTGCGTGGCCAGGAAACCGAACCCGACGGGCCCGAGGCAGCTCCCGCCGTACACCCCGACCTGCACGACGGCGGTCGCCGCCGCGGGCGCCGAGGGGTTGAGCCGCACCACCGCGAACTGGAGCAGCCCGGGCCAGGCCCAGCCCAGCCCGAACCCCAGGACCGTGCCCGCGACCAGCGCGACCGGTCCCGGGACGGCGAGCAGGGCGAGCCCGCCCGCGCCGAGCACGAGGCTCCCGGCGACGACGGCGACGTGGCCGCCGGAGCGCCGGTCCGCGAGCCAGCCGTGCAGCATCCGCATGATCAGCCCGACGACGCTGCCCAGGGTCAGGACCAGGCCGGCGAGGCCGACGTCGACCCCGCGGTCCACGGCTGCGGCGACGAGGAAGATGCCCAGCCCGGTCGCGCAGGCCGCGGCCAGCCCGCCCGCGATCCCGATCACCGACAGCGCCGCCGTGGCCCGGTTCTCCGAGGTCCCGGCGGGCCGGGGCGCGGCCCGCCCGCCGCGCGGCGCCGCCACCACCGCGCACAGCGCCAGCCCGGCGCCGATCACGTAGGCCCAGCGCCAGCCCAGCGTCAGGGCGACCGCCGGGACGGCGACGCCGGCGAGCAGGGTCGAGAGCGGCACCGACGCCTGTTTGACGCCGAAGGAGAGACCCATCCGTCCGGCGGGCATCGAGCGCGCCAGCGTCAGGTTCGACGAGAGCTGGCCCATCACGTTGCACCAGGCCCCGCACAGCAGGATCGCGATGAGCGAGACGTACGAGCGGGCGGCGACCGCGCACAGGAGCATGAAGAACGCCGCTCCGACGACCGCGATCCGGCTGGTCGTCCCCGAGCCGAGCTTCTCCACGAGCTTTCCGACCGGCAGCGACACCAGGGCGCTGACCCCGAAGTAGAGCGCCACCACGAGCCCGAGCCCGGCCGGGTCGAAGTCCAGCTCGCGGGAGATCTGCACGCTCAGGGCGCCCGTCAGGAACACCGGCAGCACCGTCGAGGTCGTGACGACCACCGCCCCGGCGCCCACCCGGAACGCGCTCTGGGGTGGCCGCACGGCGGTCGCGTTGGTCACGTTCGCAACGCTAACCGATATGTCCAGAAGGTCGCCGCGACGTGTGGCCTATCCCTTGATGCGGGAGCCGCCCTCGCCCCACTCCTTCTCCCGGAGCTCGAACTTCTGGATCTTGCCCGTGGAGGTCTTGGGCAGCTCGTCCACGATCTCGACCGCCTTGGGCGCCTTGTACCTGGCGATCTTGGACTTCACGTGCTCGATCAGCTCGGCCTCGTCCGCGGACTCACCGGGGGAGAGCACCACGAACGCCTTGGGCCGCTCGCCGTACTTCTCGTCCGGCACGCCGACCACGGCCGCCTCCAGCACCGCCGGATGGGACACGATGGCCTGCTCCACCTCGACCGTGGAGATGTTCTCCCCGCCGGAGATGACGACGTCCTTGGCGCGGTCCCGGAGCTCGACGTAGCCGTCCGGGTACATCACGCCGAGGTCCCCGGAGTGGAACCAGCCGCCGGCGAAGGCCTCCTCCGTCTGGGCCGGGTCCTTGTAGTAGCCCTTCATGACGTTGTTGCCCCGCATGACGATCTCGCCCATGGTGGTGCCGTCCGCGGGCACGTCGACCATGTCCTCGCCCACGACGCGCAGCCGCTCGGCCTGCAGCATCCCGACGCCCTGGCGCGCCTGCCGGGTCGCGCGCTCCTCGGGTTCGAGATCGTCCCAGGCGCGCTGGTACTGGTTCACCGAGTACGGCCCGTAGGTCTCCGTGAGCCCGTAGACGTGCACGATCCGGAAGCCCATCCGCTCCATCTGCAGGATGGTCGTCGGGCTCGGCGGGGCACCCGCGGTGGTGACGACGAGCTGGTAGTCCAGCTTCCTGGCCTGCTCCGCGCGCATGATCGTGGTGACGACGGTCGGGGCCCCGTTGAGGTGCGTCACCCGGTGCTCGCCGATGAGGTCCCAGATCCGGTCCCCGCGGACCTCGCGCAGGCAGACGTGCGTGCCACCGATCCCGGTGAGCGCCCACGGCGTGCACCAGCCGTTGCAGTGGAACATCGGCAGCGTCCACAGGTAGACGCTGTCCGGGGTGTGCGTGGAGTGCACGATCTCGCCGAGCGAGTTCAGGTAGGCGCCGCGGTGGCTGTACTGCACGCCCTTCGGCTGCCCGGTCGTGCCGGACGTGTAGTTGATCGAGATCGTGGCGTTCTCGTCGTCGACCTCCCAGCGCAGCGGCTCGTCCGAGCCGCGGGCGAGCAGGTCGTCGTAGCGGATCCCGCTGCCGATCCCGTCCCCGGGGGCGGCCGGGTCCACGACGGTGACGATCTCCTCGACGGTCTTGAGCTCTCCCGTCACGGGCGCCACGGTGGGATGCAGCGCGCCGTCGACGACGAACAGCGTCGAGCCGGAGTGGTCCAGGATCTGCTGCACCTCGGGCGTCGAGAGCCGGGTGTTGATCGCGACCAGCACCGCGCCGGCCAGCGGCACGGCGAAGTGCGCGACGAGCATCTCCGGGACGTTGGGCAGCATGTAGGCGACCCGGTCCCCGCGCTTCACCCCGGACCCGCGCAGCGCGTGCGCGACACGCGTGACCTCGGCCGCGAACTCGGCATAGGTGTAGCGGCGCTCGCCGTAGACGATCGCCGTCTTGTCCGGATAGACGTCCGCGGAGCGCCGAAGGAAGCTCAGCGGCGTCAGCGGGGTGATCCAGACCGGGGTGCCGGCCCCCTCGCCGTCCTGTTCGATCTCCGTCTCACTCACCGACGACCTCCCTCGCGTGCACCGGAGGTCGATCCTCTCCGGTGGCGGGGGCCGGAGCAACGCCGGAGGGTCGGTCAGTTCTCCTGGAGGCTGATCGCGGCCTTCGGGCAGGACCGCACCGCCTCCTCGAGCTTCGGCCGCAGCGACTCCGGCGGCGACTCGTCGAGGATGTAGAGGTAGTCGTCGTCGCGTACCTCGAACACCTCGGGCGCGATGCCCATGCAGACGGCGTTGCTCTCACAGAGGTCGAAATCCACCACAACCTTCATGGGGTCATGGTGCACCCCGGGCGGGGGTCCCGCGTGACTGAGGACACCCTGAGCCGCGGTGAGGGTCGGCATCCCCCACGACGGCCGCCGCCTCGGCCAGGACGGCGTGCGGCCCATCGGCGAGCGGGTCCGCCGCGGCGACATCGGTCCGGGGGAGGGCGGTCGGGGGGACGGCCCGGGTCGAGGCGCAGTTCGGCGTGGTGCTCCCCGCGATCCCGGAGGCGGTGCGCCCGGCGACGGACAGCGCGGCGGGGGCGGGGGCGGGCGGGGTGGTGTTCGGGGCAGCGGACTTCGCGGTGCCCGTGGTCGCGGTGCCGGTGGCCGGGGTGCCGGTGGCCGGGGTGCCGGTGGTCGCGGTGCCGGTGGCCCCCCGGACCAGCGTCGTGCGTCCGGCGAGATCGCGGTGCGGCAGCGTCTCGCAGGCGCGACCGTTGCCGTCGCGGTCGAGCCGGCCGGCCAGGCCGGAGTCCGGCGCGGCCGAGGCCAGGGCGGCCTGGGCGTCCTCCTGGAAGGCGAACGCGCTGCAGTTGCGGTCCTCGAGGGCCAGCGCGGTGCCGACCAGGCCGAGGATCATGAGCAGGCTGGAGGCGGCCGCCAGTGCGGCCGGCCGCCGAAGGCGGGGGCGGTGCATGGGAGGCGGGGGTCCTCTCGTGCGGGGAAGAGCCGAGCGGGGGAGCGGACGGCGTCCCTCGCTCATCGGGCTCGTTCCGGCGCTGTTACCGAGGACCGCGATGACTGCAGAAAGTTACGACACTCGCGCTGTCATGGTGCGCCGTAAGGAGTAGGGACCGCGCGAACTGTGACGCTCTGTCGAGCGAGGTGCGGGAGACCGCATCATCCGGTGGAGTCGCCTCTCACTCACATCTCACCGAGTGTGACCGCTCGGTGATCAGCCCGGGCGGGCCCGCCGGCGCCGAGGGTCACGGCGCCGACGGGTGGCCGGGCCTACTCCTTGCGGAGCACCGGACGCAGGGTGTCCAGCACCGAGGCGTCGTCGATGGTGGACGGGACGGCCTCGTCCGTGCCGTCGGCGATACCGCGCATGGTCTTGCGGAGGATCTTCCCCGAGCGGGTCTTAGGGAGCCCGCCCACGATCGCGACCTCCTTCAGCGACGCGACCGCGCCGACCTGGTTCCGCACCATCGCGACCAGCTCGGCGCGCAGCGCGTCCTCGTAGCCCTCCGCGGAGGCGTCGATACCGGCCTTGAGGACGACGAACCCGCGCGGGACCTGGCCCTTCATCGCGTCCGCCACCCCGATCACCGCGCACTCCGCGACGTCCGGGTGCGAGGCGAGGACCTCCTCCATCCCGCCGGTGGACAGCCGGTGCCCGGCGACGTTGATGACGTCGTCGGTGCGGCCCATCACGAACACGTAGCCGTCGGAGTCGATCCGCCCGCCGTCGCCGGTGAGGTAGTAGCCCTCGAACGCGGACATGTAGGAGGACAGGAACCGTTCGTCGTCGTTCCACAGCGTCGGGAACGCCCCCGGCGGCAGCGGCAGCTTCGCCACGATCGCCCCGTCCTCCCCGGGCGGCACCGGGCGGCCGTCGCCGTCGAGGATCCGGATGTCCCATCCGGGCAGCGGTTTCGTCGGCGACCCCGGCTTGATCGGCAACAGCTCGATGCCGGCCGGGTCCGCCACGATCGGCCAGCCCGTCTCGGTCTGCCACCAGTGGTCGATCACCGGGATGCCCAGCAGCTCCGAGGCCCACCGGTAGGTCTCCGGGTCCAGTCGCTCCCCGGCCAGGAACAGGTACTCGAGCCCGGACAGGTCGTAGCGCTTCGCGTACTCGCCGTGCGGGTCCTCCTTCTTCAGCGCCCGGAACGCCGTCGGCGCGGTGAACATGCTGCGCACCCCGTACTCGCTCATCACCCGCCAGAACTGGCCCGCGTCCGGGGTGCCGACCGGTTTGCCCTCGTAGAGCACCGTCGTCGCCCCCACCAGGAGCGGCGCGTAGACGATGTAGGAGTGCCCGACGACCCAGCCGACGTCGGACGCGGTGAAGATCGTCTGCCCGGGGCCGACGTCGTAGACGTTGGGCATCGACCAGGCCAGCGCGACGGCGTAGCCGCCGCAGTCCCGCACCACGCCCTTGGGCTTCCCCGTGGTGCCGGAGGTGTAGAGGATGTAGAGCGGATCGGTCGCCTTCACCGCCACCGGATCCGCGGGCGAGGCGTCCGCGACGGCGGACGCCCAGTCGACGTCGTTGCCGCCCATGGCCGCCTGTGCCTGCGGGCGCTGCAGGATCACCTGCGTGTCCGGCTTGTGGGTGGCCAGGCCGATGGCCTCGTCCAGCAACGGCTTGTACTCGATGACCCGCTTGCCCTCGATCCCGCAGGACGCGGACACGATCACCGTCGGGGTGGCGTCGTCGATGCGGACCGCGAGCTCCTTCGCGGCGAACCCGCCGAACACCACCGAATGCACCGCACCCAGCCGCGCACAGGCCAGCATCGCGATCGCGGCCTCGGGCACCATCGGCATGTAGATCACCACCCGGTCGCCCACCCCGACCCCGAGGTCGCGCAGGACCCCGGCGAACGCGGCCACCTCGTCGCGCAGCTGCGCGTAGGAGTAGGTGCGCTTGGTGTCGGTGACCGGGGAGTCGTAGATCAGCGCCGCGCGGTCCCCGTTCCCGGCCTCGACGTGCCGGTCCAGTGCGTTGTAGGAGACGTTGAGCTCGCCGTCCGGGAACCACCGGTAGAACGGCGGGTTCGTCTCGTCCAGGGCCGTCGTCGGCGGTGTCGTCCAGTCCACCGCGTCCGCCGCGCCCAGCCAGAACCCCTCCCGATCCTCCACACTCGACCGGAAGATCTCCTCGTACGAGCCCACGCGCGGCCTCCCTCGCCTGACGACGTCCCTGTCGGGATCCGACCCTAGTGCGCAGGTCCGGGAAGAGGCGGCCGAACTGGTCGTCGGGTCAGGGGTGCCGTTCGTCCGCGATGATCCGCCGCTCGCCGACAGCACGAAGGGTGACTACTGCTCTACGTAACGTCATCACCCGTCCGGCCGACAGACCGACCGGGTCGCGCGGTCGTTCGACCCTGCAGAGCGTGGGGGCGACACCCACACGAGCGGCCCGGGGGTCGCTCGGTGGTGTCATCGGTGGGCGAGAGGGGTCCGGGGTGGACGGGGCAGCACGGGTGCTCGCGGCGGTTCGCCGCCCGTTCGTGGTCGTCGGCCTGCTGGTCGCCCGCTCGTACGGTTCGCTGAACTCCCGGGTCGCCACGATCGTGGCCGTCGCGACGGCGCTGGCCACGGTGGTCACGTCCGTCGTCACGATCGGGGTGATCGGGGGATCCGCGTCCGCGGCGACCGCACCCGCCCGCCCCGCGGACCCGTGCGGCGCGGCCTGGGTGACGGCGTGGCAGACGAGCCCCCAGTCCGGCGACGCGGGCGCGCAGCTCGCGGGGCGCACGCTCCGGATGATCGCGACACCGCAGGTCACCGGCTCGGAGCTGCGGGTCCGGCTGTCGAACAGGTACGGCCGCATCCCGCTGGTCGTCTCCGCCGTGTCCGCGGCGGGGGTCGACTCCGGCGCGGGACTGGTGCCCGGGACGTCCCGGCCGGTCTACTTCGGCGGCAGCCAGGGCGTGACCATCGCACCGGGGCAGGACGTGGCGAGTGATCCCGTGTCCTTCGTCGCCGAGGAGGGCCGCCCGCTCGCCGTCAGCATGTTCCTGCCGTCCGCGCCGGACCGGGTGGCGACGCATCCGGTGGCGATGCGGACCTCCTACGTCTCGGAGCCGGGCGCCGGTGTCGGCGCGGTGGACGCGACGGAGGCCACGGCGTTCACCACGCAGGTCGCCTCGTGGTTCGTGCTCTCCGGCGTGGACGTCCTCGCCCCGCGCGCCGAGAACGCCGTGGTGCTGATGGGGGACTCGATCACCGACGGCGTCGGTAGCGACCTGGACCGGGACGACCGGTGGTCGGACGCGCTGGCCGCCCGGCTGGCCGGCTCCGGCGGCCTGCAGATGTCCGTGCTCAACGCCGGGATCTCCGCGAACCAGCTGATCGGTGGGACGCCGTCGCAGGTCGGGGACACCCCGGAGGCCCGGTTCGACCGGGACGTCCGCGGTGCGACGGGCGTCCGGGACGTCGTGCTGCACATCGGGACGAACGACCTCGCCGCCGGCCGCAGCGCGGACGAGATCGTCGCGGCCATGACCGCGTTCGCGGACCGCGCCCGCACGGCCGGGCTCCGGGTGTTCCTGACGACCATCACGCCGTCCGCCACCGGGACCCACGGCACGCCCCGGGCGGTCGCGGGCCGGGAGGCGGTCAACGCCTGGGTCCGGTCACAGGGCGCCGCCCATGCGGACGGGGTGTTCGACTTCGCCGCGGCGGTGTCGGACCCGGCGGACCCGACGAGGCTGTCGGCCGCCTACGACTCCGGCGACGGTCTGCACCTGTCCCCCGCGGGATACCGCGCGATGGCCGCGGCGGTGCCGGTGCAGGCGCTGACCGGCAGCCCGTGCCTCGCCGAGTCCGACGCCGCACGGATCGCGGTCTCGGACCGCTGACGCCCGTCAGCGCCTGCGACGGAAGCGGATCGGCGACCGGCGCTGCTCCTCGGCGGCGTTGATCGGCAACGGGCCCGTGGGCGTGTCCTCCTGTTCGAGCCGCTCGATCACCCAGTCCACGACGAGGGCGGCCGGGGACGTGCCCCGGTCCGCGGCGACGTGGCGCAGTTGTTCGATCCGCAGCGCGGGAAGCCGGATCTGGAAGACCTGCGCGCTCCCGAACCGGCCCGTCAGCTCGCTCGCACCCGGTTCCGCGGACGGGGCCAGGGCGGCGAGGTAGGAGTCCAGCTCGGGATCGTGTGGTTCGAGGTCCGCGGGGGCCTCGGGCGGGGACGCGGGACGGTCACGGCCCGCGGGGGCACCGTGCCGTGACTGCTGTCGGCGTTCCCGGAAGGGAGACATGGCCGGCAGCCTACGGGCGCGAGGCTCAGACGAGCGTGTAACCCGCCTCGACGACGGCGGCCTCGATCTCGTCCCGGCCGAGCTCCCGGTCCGCGGTGATCGTCACCGCGCCGGACTCGAGCTCGACCTCGACGCCCTGGACGCCGGCGACCTCGCCGACCTCTTCCGTGACGGAGGCGACGCAGTGACCGCACGTCATGCCGGAGACGGTCACGGTGGTGCGGAAGGGGGACTCGACGGTCATCGGGGGGTCTTCTTTCTCGGGAGAGGGTCGTTCAGGAGCGGACCAGGCGGGCGATCGCGTCGGACGCCTCCTGGATCTTCGCCGCGCCGCCGTCGCTGTCGTTGCGCGCGGCGTCCACGACGCAGCCGGACATGTGCTCGTTCAGCAGCTCGAGCGCGAAGGACTGCAGGGCCCGCGTGGCCGCGGAGACCTGGGTGAGGACGTCGATGCAGTAGACGTCGTCGGTCACCATCCGCTGCAGTCCGCGGACCTGCCCCTCGATCCGGCGTAGCCGGCGGAGGTGGGCCTCGCGGTCGTGGGTGTAGCCGGGCATCGGGCCTCCGTGGTGGTCGCTCCGCAGCCGACGATACCCCAAGGGGGTACGCCCGGACGGAGCTGGGGGATGAGCGCAACGTGCTCGGCCGATCACACAAAGTTTTCATCCTCACCCGGGAAGGGGCATGCATCAGGGGCAGTCGATCGGTAACGTTCCGGTGACGGCCACGGGGGTGGCTGCACGGCGTGACGATCTACGGCGCGCGGCGTCCATCAGGGGTGGGCGGTCGTGCTCATCGGTCGCGCCCTGGCCCGGCTCCCGCGGTCGCGTTCCGGCGACCTGACGGGGAGGCGTGGTTGAGCAGCATCAACAGCGTGCGGAGAGACAGTGCGCAGGCGGGCGTGGAGGAGGACCGGGCGGCGCCCGGCGGGATCCCGAGTCCACGCTCGGCCGCGGACGCCTACCGCGTCTCCGACGACGACGTCCACCGAGCGCGGCTGGTGGTCGCCGAGAACTCCGATGGGGGCGAGGACCTCCGCCTGCTCCTGGACATGCTCGGACTGATCTCGATGAACCCGGATCAGCCACCTCCGGTCAGTCGCTGACCGCGGGCGCCCTCCGGTGCCGCAGGTCACATCGACCCGGAGCGGGCCCCGGTCACCGGAAACGGCCGGCGCGACGCCCTCGCACCGGCCGTTCCGGGACTCTCATCAGCGGCGATGTCGTTAAGGGAGGGCCGATTTCGCCGGTCGCGGGGGTGTGTCTTATGCTTTCGTGGCTCCCAACGGACAGCCGTTGGAGGTCATGGAAGGCCCCGGGTGACGCCGAGGTTCGACCAGCCCCCATCGTCTAGCGGCCTAGGACTCCGCCCTTTCAAGGCGGCAGCGCGGGTTCGAATCCCGTTGGGGGTACGGTGACGAGGCTCCACCGCTCGACACGGTAGAGTCTCGAAGGCAAGAAGTTCACAGCAAGGCCCAGTGGCGCAGTTGGTTAGCGCGTCGCCCTGTCACGGCGAAGGTCGCGGGTTCGAGTCCCGTCTGGGTCGCTCCACTCTCCGGGTTCCGGTTCACACCGGTCCGCCGGGCCAGGTAGCTCAGTTGGTACGAGCGTCCGCCTGAAAAGCGGAAGGTCGGCGGTTCGACCCCGCCCCTGGCCACCTCTCCCACCAGGTGAATCTCTGAGCCTGGCTCTCCCGAAACCCTCCAGCTGTCGCGATCGCTGTAGCAACGGGGCCGTTCGATCCGCTGCTGGCGTGACGCCAGGCTCCCGTTCCCGGTCGACGCTCCGCTGCCGCCCGTGGCGGCAGCGCCTTCCTGCGTGGCCTCACATCCTGCGTGCCATCCACACCGTCCGCGTCGTACGGACGTTCAGGTCGTCCCGGTGCACCACGCCGGACGCCTGGGCGTCGTCGAGCAGCGCGTCGAGCACGGTGAGGTCGTCCGCGTCCAGCCGGTCCGTGAGTGCCGACCGCATGCGGACCAGACCGGCGCGGGCATAGCGGCCCGCCGCGGCCGGCAGGGGCGACCTGAGATCGATCGGGAAGGTCTGCTCGGCCTCGAGGGTGAGGCCCGCCGCCGTCACGCGCGGGCCCCAGTCCGCGCCCAGGTGCGGCACCTCGGTCTCGTGGCGATGGGCCAGCGCGGCCCGGATCCGCGTCTCGAGGCCCGGGCGGCCGAGTCCGAGGTCGTCGGGGAGGAAGCGGGGGAACGAGTCCATCTCGGCCAGGACGAGGAGCCCGCCCGGGCGCAGCGCCGCGGCGACGTGGCGGAGTACGCGATCGGGGTCCGCCATGTGGTGCAGCGAGGCCGACGCCCAGACCAGGTCGACGGGATCGAGGTCCGGCCAGGCGGCGTCCAGGTCGACCCGCTGGGTCCGGACGCGGTCCGCGAGGCCGAGTTCGGCGGCTCGCTCCGTGAGGTGGTGCAGGTACCGGTCGGAGGCGTCCACGGCGGTCGTCTCGGCCTCCGGGAAGCGACGGAGCAGGGCGAAGCTGCCGGTTCCCGTGCCGCTCCCGAGGTCGAGGATCCGGCGCGGGGGGCGATCGCCGGCGACCTCCCGGATCCATGCGGTCAGCGCGGACATGTGGGACTGCAGGAGCTCGGCGTCGAGGTCCAGGATCTCGATCATGCCCGGGTCGTCGGCCTGGGCGGGGTGCTGGTGCTGGTGCTGGTGCTGGTGGGCCATGTCGTCGACCCTACGTGCGCCTTGCCCTGGGGGCATAGCATCTTGCGTATGACGCAAGACGACGATGTGGACAGCCTGGTCCGCACCCGGATCCGGGGGCTCCGGGTCGCCCTGGGCTGGTCCCTGGACGATCTCGCCGCCCGCTGCTACCTGAGCCCGTCCACCCTGAGCCGGATCGAGACGGGGCACCGGCGGATCGGCCTGGACCAGCTGAGTGCGATCGCGCGCGCCCTGGGGGCCACGATCGACCAGCTCGTCGAGTCCGTCGACGACGGCGACGTGGTGATCCGCCCGCAGCGGGACGCGGCACGGGGCATGACCACCTGGATGCTCAGCCGGGAGGCGGGGCCGCACGGCG
This sequence comes from Pseudonocardia sp., assembly GCA_025869365.1. Taxonomy (GTDB): domain Bacteria; phylum Actinomycetota; class Actinomycetes; order Mycobacteriales; family Pseudonocardiaceae; genus Pseudonocardia. The sequence goes on from JAOZVV010000178.1 coordinate 19,082, forward strand.
TCACCGTGGCGAAGATGCGGATCACCGCGCCGCCGCCCCGGACAGGCGCGGAGGCACTGCGGGCGCATCCGGGCCGGGACTGGTTCACCGTCCTGTCCGGCACCGTCGTGCTGTTGCTGGGGGAGCGGCGGATCCGCGTCGAGACAGGTCAGGCGGCGGAGTTCTCCACGATGATCCCGCACGACTTCGCCGCGTACGACGGTCCGGCGGAGATCCTGGGCATCTTCGACCACGAGGGGCGGCGCACGCACCTGCACCCGCCGCCCGTGTCCGCACCTCCCGACGAGTCCTAGGGACTCCCCGGCCGGCGTGTCCACTCGGTCGAGCGGCCTGAATCGCTGGATCGAGGGGCAGGGGTGACGGTGCGTAGTTCCAGCAAAGGATGCTCGGCCAACCGGGTATCGATTCACTGCAAAGAGTGATCACCAGCGGGTGAACGGGGTCGATCATGCCAGGAACGACTGCCTCAACGGAGCAATATCCTCACAAAGAGTAATGAGGTTAGCACGATAGTGGTAGTTCGTTCGTTGTTCTGGGTTCCGACCGGATAGCTTTTAGTCATCAGCGGGGCTCCCCAGTCACACGCTGACACACACGATGGGTCCACCCGCGGACCCAATCATGTAACAGGAGATGCACTGTGCTGAAGAAGGCCGGAATCGTCGTTGCCGCTGCTGCTGCCAGCCTGCTGGCTGTCAGCCCCCTCGCCTTCGCCGGTGAGAAGGGCCACGACAGCTGGGGCTCGCACCACGCTGGCTCGCCCGACCAGGTCAACTCGATCAGCGACCTGACCTCGCAGCGCGGCCTGGTGAACGTGGGCGATGTCAACGCCCTCAACAACCTCGCCGTCTGCTCGCCGATCAACGCGGCCATCCCGGTGTCCGTCCTGGGCATCCTGGGCGGCAACCAGGGCGTCGACCAGACCGCCGGCAACGTGGTGTGCGCGCCGGGCGACTCGACCACGCAGGTCAACGAGGACTGAGAAGTAAGGTCTTCCGACCGGGGATGACGTGCTGGGCCCTTTTCCTGGGCCCGGCACGTCCCTCCCGGATCAATTCTTTTCGCATTCCGGCGCCGATTCCCATTCTTCGGGATCGGCGCTCTCGTATGTGCGGGGTCAGCCGCCGGGCTCCACCTCGAGCCGGTCCGGAAGGCCGAAGTAGGCGAACAGCTTCGTGTCCAGGAACTGGCTGATCCCGGTGATCCGGCCCTCCGAGATGCGCAGTACCTGGATGCCCCAGGGGAAATGGTGCGAACCGTCCGGGGCGAGCCGGTACTGGGCGAACGCCGGCGACCCGTTGGCCGAGGTCGCGATCATCCGGGACCCCCTGCACTCCGCACCCGGGCCGAGCATCCAGGCCAGGATGTTCTTCGAGCCGCGCAGCCAGAGCTCCAGTGGCGGCATGTTCTGCTCGGCGTCCTCGTGCAGCAGGGCGACCAGGGCCTCCATGTCGTAGCTCTCGAAGGCCGCGACGTACTTGCCGAGCAGCTCGACGTCCGCCTCGCTCGGCGGGGACGGCTCGAGATCCGTGGCGATCCCGCGTTCCTCGAGCGTGGCCCGGGCCCGTTGCAGGGCGCTGTTCACCGAGGCGACCGTGCTGTCGAGCAGCTCCGCGACCTCCGCGGCCTTCCAGCAGAGGACCTCGCGCAGGATGAGGACGACCCGCTGCCGCGCCGGCAGGTGCTGCAGCGCCGCGACGAACGCCAGCCGGACGGACTCCCGCGCGACCGCCGTCTCGGCGGGATCGGTGCCCGACGGGGTGATCCGCGCGTCCGGCATCGGCTCGAGCCAGGTGTCGTCGGGCAGCGGCTCGCGCAGGTTGCTCGCGACCGGCTCCGAGGGACCCCCGAAGTCCATCGGCACGGCGCGGCGCTTGCGGCCGTTCAGCGCGTCGATGCAGACGTTCGTGGCGATCCGGTAGAGCCAGGACCGCAACGACGACCGCCCGTCGAACTTGTCGAGCGCCCGCCACGCCCGGATCATCGTCTCCTGCACCGCGTCCTCGGCCTCGAACGACGAGCCGAGCATGCGGTAGCTGTAGCCCGTCAGCTCGGCGCGGTACTGCTCCAGCTGCGGCTCGAGCTCATCGCGACGTACCTCGGTGGCCGGTGCACTCATCAGTCCCCACTCCCTGGGCCGCACTCTGCCGGCCCCCAGTCGCCGGGCCTCGTCCATCGGGGCCCACCCCTGGGGTCCCCGTCCAGCGGGCCCACCAGGGTCATCCGTGTCACGGACGAGTGTGCCCGGGACCACCGACAATTTCCGCGGACGATGCGGCGAGGGGTCCGGAACGTCCGGTCGGCGCGGGCTCCCTCACGCCCTCCGTGATCGCCGTCGTCCCGCTCCGGACGGCATCTCGCCCGCCGCTGACCGGGCGCTGACCAGGGGCGTCACCCTCCCGGGAGCCCGGCGGCCGACCTATGTGACGGTGTACCCCGCGTCGACCGGCAGCGTCACGCCGGTGATGTAGCGGGCCTCGTCCGAGGCGAGGAAGAGGATCGCGTTGGAGATGTCGATCGGCTCCACCCACGGCACCGGCAGCGCGTTGGTGGACTCGAAGACCACCGCGGCGGCCTCCCGCGTCGGGTGCGGGTTGTCCGGGTCGAACAGGCCCCAGGTCTTCTCGTTCTGGATCATGACGGTGTCGACGCCGGTCGGGTGCACGCTGTTGACCCGGATGGAGTGCGCCGCGAACTCGTTCGCGAGCGTCCGCATGATCCCGACGACACCGTGCTTGGCCGCCGTGTAGTGCACCGTGTTCGGCGTCCCCTTGAGCCCGGCCGTCGAGCTGGTGATCACGATCGAGCCGCCCCGGCCGCCGTCGATCAGGTGCGGCAGGGCGGCCCGGCACGTGTTCCAGACGCCGGTCAGGTTGATGTCGATCATCTCTCGCCAGGAGTCGTCCGTCAGCTCGAGCGCGGGCTGGATCTCGAAGACCCCGGCGTTCGCGCACACGATGTCCAGCCGGCCGAACTCGGCGACCCCGGCGTCGACGGCGGCGCGCAGTGCGGCGGAGTCCCGCACGTCGGCCTTCGTGGCGAGCACCCGCCGGTCCAGCTCCTCGACCAGCCGGACGGTCTCGGCCAGGTCCGCCTCGGTGGCCGGCGGGTACATCCCGATGCTCGGTACCGGCGCGCAGAGGTCCACGGCGATGATGTCCGCGCCCTCCGCGGCGAGGCGCAGCGCGTGGCTGCGTCCCTGGTTCCGTGCCGCGCCGGTGATGAAGGCGACCTTGCCGTCGACCCGTCCCATGTGACCCCCGAGAGTGCGAGAAGTGATCGCCACGGGACCTGCCGGGTGCACGTGGGATGCTGCACCGGTCCGACCGGACCGCGGCGGTGCCGTCCGGTCTCCGACGTTAACCCGTGATCGCACCGCGGAGGAAGAGACGATGTCCGAGGACCACACAGCCGATGCCGCCGACACCGCGGGTGCCGGCCCCGACGCCGTCGACGGTGCCGGTGCGGCTGCCGCCGGTGCCGGTGCGGCTGTCGCCGGCACCCGGACGCACGAGGGCGACCACGCCCGGCGCGCGGGGCGCCGCCCCGTCACCTCCCGGCCGGAGATCGAGCACATCGCGCTGGAGCTGTTCAGCGAGCGCGGGTTCGACACCACGACCGTCGACGACATCGCCCACGCCGCCGGGATCGGCCGCCGGACGTTCTTCCGTTACTACGCCTCCAAGAACGACGTGCCGTGGGGCGCCTTCGACGAGCAGCTGCTGCGCATGCGGTCGGTGTTCGCCGGGCTGCCCCCGGACCTGCCCGTGATGGCCGCGGTGCGCGCGGCGGTGCTGGACTTCAACGACGTCACGCCGGAGGAACAGCCCTGGCACCGGCGCCGGCTCAGGCTGATCCTGGAGACGCCGACCCTGCAGGCCCACTCGACGTTGCGCTACGCCTCGTGGCGCCAGGTCGTCGCCGAGTACGTGGCCGGGCGGCTCGGCCTGCCGGACACGGCGCTGGTCCCGCAGACCGTGGGCCATGCGAGCCTCGGCGTCGCCCTCGCCGCCTACGAGCACTGGCTCCTGGTGGACGGGACGGACCTGCGGGACCTCCTCGACGAGGTCTTCCGGGCCCTCGAGGCCGGCCTCGTCGTCGCGGGGGACGCCGGCTGACCCGTCACCGGATGTGGCCGGCCGGGGCCCGGCGGGTCACCGGACCGGGTGACCCGCCGGACATCGACCGGGATGCGGTGCGGTACGGCCCCCCGGCTCAGCCCGCGGGCAGGGCGGGTACGGGCAGGGCGGGCGCGGGCAGGGCCGGTGTGGGCAGGGCCGGTGTGGGCAGGGCCGGTGCGGGCAGGGCCGGCGCGGGGACCGCGGGCACGGCCGGTGCCGGGAGCGCCGCCGCCGGGTCCGGCACGGCGGGCGCCGTCACCGCGGGAGCGGGCAGGGCCGGCCCGGCGGGCGCCGTCACCGCCGGAGCGGGGACGGCCGGAGCGGCGGGTTCGGGCAGGGCC
>JAOZVV010000179.1 GCA_025869365.1 Pseudonocardia sp.
GCCGCCGGTTGTTGTCCAGCTGCCCGGTCGCCATCTGGAAGCGGAGGTTGAACAGCTCCTCCTTCGACTCCCGGACCCGCAGCACGAGCTCCTCGTCGGTCAGCTCACGCAGCTCGGCAGCAGTGGTGGCCGCCATCAGATGTCACCACCCTCACGGGTCACGATCCGGCACTTCATCGGGAGCTTGTGGATGGCGCGGCGCAGGGCCTCGCGAGCGGTCTGCTCGTTCGGGTAGCTCATCTCGAAGAGCACCCGGCCGGGCTTCACGTTGGTCACCCACTTCTCGGGGGAGCCCTTACCGGAACCCATGCGGGTCTCGGCGGGCTTCTTGGTCAGCGGCCGGTCCGGGAAGACGTTGATCCAGACCTTGCCACCACGCTTGATGTGCCGGTTGATCGCGATACGCGCCGACTCGATCTGGCGGTTGGTGACGTAGGCCGGCTCCATCGCCTGGATCCCGAAGTCACCGAAGGTGACGCGGGTTCCACCGGTCGACGCGCCCGTCCGGTGAGGACGGTGCTGCTTGCGGTGCTTGACTCTGCGTGGAATCAGCATGTCTCAGGACTCCCCACCGGCGTTCTCGGCCGGAGCCGAGTCCGCCTGCACGGCCGTCGCGGTGCCGCCACCGGTCTGCTCCGCGGCGGCACGCCCGGCGTCCGTGCTCGTGGCCGTGGTACCGGACGAGCCGGAACGGCGACGGGCGGGACGCTCGCGGCGGGGGCCACGGTCGCCGGACGGCGCAGCGGCGGGCGCGCCCTCACGGCGGCCCCCCACGACGTCACCCTTGTAGATCCAGACCTTCACGCCGATGCGGCCGAAGGAGGTCCGGGCCTCGAAGAGGCCGTAGTCGATGTCCGCGCGCAGCGTGTGCAGCGGGACGCGACCCTCGCGGTAGAACTCCGACCGCGACATCTCCGCGCCGCCGAGGCGACCGGAGCACTGCACCCGGATCCCCTTGACCTGCGGCGAACGCATGGCCGACTGGATGGCCTTGCGCATCGCGCGCCGGAAGGCGACGCGGTTGGACAGCTGCTCGGCGACACCCTGTGCCACGAGCTGCGCGTCCGACTCGGAGTTCTTGACCTCGAGGATGTTGAGCTGGACCTGCTTCTTGGTCAGCTTCTCGAGGTTGCCGCGGATACGGTCCGCCTCCGCGCCACGACGGCCGATCACGATGCCCGGACGCGCGGTGTGGATGTCCACCCGCACGCGGTCCCGGGTGCGCTCGATCTCGACCTTGGAGATGCCGGCCCGCTCCATGCCCTTGGAGAGCAGCTTGCGGATCTCGACGTCCTCCTTCACGTACTCGGCGTACTGCTTGTCCGCGTACCAGCGGGACTTCCAGTCCGTCGTGATCCCGAGCCGGAACCCGTGCGGGTTGATTTTCTGCCCCATCAGCGGGCCCTTCCCTTCGCACCACGTGCGCCGCGAGCGGCCTTGACGGGCCGCGACTCGACCTCGATGGTGATGTGGCTCGTCCGCTTGCGGATGCGGTACGCACGCCCCTGGGCGCGCGGCCGGATCCGCTTGAGCGTCGGGCCCTCGTCGGCCATGGCCACGGCGATCACAAGGGTCTCCGGGTCGAGGTCGAGGTTGTTCTGTGCGTTGGCCGCGGCGCTCGCCACGACCTTGGCAACGGGCTCCGCGGCGGCCTGCGGCGAGTACCGCAGGATCGCGAGGGCCTCGGTGACCGGCAGGCCACGGACCAGGTCGATCACACGGCGCACCTTCGTGGGCGACATGCGGACGAACCGGGCCTTGGCACGCGCACGAGGCAGCTCGAGCGCGGCGCCGGCGGTGTCCTGGGCTGTTGTCGTGTCAGCCATTGTTCTCCACCTCTCCTAGTCGCTACTCGGGCCGCTCAGCGCCTGCGCGCTTTGCGGTCGTCCTTGATGTGGCCCCGGAACGTGCGGGTGGGAGCGAACTCCCCCAGCTTGTGGCCGACCATCGAGTCCGACACGAACACCGGCACGTGCTTGCGGCCGTCGTGCACCGCAATCGTGTGGCCGATCATGTCGGGGATGATGGTGGACCGGCGGGACCAGGTCCGGATGACGGTCTTCTTGCCGGACTCGTTGAGAGCGTCCACCTTCTTGAGCAGGTGGTCGTCCACGAACGGGCCCTTCTTCAGGCTGCGCGGCATCTCTTACCTCCCTGCTCAGCGCTTCTTGCCGGTACGACGCCGGCGGACGATCAACTTGTCGGACGGCTTGGTGCGGCGGGTGCGGCCTTCCGGCTTGCCCGCGGGGTTGACCGGGTGGCGACCACCGGAGGTCTTGCCCTCACCACCACCGTGCGGGTGGTCGACCGGGTTCATGGCGACACCACGGACGGAGGGGCGCTTGCCCTTCCACCTCATGCGGCCGGCCTTGCCCCAGTTGATGTTGGAGTGCTCGGCGTTGCCCACCTCGCCGACGGTGGCGCGGCAGCGCACGTCGACGTTGCGGATCTCGCCGGACGGCATGCGCAGCTGCGCGTAGGGGCCGTCCTTGGCGACGAGCTGCACACTCGAGCCGGCGGACCGCGCGATCTTCGCGCCGCCACCGGGGCGGAGCTCGATCGCGTGGATCACGGTGCCGGTCGGGATGTTGCGCAGCGGCAGGTTGTTGCCGACCTTGATGTCGGCCTTGGGGCCTGCCTCGACCTTGTCGCCCTGCTTGAGCTTCGCCGGCGCGATGATGTAGCGCTTCTCGCCGTCGGCGTAGTGCAGCAGTGCGATGCGGGACGTGCGGTTGGGGTCGTACTCGATGTGAGCGACCTTGGCCGGCACGCCGTCCTTGTCGTTGCGGCGGAAGTCGATCAGGCGGTAGGCGCGCTTGTGCCCACCACCCTGGTGACGCGTGGTCACCCTTCCGTGGGCGTTACGGCCACCCTTGTTGTGCAGCGGGCGAATCAGCGACTTCTCGGGCGTCGACCGGGTGATCTCGGCGAAGTCGGAGACGCTGGAGCCGCGACGGCCGGGGGTGGTCGGCTTGTATTTGCGGATTCCCATGGGTCTGCTCCTTTCCTCAGCTCACCCGGCCACCGAACACGTCGATGTCCTTGCTCTCCGCGGAGAGAGTGACGATCGCGCGCTTGGTGTCCTTGCGCTTGCCGTAGCCGGTCTTCGAACGCTTGCGCTTGCCCTGGCGATTCAGCGTGTTCACGCTGGTCACCGTGACTCCGAAGACCTTCTCCACGGCAATCTTGATCTGGGTCTTGTTGGCATCCGGCCGGACGACGAAGGTGTACTGGCGCTGATCCAGCAGCCCGTAGCTCTTCTCCGACACAACCGGCGCGAGCAGCACGTCGCGCGGGTCGGGGATCACTTGCTCTCCTCCTTCTCACGCTGCGACGGCGGCAGCTGGAAGCCTGCGGCCTCCGCGTCCTCGGCGGTCGCGAACCACACCTCGGCCACGGTGCGCTCGTAGAACGAGCTCCCGGGGACGTGGTAGAGCTTCGAGTCCTCGTTCCCCTTGACGGGGAAGCCCTCGGGGGCGGAACCGTCGGCCAGCGGGGCGTGGCTCCCGGTGCCGTGCGGGGCGGTGCCCGCGGCGGCCTTGTCCGCGGCAGCTGCCTTCGACTTCCGGGTCGGCACCGCGATCGGGCCGGCGAGGAAGGTCTCGAGCGAGGCCTCGGTGAACAGCACGACGTCGTTGACCAGCACGTCGTAGGTGTTCAGCTGGTCCGGCGCGATGAGGTGCACGTCCGGCAGGTTCCGCAGGCTCAGCAGGTTCACCGAGTCGTCGCGGCCGACGACCGCGAGCACCTTGGTCCGGCCCTCGGGCAGGAGCGAGGCGAGGATCGAGCGGGCGGACTTCGTCGAGGGCGTGCTGCCCTCGACCAGGCCGGTCACCACGTGCACCAGCCCGGCGCGGGCCCGGTCCGAGAGGGCGCCACGCAGGGCGGCGGCCTTCATCTTCTTCGGGGTCCGCTGGGTGTAGTCACGCGGCGTCGGGCCGTGGACCGTGCCACCACCGGCGAACTGCGGCGCGCGGGTCGAGCCCTGACGGGCGCGACCGGTGCCCTTCTGCCGGTACGGCTTGCGGCCACCGCCGCGAACCTCGCCGCGGGTCTTGGTGTCGTGCGTGCCCTGGCGGGCCGCGGCCAGCTGGGCCACGACCACCTGGTGCATCAGCGGGATGCTGGCGTTCACGTCGAAGACGTGCGCGGGCAGCTCGACGCTGCCGCTCGCCTTGCCCTCGGGGGTCTTCACGTCGATCGTGCTCATGCCTTCACACCACCCTTCGCGGCCGTCTTGACGACCACGAGGCCGCCCTTGGCGCCGGGGATCGCACCCTTGATCAGCAGCAGGCCGCGCTCGGCGTCGACCCGGTGCACGGTCAGGTTCTGCGTGGTCACCCGCGCGACACCCATCCGGCCGGCCATCCGGACGCCCTTGAAGACGCGACCCGGTGTGGCACAACCGCCGATGGAGCCCGGCGAGCGGTGCTTGCGCTGGACACCGTGCGAGGCGCCGAGGCCGTGGAAGCCGTGGCGCTTCATGACACCCGCGGTGCCCTTGCCCTTCGTGGTGCCCACGACGTCGACCGTCGTGCCCGCCTCGAAGGCCTCCGCGGTGATCTCCTGGCCGAGGCTGTACTCGCCGGCGTCGGAGGTGCGGAGCTCGACGGTGAAGCGCCGGGGGGTGACCCCCGCCTTCGCGAAGTGACCGGTCTCCGGCTTGTTCACCCGGCGCGGGTCCACAGCACCGAAGGCGAGCTGGACGGCGACATAGCCGTCGGTCTCCTGGGTGCGGATCTGGGTCACCACGTTGGGTCCGGCCTGGACCACGGTCACCGGGACGATCCGGTTGTTCTCGTCGAACACCTGGGTCATCCCGAGCTTGCGCCCGAGGATCCCGGTGATCTGCCTAGCCTGCTTGGAACTCGTCTGAGTCGTCATCGTCTCGTCAGCCCTACTGGATGTTGACGTCGACACTCGCCGGAAGGTCGATGCGCATCAGCGCGTCGACCGTCTTCGGCGTCGGGTCGAGGATGTCGATGAGCCGCTTGTGAGTGCGCATCTCGAAGTGCTCGCGCGAGTCCTTGTACTTGTGCGGCGAGCGGATGACGCAGTACACGTTCTTCTCGGTCGGCAGCGGCACAGGCCCGACGACCCGGGCACCGGTACGCGTCACGGTCTCCACGATCTTGCGAGCAGACGCGTCGATTGCCTCGTGGTCGTAGGCCTTGAGCCTGATGCGGATCTTCTGTCCCGCCATGGTCGTGGGTCGTCCTCTTCTTCCTGCCGCTGCTTCACGGTTTTCCGGGTCGAGCCCCCCGTTCGGGAGCCCCGCATCGCTCAAACCTGGCCGCCGGCCTCGCCTCCGCCCCACCGGGGCGTGGCGATCCGGACCACGGTCCGCGCTCTGTTCAGGTCTCACCCATGTGGGCCGGGGACCGGGGGGAGCTCGCGCTCGTCCTGATCCTCATCCCACCCAGTGGGCTCCGGTCCACGAGGTCGGGCGTGTCGCCCTACTACTCGCACACCGGTCCCCGGTTCACCGCTCCCCCCAGGGGGTTCGCCTGTCGATCCGGGGCCGGCGTCGGCGGGCGGTGCGCGGAGTCCCGGGAAACCCGGCTTCCGCGCGTCCTACCTCCAACGCGCAACCCGTCAAGGATGCCATACGTGTTCCAGGCACCCTCGACCGGGGTGCGGCCCGTGGACCACGAGGGTCCACGGGCCGCGAGGGTCTTACTTGGTGATCTTGATGACCTGGCCGGCGCCGACGGTCCGTCCACCCTCACGGATGGCGAACTGCAGGCCCTCCTCCATGGCGATCGGCTGGATCAACGCGACGCTCATGGTGGTGTTGTCGCCCGGCATGACCATCTCGGTGCCGCTGGGCAGCGTCACCACGCCGGTCACATCCGTCGTCCGGAAGTAGAACTGCGGACGGTAGTTGTTGAAGAACGGGGTGTGACGGCCACCCTCGTCCTTCGACAGGATGTAGACCTGGCCCTCGAACTCCGTGTGCGGGGTGATCGAGCCCGGCTTGACGATGACCTGGCCGCGCTCGACGTCCTCGCGCTTGATGCCGCGGACCAGCAGGCCCACGTTCTCGCCCGCGCGACCCTCGTCGAGGATCTTGCGGAACATCTCGACACCGGTGACGGTGGTCTTCGTCGACTTCTCCTTGATGCCGACGATCTCCACCTCCTCGTTCACCTTGACGATGCCGCGCTCGATACGGCCGGTGACGACCGTGCCGCGGCCGGTGATCGTGAAGACGTCCTCGACGGGCATGAGGAACGGCTTCGCGATGTCCCGCTCGGGCTCCGGGATGCTCTCGTCGACGGCGTCCATCAGCTCGAGGAGCTTCGCGGCCCACTCGGCGTCGCCCTCGAGCGCCTTGAGCGCCGAGACACGCACGATCGGCAGGTCGTCGCCCGGGTACTCCTGCGACGACAGCAGCTCACGGACCTCCAGCTCGACGAGTTCGAGGATCTCCTCGTCGTCGACCATGTCGGACTTGTTGAGCGCCACCACGATGTACGGCACGCCGACCTGACGGGCGAGCAGCACGTGCTCACGCGTCTGAGGCATCGGACCGTCGGTCGCGGCGACCACCAGGATGGCGCCGTCCATCTGCGCCGCACCGGTGATCATGTTCTTGATGTAGTCCGCGTGACCGGGGCAGTCCACGTGGGCGTAGTGCCGCTTCTCGGTCTGGTACTCGACGTGCGCGATGGAGATCGTGATACCGCGCTGGCGCTCTTCCGGCGCCTTGTCGATCATGTCGAACGCCGAGGCCTCGTTGAGGTCCGGGTACTTGTCGTGCAGAACCTTGGTGATGGCCGCCGTCAGCGTGGTCTTGCCGTGGTCGATGTGACCAATGGTGCCGATGTTGACGTGCGGCTTGGTCCGCTCGAACTTCGCCTTCGCCACTGCAGTGTCCTCCTGGACTTGATGTTCTTATCCGCCGTGCTGACGGCAGGTCTGGGTGTGGAACGGTCTTGCGTGGAGCCGGGCCGCGGACCCTACAGGGCCGCGACCCGGCACTCTCACTCGCCCGTCGCCTTGGCGATGATCTCCTTGGCCACGTTCGCCGGAACCTCGGCGTACGAGTCGAAGACCATCGTGTAGTTCGCCCGGCCCTGTGTCCGCGACCGGAGGTCGCCGACATAGCCGAACATCTCGGACAGCGGGACGAGCGCCTTGACGATGCGTGCGCCCGACCGCTCCTCCATGGCCTGGATCTGGCCACGGCGGGAGTTGAGGTCGCCGATCACGTCACCCATGTAGTCCTCGGGCGTCGTGACCTCGACGGCCATCATCGGCTCGAGGAGGGCCGGGCTCGCCTGGCGGGCCGCCTCCTTGAGCGCGATCGAGCCGGCGACCTTGAAGGCCATCTCGGACGAGTCGACCTCGTGGTAGGCACCGTCGACCAGGGTCAGCTTGACCCCGACCAGCGGGTACCCGGCGAGGATGCCGTACTGCATGGCGTCCTGCGCGCCGGCGTCGACCGACGGGATGTACTCCCGCGGGATACGGCCACCGGTGACCTTGTTGTCGAACTCGTACAGCGCACCGTCCGCGGTGTCCAGCGGCTCCAGGGTGATGATCACCTTGGCGAACTGGCCCGAGCCACCGGTCTGCTTCTTGTGCGTGTAGCTGTACTTCTCGACGGCCTTGCGGATCGTCTCGCGGTAGGCGACCTGCGGCTTACCGATGTTCGCCTCGACCTTGTAGTCGGACTTCATCCGGTTGACGAGCACCTCGAGGTGCAGCTCGCCCATGCCGGCGAGGATCGTCTGACCGCTCTCCTCGTCCAGGGAGACCTGGAACGTGGGGTCCTCCTCCGCGAGCTTCTGGATCGCGATGCCCAGCTTCTCCTGGTCGGCCTTGGTCTTCGGCTCGACCGCGACCTGGATCACCGGGTCCGGGAAGGACATCGACTCGAGGACGATCGGTGCCTGCGGGTCGCAGAGCGTGTCGCCCGTCGTCGTGTCCTTCAGGCCGATGACCGCGTAGATGTGGCCGGCCATGGCCTCGTCGACCGGGTTCTCCTTGTTGGCGTGCATCTGGAAGAGCTTCCCGATGCGCTCCTTGCGGTCCTTGGTCGAGTTGATGACCTGGGAGCCCGCGGCGACCCGGCCCGAGTAGACCCGGACGTAGGTGAGCTTGCCGAAGAACGGGTGCGCGGCGATCTTGAAGGCGAGGCCGGCGAACGGCTCGTCCTTGCTGGGCTTGCGGCTGGCCGGGGTCTCCCCGTCCGGCAGCGTGCCCTCGACCGGCGGCACGTCGTACGGCGACGGCAGGTAGTCGATGACCGCGTCGAGCATGGGCTGGACGCCCTTGTTCTTGAACGCGGACCCGCAGAGGACCGGGTACGCCGCGCGGTTCGTGACGATCCGCCGGATACCGGTCTTGATCTGCTCGACCGTGAGCTCCTCGCCACCGAGGTAGAGCTCCATGAGCGCGTCGTCGGTCTCGGCGACGGCCTCGATCAGCTTCTCGCGCCACTCCGCGACGACCTCGGCCATGTCGGCCGGGATCTCCTCGACGGTGTAGTCCTCGCCCTTCTGGACGTCACCGCGCCAGGTCAGCGCCCGCATCTCGACGAGGTCGACGACTCCGACGAAGTCGTTCTCCGAGCCGACCGGGAGCTGGATGGGCAGCGGCTTGGCGCCGAGGCGCTCCTGGATGGTGCGCACCGTGTAGTAGAAGTCCGCGCCCAGCTTGTCCATCTTGTTGACGAAGCAGATGCGGGGAACGTCGTACTTGGTGGCCTGCCGCCAGACCTGCTCGGACTGGGGCTCGACACCTTCCTTGCCGTCGAACACCGCTACCGCGCCGTCGAGCACGCGCAGCGAGCGCTCCACCTCGACGGTGAAGTCGACGTGACCCGGGGTGTCGATGATGTTGATCTGGTGGTCGTTCCAGAAGCAGGTGGTCGCGGCGGAGGTGATCGTGATGCCGCGCTTCTGCTCCTCCTCCATCCAGTCCATCGTCGCCGCGCCGTCGTGGACCTCACCGATCTTGTAGTTGATCCCGGTGTAGTACAGGATCCGCTCGGTGGTGGTGGTCTTGCCGGCATCGATGTGAGCCATGATGCCGATGTTGCGGACCTTGGTGAGGTCCGTCAGCACGTCCCGTGCCACTGTCAGCTCTCTTCCCTCTTAGTGGAGGTTGGCGCGGACGATCGGGCCCGTCACCAGCGGTAGTGGGCGAAGGCCTTGTTGGACTCCGCCATCTTGTGCATGTCCTCGCGCCGCTTGACGGCGGCACCCAGACCGTTGCTCGCGTCCAGCAGCTCGTTCATGAGCCGCTCGACCATGGTCTTCTCGCGACGCTGGCCGGCGTAGCTGACCAGCCACCGCAGCCCCAGCGTGGTCTGCCGCACCGCGCGGACCTCGACCGGGACCTGGTAGGTCGCGCCACCGACACGGCGGCTGCGGACCTCGAGGGCCGGCTTGACGTTGTCCAGCGCGCGCTTGAGCGTGACGACCGGGTCCGTGCCGGTCTTCTCGCGCGTGCCCTCGAGGGCGGCGTAGACGATGCGCTCGGCCAGCGAACGCTTGCCGTCCTGGAGCACCTTGTTCACCAGCTGGGTGACCAGCGGAGAGCTGTAGACCGGGTCGGAGACCAGCGGCCGCTTCGGAGCGGGGCCCTTGCGCGGCATATCAGCTCTTCTCCTTCTTCGCGCCGTAACGGCTGCGGGACTGCTTGCGGTTCTTCACGCCCTGCGTGTCGAGCGAGCCGCGGATGACCTTGTACCGGACACCCGGCAGGTCCTTCACACGACCGCCGCGGACCAGCACGATCGAGTGCTCCTGCAGGTTGTGGCCCTCGCCCGGGATGTAGGCGGTGACCTCGATGCCACTGCTGAGCTTGACGCGGGCGACCTTCCGCAGTGCCGAGTTCGGCTTCTTCGGGGTCGTCGTGTAGACGCGCGTGCACACGCCGCGTCGCTGGGGGCTGCCCTTGAGGGCGGCGGTCTTGGTCTTGGAGACCTTGTCCTCGCGGCCCTTACGGACCAGCTGCTGAATCGTGGGCATGAACCGTCTACTTCTTCCCTTGGTGCTTCTCAGGTGTCTCGCCCGGGCGGCCGCCCGGGCGGGCAAGTCGTGCTGTTCCGCGCCGCGTCCACCCTGCGGGTTCTCCGGGCCGGACGAGCCGGCCCACCGGACCCCGAGGTCGGGCGTGTCGCGCCCCCGAGCGATCCCATGACGATGCGTTCTCGCAACTCCGGGGAGCGTGCAGGGTGCCCGCCGTCCACCGAGCTCCAGGCACCGACAGGGCCCGAGGAACCGACAGACACACGGATCGGCCCGATCGTGTCACCCGGACCGACATCCCCCGAGAACCCGGGGAAACCCAGGAGCCCTGATGGGCGAGACAGATCCGGACGCGCGCGAACGAGCGCAAGACCCAAGAATACTCGGCCCGCGCCACGAGGGTCAAAACGGGTCCGGTCAGGTCCTACGACGGTGCCCGCAGACTGCCGCAGCACGCCGCGCCGAGGCAAGCCGACTCACCCGCTCGCCGCAGCGCTTCTTCCGCTCACCGCACACCACACCCTCCTCCGGCCTCGATCCGCCGATCATCCCGCCCGGCCGACCGGCCGCTGACCTGCACCGACGACCCGTCACCGGCACTGGCCCGCGCGGGCCCACACTGCCCCGTCCGGGCGGTCCCGCTCGGCCGCCGTCCTGGTTACCGTCCGGTAATGCACCTCACGCTGCCGCGCCCCGTGGTCCGGGCGCTCGTGCGGACCACCGTCGCTCCCGCGCTGTCCCCCGGGGTACCCGTGGGCGCGCAACGTCGGCTGCTCGATCTGCTCGGCCACGTGCTCCCCCTCCCCCGTGGCACCAAGAGCACCCCCTCCACGCTGGGTGGCGTCCCCTCGCTCAGGGTCACGACCGCGGGGTCCACCGGCCCCCACGTCGCCCTCTTCCTGCACGGCGGCGGGTACACGACCGGTTCCCCGGCCTCGCACCTCGGCCTCGGCGCCGGGCTCGCCGACGCCGCCGGATGTGCCGTGCACCTGCTGCACTACCGACGCGCACCGGAACACCCGTACCCGGCCGCGGTGGACGACGCGCACGCCGCCTTCCACGCCCTCCTCGACGCCGGCCACGAAGCACAACGCATCGTGCTCGCCGGGGATTCCGCCGGGGCCGGGATCGTCCTCGCGCTGCTCCTACGGCTGCGGGACTCGGGCGAGGCGCTCCCGGCCACGGCCGGCCTGATCTCCCCGTGGCTCGACCCGGACCTCACCGACCCCGCGGTCGCCGCCAACGCCGACCGGGACGCGATGCTCGATCCGCGGTGGCTCCGGCGGGCCGCCGCGGCCTACCGCGGGGGTGCGGACTCCCCCGGTCTGCACCCCTCGACGCCGATCTCTCCGGTCTGCCGCCGCTGCACGTCGTCGCCGGGGGCGACGAGATCCTCGTGGGGGACGCGCGGCGGCTCGCCCGCGAGGTCGTCGCCACGGGCGGCCGGGCGGACCTGCACGTCGCGCCCGGGATGTGGCACGACCACCTGCTCTTCGCCGGCCTGCTCGCACAGGCCGCCACGGACCTCCGCGCGTTCGGCGCCGCCCTGCGCCGGGACGTCGTCATCCGGCGGCCCCGGGTCGCCGTCGTGGGGACGGGGTTCGGCGGGATCGGCATGGGCGCGGCGCTGCGGGCGGACGGCCTGGCGGACACCACGCTGTTCGAGAAGGCGGACGGCGTGGGCGGGGTGTGGCGGGACAACACCTATCCCGGTGCGGCCTGCGACGTCCCCTCCCACCTCTACTCGTACTCGTTCGCACCCGGGCGGGAGTGGTCGCGGCGCTTCGCCCCGCAGCCGGACATCCTGCGCTACCTGCGGCGGGTCACCGCCGAGCACGGGCTCGGGCCGGACCTGCGGCTGCGCACCGAGGTGACCGAGGCCCGCTACGACGAGGACCGGGCGGCGTGGCGGCTCGCGACGGACACCGGCGAGAGCATCGAGGTGGACGCCCTGGTCTCCGCCTGCGGACAGCTCTCCAACCCCGCGGAGCCGGAGCTGCCCGGCCTGGCGAGCTTTCGCGGCCCGGTGTTCCACTCCGCGCGCTGGGACCACGGTGTCGACCTGCGCGGTAAACGGGTGGCCGTGGTCGGGACCGGCGCCAGCGCCATCCAGTTCGTCCCCGCCATCGCCGACGACGTCGCCGGGCTGACCGTGTTCCAGCGTTCCGCCCCCTACCTGATCCCGAAGCCGGACCGGCGCTACGGGAGCCGGGCGCAGGCCTTCTTCCAGCGGTTCCCCGCGTGGCGCGCGGCCTCACGCGCGTTCTGGGGCGCGTTCTTCGAGTTCGGGGCCCTGGGGCTGACGACGGTCCGCGCCGCCGCCGCACCGTTCCGGCTGGCCTACGCCGGACTCGTCCGCGCGCAGCTGCGCGATCCCGCGCTGCGCGCCCGCGTCGAGCCGGACCATCCGGTGGGCTGCAAGCGGATCCTGATCTCGTCCGACTGGTTCCGGGCCCTGGCGAAGCCGCATGTCGCCGTGGAGACCACGGCGATCGCGGAGGTCACCCCGGACGGCATCCGCACCGCCGACGGCACGCTGCACCCGGCGGACGTCCTCGTGTTCGGCACCGGCTTCCGGGCGAACGACTTCCTCGCCCCGATGAAGGTCTTCGGCCGGGGCGGCGTCGAGCTCTCCGCGCAGTGGCGGGACGGGGCGCGGGCGCACCTCGGGATCACGGTCCCGGGCTTCCCGAACCTGTTCCTGCTCTACGGCCCCAACACGAACGTCGGCTCGGGCTCGATCGTGCACATGCTGGAGTCCCAGATCCGCTACGCCCGCGAGGGCATCCGGGTGCTCGCGGCCGGCGCGTCCTCGGTGGAGGTCCGCGCGGACGCCGCCACGGACTACGACGTGGAGATGCAGGAGCGGCTCACGGGAAGCGTCTGGACCGAGTGCACCAGCTGGTACCGCGCCGGCGGCGACGGCCGGATCGTCAACAACTGGCCCGGCACGATGACCGAGTACCGCCGCCGGACCAGGGACTTCGACGCGGAGAACTACCGCATCCGGTAGGAGATGGACCCTCTTTCGCCGGACATGACGAACGGGGCCGGACACCGCCACGGGAGAGCGGTATCCGGCCCCGTTCAGGACCTCGCCTTCGACCAACGCCCGGTCCCACCGTCGCGGGACCGGGCGATGCGGCTACCTAGCGGTAGTCGCGGCCGAAGTCGTAGTCGTCGAGCGGCACCGCGGCACCGGTGCCCGTGCCGAACACGTCGGGGCTGTAGTAGCCGTCGTCGTAGCTCGGCAGCGCGTAGGCGGCCGCGCGGGCCTCCTCCGTGGGCTGCACCTGGATGTTGCGGTACCGGTTGATCCCCGTACCGGCGGGGATCAGCTTGCCGATGATCACGTTCTCCTTGAGCCCGACGAGCTTGTCGCGCTTTCCGTTGATCGCGGCATCGGTGAGGATCCGGGTGGTCTCCTGGAACGAGGCCGCGGACAGCCACGACTCCGTCGCCAGCGAGGCCTTCGTGATCCCCATGAGCACCGGGCGGCCGGAGGCCGGCTCGTTGCCCTCGGCCACCACACGCCGGTTCTGCGACTCGAAGTCACCGCGCTCGGCGAGCGCGCCCGGCAGAAACTCGGTGGCACCCGAGTCGATGATCGTCACCCGGCGGAGCATCTGCCGGACGATGACCTCGATGTGCTTGTCGTGGATGTCCACGCTCTGCGTGCGGTACACCTTCTGCACCTCACGCACGAGGTGCAGCTGCACCTCACGCGGGCCCATGACGCGCAGCACCTCGTGCGGGTCCGCCGTGCCCTCGAGGAGCAGCTGGCCGACGTGCACGTGGTCGCCGTCGCGGAGCGGGCGCTCCTGGCCGTCGATGTCGGTCATCGCCAGCCACTGACGCTTCGACAGCTTCTCGTAGACGATCTCCTCGCCCCCGTCGTCCGGGGTGAGGGTGATCTTCCAGAAGCGGTCGCCGTCCTCGATGCGGATCCGGCCGTCGACGTCCGCGATGGGCGCCTTACCACGCGGCACGCGAGCCTCGAAGAGCTCCGTGACACGGGGCAGACCGGTCGTGATGTCGTCACCGGCGACACCACCCTGGTGGAACGTACGCATGGTCAGCTGCGTACCGGGCTCACCGATGGACTGGGCCGCGACGATGCCGACGGCCTCGCCGACGTCCACCAGCTTGCCGGTGGCCATCGAGCGGCCGTAGCACATCCCGCAGATACCCGTGGCGGACGCGCAGGTCAGCGCGCTGCGCACGCGGATCTCGCGGACGCCGGCGGCCACCAGCGCGTCGAGGGCCGGGTCACCGAGGTCCCCGCCCTTCTCGACGATGACGTTGCCGTCCGCGTCACGGACCTCCTCGGCGGAGCACCGCGCGTAGACCGAGGTGCGGATGTAGCGGTGCGGGATGAGCGTCCCGTCCGCGGTCTCCTCCGTGACGGCCATGGCGACCGCCCGCTCGGTCCCGCAGTCCACCTCACGGACGATGACGTCCTGCGAGACGTCGACGAGACGACGGGTCAGGTAGCCCGAGTCCGCCGTACGGAGCGCGGTGTCCGCGAGGCCCTTACGCGTGCCGTGCGTGGAGATGAAGTACTCCAGCACGGACAGGCCCTCGCGGAAGTTCGCCTTGATGGGCCGGGGGATGTACTCGCCCTTGGGGTTGGCGACCAGACCACGCATACCGGCGAGCTGCCGGACCTGGGTCATGTTGCCCGCCGCGCCCGACTTCACGATCAACGGGATCGGGTTGTCGTCCGGGAAGTTGTCCTCCATGGCCTTGGCGACCTCTTCGGACGCCTGGGTCCAGATCTTGACCATCTCGTCGTTGCGCTCCTGGTGGGAGAGCGCACCGCGCTGGTACCGCTTGTTGACCTGGTCGGCCTTGAGCTCGTACCCGTCGAGGATCTGCTGCTTGTTCGGCGGCACCACGACGTCGTCGATCGCGATCGTGACCCCGGAACGCGTGGCCCAGTAGAAGCCCGCGTCCTTGAGCCGGTCCAGCACCTGCGCGACCTCGGTCATCGAGTAGCGCTCGGCCAGGTCGTTGATGATCGCGGCCTGGGCCTTCTTGGGCAGCGCGTCGTTGATGAAGGGGTAGTCCGCCGGGAGCAGCTCGTTGAAGAGCACGCGGCCCAGCGTCGTCTCCGCCTTCCAGACCTCGCCCTCGGCCAGTTCCGTCCCGACGATCGGGGCGACCCCGGGGAGCCGGATCTTGATCGGCGCCTGCAGGTGCAGCGTCTTGCGGTCGTAGGCCATGATCGCCTCGGCCAGCGAGCTGTACGACCCGCCGTTGCCGTGCGCGTCCGGGCGGATCCGGGTCAGGTGGAACAGACCCGTGACCATGTCCAGCCGCGGCATGGCGAGCGGACGGCCGGACGCCGGCGACAGGATGTTGTTGCTCGAGAGCATCAGCACCCGGGCCTCGGCCTGGGCCTCGGCCGACAGCGGCAGGTGGACCGCCATCTGGTCACCGTCGAAGTCCGCGTTGAACGCCTCGCAGACCAGCGGGTGCAGCTGGATGGCCTTGCCCTCCACCAGCTGCGGCTCGAAGGCCTGGATGCCGAGGCGGTGCAGCGTGGGCGCGCGGTTGAGCAGCACGGGGTGCTCGGAGATGACCTCCTCGAGCACGTCCCACACCTGAGAACGCCCGCGCTCCACCATCCGCTTGGCGGACTTGATGTTCTGCGCGTGGTTCAGGTCCACCAGCCGCTTCATCACGAACGGCTTGAACAGCTCCAGCGCCATCTGCTTGGGCAGACCGCACTGGTGCAGCTTCAGCTGCGGGCCGACGACGATGACCGAACGGCCGGAGTAGTCGACACGCTTGCCGAGCAGGTTCTGGCGGAACCGGCCCTGCTTGCCCTTGAGCAGGTCGGACAGCGACTTGAGCGGCCGGTTGCCCGGGCCCGTCACCGGCCGGCCGCGGCGGCCGTTGTCGAACAGCGCGTCGACGGCCTCCTGCAGCATCCGCTTCTCGTTGTTGACGATGATCTCGGGCGCGCCGAGGTCGATCAGTCGCTTGAGGCGGTTGTTCCGGTTGATGACCCGGCGGTACAGGTCGTTCAGGTCCGACGTGGCGAAGCGGCCACCGTCGAGCTGCACCATCGGGCGCAGGTCCGGCGGGATGACCGGGACGCAGTCCAGCACCATGCCCATGGGCGAGTTGCCGGTGGTCTGGAACGCCGCGACGACCTTGAGGCGCTTGAGGGCGCGGAGCTTCTTCTGCCCCTTGCCGCTGCGGATGATCTCCCGCAGCTTCTCGGCCTCGGCCGGGATGTCGAAGTTCTTCAGCAGCGTCTGGATGCTCTCCGCACCCATGGCGCCGGTGAAGTAGTCCCCGTACCGGTCGTACAGCTCGCGGTAGAGACCCTCGTCCGCGATCAGCTGCTGCACGTCCAGCTTGGTGAAGGTGGTCCAGATCTCGTCGAGCCGGTCCAGCTCGCGCTGGGCACGGTCACGGAGCTGGCGCATCTCGCGCTCGCCACCCTCCTTGACCTTGCGGCGGACGTCGCTCTTCGCGCCCTCCGCCTCGAGCTCGGCGATGTCGGTCTCGAGCTTCTGCGCACGCGCCTCGAGATCGGTGTCCCGGCGCACCTCGACCCGCTTGCGCTCCACGCTCATCTCGTTCTCGAGCGTGGACAGGTCCTGGTGACGCAGGTCCTTGTTCACCGACGTGATGGCGTAGGCGGCGAAGTAGATGATCTTCTCGAGATCCTTCGGCGCCAGGTCGAGCAGGTAGCCCAGCCGGCTCGGCACACCCTTGAAGTACCAGATGTGCGTGACGGGGGCGGCCAGCTCGATGTGGCCCATCCGCTCACGACGCACCTTGGCGCGCGTGACCTCCACGCCGCAGCGCTCGCAGATGATGCCCTTGAACCGGACGCGCTTGTACTTACCGCAGTAGCACTCCCAGTCCCGGGTCGGACCGAAGATCTTCTCGCAGAAGAGTCCGTCCTTCTCGGGCTTGAGCGTGCGGTAGTTGATGGTCTCCGGCTTCTTGACCTCGCCGTGCGACCACTGGCGGATGTCCTCGGCGGTAGCCAGGCCGATCCGCAGCTCGTCGAAGAAGTTGACGTCGAGCACTTATTTGTCCTCAGTTTCCCCGAAGAAATGAATTCGGTACGTGGAACCGGCCAGGGTCAGTTGACGACGTCGTCGATGGTCATCGAGTCGGATCCGGGGCGGCTGGACAGGTTGATGCCCAGGTTCGCCGCGGCCCGCTCGAGGTCCTCGTCGTCGGTGTCGCGCATCTCGATGGCCGCGCCGTCGCTGGACAGCACCTCGACGTTCAGGCAGAGCGACTGAAGCTCCTTCAGCAGCACCTTGAACGACTCGGGGATGCCCGGCTCGGGGATGTTCTCCCCCTTGACGATGGCCTCGTAGACCTTGACCCTGCCCACCACGTCGTCGGACTTGATGGTGAGCAGTTCCTGCAGGGTGTAGGCGGCGCCGTAGGCCTGCATCGCCCAGCACTCCATCTCACCGAAGCGCTGGCCACCGAACTGGGCCTTACCGCCGAGCGGCTGCTGGGTGATCATGGAGTACGGACCGGTGGAGCGGGCGTGGATCTTGTCGTCCACCAGGTGGGCCAGCTTCAGGATGTACATGTAGCCGACCGCGACCGGGAACGGGTACGGCTCGCCGGAGCGGCCGTCGAGCAGCTGCGCCTTGCCGTCCGGGCCGACCATGCGCTCGCCGTCCCGGTTGGGCCGGGTCGAACCCAGCAGCCCGGTGATCTCGTTCTCCTTGGCGCCGTCGAACACCGGCACCGCGGTGTTCGTGCCGGCGGGCACGGAGAGGAGCTCGTCGGGCATCTTGGACGCCCAGTCGGGCCTGCCCTCGACCTCCCAGCCGGACTTGGCGATCCACCCGAGGTGGGTCTCCAGGACCTGGCCGATGTTCATCCGTCGCGGCACGCCGTGCGTGTTCAGGATGATGTCGACGGGGGTGCCGTCCGGCAGGAAGGGCATGTCCTCGGCGGGGAGGATCTTGCCGATGACGCCCTTGTTGCCGTGCCGGCCGGCGAGCTTGTCGCCGTCCTGGATCTTGCGCTTCTGGGCCACGTAGACGCGGACCAGCTCGTTGACGCCCGGCGCGAGCTCGTCGTCGTCGTCCCGGGAGAAGACCCGGATGCCGATGACCTTGCCGTTCTCGCCGTGCGGGACCTTCAGCGAGGTGTCCCGGACCTCGCGCGCCTTCTCACCGAAGATCGCGCGGAGCAGGCGCTCCTCCGGGGTCAGCTCGGTCTCGCCCTTGGGGGTGACCTTGCCGACCAGGATGTCGCCGGGCTGGACCTCGGCGCCGATCCGGATGATGCCGCGCTCGTCCAGGTCCGCGAGGACCTCCTCGGAGACGTTCGGGATGTCCCGGGTGATCTCCTCGGCGCCGAGCTTGGTGTCCCGGGCGTCGATCTCGTGCTCCTCGATGTGGATCGACGTGAGCACGTCGTCCTGCACCAGGCGCTGCGAGAGGATGATCGCGTCCTCGTAGTTGTGGCCCTCCCACGGCATGATCGCCACGAGCAGGTTCTTGCCCAGGGCCATCTCACCGTTCTCGGTGCACGGACCGTCGGCGAGCACCTGGCCCACCTCGACCCGCTGGCCCTCGTCCACGATCGGCTTCTGGTTGTTGCAGGTGCCCTGGTTCGAGCGCCGGAACTTGTTCAGCCGGTACGTCTGCCGGGTGCCCTCGTCGGCCATGATCGTGATGTAGTCGGCGCACAGCTCCTCGACGACACCCGCCTTCTCGGTGACGACGACGTCCCCGGCGTCGACCGCGGCGCGCAGCTCCATCCCGGTGCCGACCAGCGGCGACTCGGAACGCAGCAGCGGCACGGACTGGCGCTGCATGTTCGCGCCCATCAGGGCGCGGTTCGCGTCGTCGTGCTCGAGGAACGGGATCAGCGCGGTGGCGACCGACACCATCTGTCGCGGCGACACGTCGATGTACTCGACGCCCGCCGGCGGGATCAGGTCGACCTCGCCGCCCTTGCGGCGGACGAGGACCTTGTCCTCCTGGAAGTGCCCGTCGTCGAGCAGCGGCGCGTTCGCCTGCGCGATGACGAAGCGGTCCTCCTCGTCGGCGGTCAGGTAGTCGATCTGCTCGGTGACCTGGCCGTCGACGACCTTGCGGTACGGCGTCTGGATGAAGCCGAACGGGTTGACCTGCGCGAACGTCGACAGGGACCCGATCAGGCCGATGTTCGGGCCTTCCGGGGTCTCGATCGGGCACATGCGGCCGTAGTGCGACGGGTGCACGTCGCGGACCTCGAAGCCGGCGCGCTCACGGGACAGACCACCCGGGCCCAGCGCGGACAGACGCCGCTTGTGCGTCAGCCCGGCCAGCGGGTTGTGCTGGTCCATGAACTGGGACAGCTGCGAGGTGCCGAAGAACTCCTTGATCGCGGCCACGACGGGCCGGATGTTGATCAGGGTCTGCGGGGTGATCGCCTCGACGTCCTGCGTGGTCATCCGCTCGCGGACGACGCGCTCCATCCGGGACAGGCCCACGCGGACCTGGTTCTGGATGAGCTCGCCGACCGTGCGCAGGCGCCGGTTGCCGAAGTGGTCGATGTCGTCGGTCTCGACCGGGATCTCCTCGCCCGGCTTACCGGGCGCCGCCATCATGGTCTCGCCGGCGTGCAGCCGGACGAGGTACTCGATGGTGGTGGCGATGTCCTCCTCGGTGAGGGTGCCCAGGCTGGGCGCCTCACTGAGGCCGAGCTTCTTGTTGATCTTGTACCGGCCGACCTTCGCGAGGTCGTAGCGCTTGTCCTTGAAGAACAGGTTCTCCAGGAGCGTCTGCGCGCTCTCCCGCGTCGGGGGCTCACCCGGGCGCAGCTTGCGGTAGATGTCGAGCAGGGCCTCGTCCTGCCCGGCGGTGTGGTCCTTCTCGAGGGTCGCCATGATCGTCTCGGAGAACCCGAAACGCTCCTGGATCGCCTCCGCGGTCCACCCCAGCGCCTTGAGCAGCACGGTGACCGGCTGGCGGCGCTTGCGGTCGATCCGGACGCCGACGGTGTCGCGCTTGTCGACGTCGAACTCGAGCCAGGCACCGCGGCTCGGGATGACCTTCACCGAGTAGACGTCCTTCTCGGTCGTCTTGTCGATGTTGTGGTCGAAGTAGACACCCGGGGACCGCACCAGCTGCGACACCACGACGCGCTCGGTGCCGTTGATGATGAAGGTGCCCTTGTCGGTCATCACCGGGAAGTCACCCATGAACACCGTCTGGCTCTTGATCTCGCCGGTGGTGTTGTTGGTGAACTCCGCGGTGACGAACAGCGGGGCCCCGTAGGTCATGTCCTTGTCCCGGCACTCCTCGACGGAGGCCTTGACCTCGTCGAAGCGCGGGTCGGAGAAGGACAGCGACATGGACCCGGAGAAGTCCTCGATCGGAGAGATCTCCGTCAGGATCTCCTCGAGACCCCCGACCGGGTTCTCGTCGCCGGCGTCGATCCGCCGCTGGAACCAGGCCTCGTCACCGACCAGCCACTGGAAGGACTGGATCTGCAGATCGAGGAGGTCAGGCACCTCCAGCGGCTCGCGGATCTTCGCGAAGGAAACACGGGTGGGTGCGCCAGGGAAGCTCGGGTTCGCCGAGACGGCGTTACCGGGGGTCGCAGTGGTCACGGTGGCGCGGGAGACAGCCAAGATGCGTCCTTCCGAGAACTACGCTCTCGTCTGGCGGGCACCGCCCCCGAAGCGCTACCGTCACCCCCACTTCGCCGAGTCGCAGGCCTTGCTGCGATCTCAGGACGCGGGACCGTCCGGTGTAGCCGGGGAGCAGGACTCGCCGATTATTGTCAGGGCGCGGACTCCGACCAGGCCCGGCGAGCACTCAGCCGGACGTTCTGCACCGGAGAGGTCCTTGAAGCCCCTGACGGGACGGAGGACCCTGACCGGCGGGAATTTCCGACAGCGTGCACGCGGAACCTGGGCGGAGGCAGCGCAAAGAGGCAGTCTAGCCGCAAACGCAGCCGCTGTCGAGACGGGTCGCCGAGCCAAGTACCAAGGCAACCACCGAGACCCAAGAGTGACCTGACAGGCGCACCGAGTCAAGACGCTACGCGTCGGTAAGTGGTCCCCCAGGCAGGACGACCGGCACTTTTGCGGTTCGGGGTGCGACCACCCGCCCGTCCGGCGTGGGTCTCGTCGCACTCCACCGCGCGGACCAGGAGCCGAGCGGTCCACCCGAACGGGCTCCCACGGGTCGCCCACCGGGAGCATTGCGGGTCGCTCGAGATCGTACTCGGGGGCTCGACGTCCCCTCGGCCCGGTGCGGATCCGGCTCAGCGGTTGACACCCCCTCGCGTTCGACACGACGATCGACGACGGTCGGGCAGTCGTCTCACGACCGCCGCGCAGGACGAAGGAGTCGGATGTCCCTCTACGACGAGAAGCCCTGGTTGGCCAGGTACGACGAGGGCCAGCCCACCTCGCTCACCCTCGAGTTCGACGACGCGCTGGCCATGTTCCGGGCCTCCGTGGCCGCGAACCCGGACGGCGACGCGCTGCGCTACTTCGACGGCCGGATCACCTACGCCGAGCTGGACGCCATGACCGACGCCCTCGCCGCGGGCCTGCTCGACGCGGGCTTCGCGACCGGCGAGCGGCTGGCGCTCTACCTGCAGAACGTGCCGCAGTACGTGATCGGGCTGGTCGCCACGTGGAAGGCCGGCGGGATCGCCGTCAACATCAACCCGATGAACCGCGAGCGCGAGCTGGACCTGTTGCTCACCGACTCCGGGGCGAGCGTGCTCCTGACGCTCGAGACCATGTACCGCGACGTCGCGGCGTCGGTCGTGGGCGGCACGTCGGTGCGGACGGTGATCACGACGTCGGAGCGGGAGTACCAGACCCGCGACGACGAGCGGTTCCTCGGCGGGGCGCCCCGGGTCCCGGCGCCGGAGGGCGTCCTGGACATGGCCGGGCTGATCGAGCGGTTCCGCGGCACCACGCCCCCGCCGGTCTCCTTCGACCCGCAGGACACCGCCGTCCTCACCTACACCTCGGGCACGACCGGGCCGCCCAAGGGTGCGATGAACACCCACGCGAACCTGGTGTTCAACTCCCAGACCTACCGCCAGCTGTGCGAGCTCGGCCCGGACGACGTCGTCCTCGGCATCGCGCCGCTGTTCCACATCACCGGGCTGGTCGGGCATGTCACGATCGCGCTGCTGCTCGGCGCGCCGCTGATCCTGTTCCACCGCTTCGAGCCGGCGGGGACGATCGAGCTGATCCGGGACGAGCGGCCCACCTTCACCGTCGGCTCCATCACGGTGTTCATCGCGCTGATGAACGCCCCGAACGCGGACTCCGACGCGCTGCGGTCGCTGACGAAGATCTGGTCCGGCGGAGCGCCCATCCCGCCGTCGACGGTGAAGGCGTTCTCGGCGGCGTTCGGGCAGTACATCCACAACATCTACGGGCTCACCGAGACGACCTCGCCGAGCCACGGCGTCCCCGCGCACGCCGAGGCGCCCGTCGACGAGGCGTCGGGAGCGCTGTCGGTGGGGGTGCCGGTCTACGACACCGTCGTGCGGATCGTCGGCGAGGACGGGCAGGACCTGCCCGTGGGCGAGGTCGGCGAGATCGTCACCACCGGCCCCCAGGTCGTCAAGGGCTACTGGAACAAGCCCGAGGAGACCGCCAACGCGATCCCGGGGGGCGCACTGCACACCGGCGACGTCGGGTACATGGACGACCGTGGCTGGTTCTACATCGTCGACCGCAAGAAGGACCAGATCAACGCGGGCGGGTACAAGGTGTGGCCGCGCGAGGTGGAGGACGTCCTCTACGAGCACGAGGCCGTCCGGGAGGCCGCGGTGATCGGGGTGCCGGACGAGTACCGGGGCGAGACCGTGAAGGCCTTCGTGAGCCTGCGGGCGGGCAAGGAGGCCACCGCGGAGGAGCTGATCGCCTTCACGAAGGAGCGGATGGCGGCCTACAAGTACCCCCGCCAGATCGAGTTCCTGGACGAGATCCCCAAGACGGTCAGCGGCAAGCTGCTCCGGCGGGAGCTCCGGGACCGCTGAGCCGGGCTGCGGCGAGGTTCGGGGGCCAGAGGTTCGGACCCGAGGTTCGAGCACGACGAAGGGGCGGGCACCCGGTGAGGGTGCCCGCCCCTTCGGCGGTACTGAGTGCTGGCCGAGATCAGCTCAGGCTGACCTTCGCGCCGGCCTCCTCGAGCTTCGCCTTCGCGGCCTCGGCCGCGTCCTTGGCGACACCCTCGAGGATCGGCTTCGGGGCCGCCTCGACGAGGTCCTTGGCCTCCTTCAGGCCGAGGCCCGAGACCAGCTCGCGGACGACCTTGATGACCTGGATCTTCTTGTCACCGGCGGCGTCGAGGACGACGTTGAACTCGTCCTTCTCGGCCTCGGCCTCGGCCGGGGCGCCCGCGGGGCCGGCGGCGGCCGCGACGGCGACCGGGGCGGCGGCGGTGACCTCGAAGGTCTCCTCGAACTTCTTCACGAAGTCCGAGAGCTCGATGAGGGTGAGCTCCTTGAACGCGTCGAGCAGCTCGTCGCTGGACA
>JAOZVV010000180.1 GCA_025869365.1 Pseudonocardia sp.
CCCACTATCGCCGCCGCGAACGACATACCTAACGAACTGCGGCTGGAGTACTAGTCCTGACTCGGTACTTATTGAGTCGTGCGAGATCTCAATCGAGTCGAACCAGGACTTTGTGCGTGCAGCTCGGCGCCCCTACCGTGAGGAACCTGCACCGGACGGCACCCGAAGGAGGGGGACGACGTGGAGATCCGTCAGCTCCAGTACTTCGTCGCGGTCGCGCAGACCAGGCACTTCGGCCAGGCGGCGGAACGCCTGCACATGAGCCAGTCGCCCCTGTCGCAGGCGATCCGCCAGCTCGAGTCCCAGGTCGGGGCCACGCTGTTCCAGCGCACCACGCGCCGGGTCGATCTCACCCCGGCGGGCGAGGCCTTCCTCCGTGACGCGCTGCGGATCCTCGATTCGGTCGACGCCGCACAGGAACGCGTCCAGCGCATCGGCGAGGGACACAGCGGCGTGCTGAGGATCGGGTCCACCGGACTGGCGGCCTACAAGCAGCTGCCCCAGCTGGCCCGGATCGCCGCCCACGAGCTGCCGGGGCTGATCCTGCGGTTCGTGCCGAACCTGCTCACCCCGGCGAGCGAGGCCGCCCTGGCCGAGGACCACATCGATCTCGCGCTGCTGCGCCCGCCGTTGCGCCGGGAGGGACTCGTGTCCCGGCTGATCGCCCGTGAACGCTTCACCGTCGCGGTGCCCGCGCAGCACCGCCTCGCAGGTGACCAGCCCGTCGGGCTGGACGAGCTCCGGGACGAGGACTTCATCGTCTACGGCACCCGGGACTCGGTCGTCGACGCGGCGATCACCCAGGCCTGCCTGGGCGCGGGATTCCTGCCACGCAGGGCGCACGAGGTGTCCGAGACCTCGGTGATGCTCACCCTGGTCGCCGCCGGCCTCGGGGTGGCGCTGCTGCCCGAGTCCGCCCTCGCGCTGCGCGTCGACGGGGTCCGCTTCGTGGGCCTCGCGGACGACGCGTTCGTGCACCTGGCGCTGGCCTGGCAGGCCGGCAACCGCGACCCCGCCCTGGCCGCCCTCGTCGAGGCACTGGAGGGGAACGGCTTCGTCTCGCCGACCCCGGCCGAGTTGCCCGCCACACCCGTCCTCTCCGGAGATGCTCCATGAAGATCGCACACGTCGAGGCGATCCCGTTCGCGATCCCGTACCGCAAGCCCCTGCGCTTCGCCTCCGGCGAGGTGCACACCGCGGACCACGTGCTGGTCCGGGTGCGCACCGACGACGGCCTGGTCGGCGTGGCGGAGGCGCCGCCGCGCCCGTACACCTACGGCGAGACCCAGCAGTCCATCGTCGCGGTGGTCGAGCGCATCTTCGCCCCGGAGGTCGTCGGCCTCTCGCTGCTGGACCGCGAGGTGATGGCGGCCCGCCTCGCGCGCACGGTCGGCAACCCGACGGCCAAGGCCGCACTCGACATGGCCGTCTGGGACGCGCTCGGCAAGAGCCTCGACCTGTCGGTGACCCAGCTCCTGGGTGGGTACACGGACCGGATGCGCGTGTCGCACATGGTCGGGTTCGCCTCGGACGAGGCGATGGTCGCCGAGACCGAGCGGGTGCGGGACACCTACGGCATCACCACGTTCAAGGTGAAGGTCGGTCGCCGCCCGGTCGGTCTCGACGTGGGCGCGTGCCGGGCGCTGCGCACCGCGCTGGGCCCGGACGTGGAGCTCTACGTGGACGGCAACCGCGGCTGGACGCCGTCGGAGGCGGCCCGCGCCCTGCACGACATGGCGGACCTGGGCCTCACCCTGTCCGAGGAGCTCTGCCCGGCGGACGACGTGCTCGGCCGCCGCTGGCTCACCGCGCAGACGCACATCCCGACCGTCGCGGACGAGAGCGCCGTGACGCCGGGGCAGGTCACCCGCGAGCTCCTCGACGGAGCCGCCACCATGATCAGCATCAAGACCGCCCGCACCGGGTTCGGGACCTCGCAGCGGATCCTGCACCAGTGCGAGGGCCTGGGCGCCGAGGTCGTGATGGGCAACCAGATCGACGGGCAGGTGGGCACCGCGTGCAGCGTGGCCTTCGGCGCCGCCCACCGGCACAGCTCCCGGCGTGCCGGCGAGCTCTCCAACTTCCTGGACATGAGCGACGACCTGCTCACCGAGCCGCTGGAGATCAGCGGCGGCGAGCTCGCCGTCCGTCCGGGCCCGGGCCTCGGGATCGCCATCGATCCGGACAAGCTCGCGCACTACCGCACCGACGCCTGATCACCATCGTTCTCGACCGCACCGACGCGTGAGGAGACCACCACCATGACCACCACCGAGAACAGCACGGGTAGCGCAGCCGAGGCCGCCGCGACCGCCGCCGACTCCGGCCGCAACGCCACCGCCGCCTTCGCGGCCAAGGAACGCGCGGGAGGTCCCGTCGACCACGCCCGCGTGTCCGCGATCGCCACCGACGCGCTGAACGCCCTGCACGACGTCATCCGCCGCCACCAGGTCACCTACGCCGAGTACGACGCGCTCAAGGCGTGGCTGATCAGCGTGGGGGAGACCGGCGAGTGGCCGCTGTTCCTGGACGTGTTCGTCGAGCACGTCGTCGAGGAGGTCGCGAACGCCGGCCGCTCGGGTGCCGTCGGGACCATCGAGGGGCCGTACTACATCCCCGGCGCCCCGGAGTTCACGAGCGAGGCGGACGTGCCGATGCGCGACGGCGAGGCCGGCACGCCGCTGCTGTTCCAGGGCACGGTGACGGACCTCGACGGCGCCCCGCTCGACGGTGCGCTGGTCGAGCTGTGGCACGCCGACGACGACGGCTACTACTCGCAGTTCGCCCCGGGCATCCCGGAGTGGAACCTGCGCGCCCAGATCCGCACCGGCGCCGACGGGCACTACGCCTTCCGCACCATCCAGCCCGCGCCGTACCAGATCCCGACGGACGGCTCGACCGGCGCGTTCGTCGAGGCCGCGGGCTGGCACCCGTGGCGGCCCGCCCACCTGCACCTGAAGGTGTCCGCGCCGGGCAAGGCGCTCGTCACCACCCAGCTGTACTTCGCCGGCGGCGAGTACGTCACCGACGATGTCGCGCAGGCGGTGAAGCCGGAGCTGATCCTGGCCCCCACCCCCGCCGCGACCGGCGAGGGCAACGAGGTCACCTACGATTTCCCGCTGGACCCCGCGTGACCCAGCTGTTCGCGGTCCGGATGGACGTCGCGCTCCCGCCGGACATGGATCCGGCGGAGCGCGCCGACCTCCTCGCCCGCGAGAAGGCCTACTCCCAGGAGTGGCAACGCTCCGGGCACTGGCGCAACATCTGGCGCTGCGTCGGCGAGTACGCCAACCTGTCGCTCTTCGAGGTCGACGACAACGAGCAGCTCCACCAGATCCTCTGGGGCCTACCGCTGTTCGCGTACATGACCATGACGGTCACCCCGCTCGCTGGGCATCCCTCGGACATCGCCCTCGGTTGATCGTCTCGTCCCGCACGGCCGCGGAGACACCCGCACCGCCCGGTGCGGGCGTCGCCGCGGGCCTGTCCGTGATCCACCACTGAGGCGGGCGATGGCGAGGGGCACCGGAGAACCACCCGCGGACGTCAGGTTCGAGCGGCCACCCCACCCCCTCGCCGGGCCCGCCCGGCTGTGGCGCGACGTCGGGCCGCACTACCTGGCGAACGGCCTGGTCGGGCTGATCTTCGCGGCCACCGGGCCCGTCGCCGTCATCCTGGCCGTCGGGGTCGGGGGCGGACTGTCCGAGCAGCAGCTCGCCTCCTGGCTGTTCGGGGTGTTCTTCCTCAACGGCCTGCTGACGGTGGCGGCCTGCTGGCTCTACCGGCAGCCGCTGGCGTTCTTCTGGACGATCCCGGGGACGGTCCTCGTCGGGCCGGCGCTCGGCCATCTCACCTTCGCCGAGGTGGTCGGGGCCTACCTGGTGACCGGGCTGCTCATGGTGCTGCTCGGGCTGTCCGGATGGGTCCGGCGGGCCATGGCCGCGATCCCGATGCCCATCGTGATGGGCATGGTCGCCGGGGTGTTCCTGAGCTTCGGGACCGGGCTCGTGCGGTCCGTGGTGGCCGACGCCGGGATCGCCGCCCCGATGGTGGCGGCGTTCCTGCTGCTCGGTGCCTGGACGGCCGCCGGAC
Source organism: Pseudonocardia sp. (assembly GCA_025869365.1). Lineage (GTDB taxonomy): Bacteria > Actinomycetota > Actinomycetes > Mycobacteriales > Pseudonocardiaceae > Pseudonocardia. Next base: position 4,093 of record JAOZVV010000180.1, read on the forward strand.
GACGGGTCCCGCCCGTCCTCGGGGCGCTCGGCGTGGGGACCGTCGCGGTCGCCCTCTCCGGCCGGTTCGACCCGCGGGGCGGTACCGGGTGGTTCGCGGCGCCGGTGCTGCAGGCTCCGCAGTTCTCCGTGCAGGCCCTCGTCGAGCTCGTCGTGCCGCTCGCGATCACCGTGCTGGTCGTGCAGAACGGCCAGGGCGTCGCGGTGCTGCGCAGCGCGGGCCACGCCGCCCCGGTGAACGTGGTGACGGTCCTCTGCGGCGTGTGGTCGATCCTGGTCGCCGGTGTGGGGGCGGTGTCGACCTGCCTCACGGGCCCGACCAACGCACTCCTCACCGCCTCCGGCGAGCGGCACCGCCACTACGTCGCGGGGATCTCGTGCGGGCTGCTCGCGATGCTGTTCGGCCTGTTCGCGCCGCTGTTCACCCGGCTGATGGTGGCGGCGCCGCCCGCCTTCGTCGCGACGCTGGGCGGGCTGGCCATGCTGCGGGTGCTGCAGGCCGCGTTCGTGACGGCCTTCGGCTCACGGTTCACACTCGGCGCGCTGGTCACGTTCGTGGTGACCGTCTCGGACATCACGGTGCTGAACATCGGCGGCGCCTTCTGGGGGCTGATCGCGGGGGTGGCCGTGTCCGGGCTCCTGGAGCGCGGGGACCGGGCCCGCCCCACCGCCTGATCCGCCGTGGCGGCAGTGAGCACTTCCCCCGAGCACTTCCCCCGAGCACTCCTCGCGAGCACTCCTCGGGGAGCCACGACGGGTCCGCCGCCGGTCGCCTCGCGGACCGGGTGGTCCGGATCGGCGGCGGGTCGGGATCACGGGTCGGGACCTTCGGCCCGCTGTGCCCGACGGGCGGCGCCCCTAGGCTCTGACACAACCTCGTGCCTCGGCCGCACCGCGGTCGGGCCGCACGGAAGGGGAGGGTGTCGTGAAGCGCGTCGATCATCGGTACCAGTCGGGGCTGGTCGAGGTGCAGTGGGTGGCCGAGTGCGGCCTCTGCGGGAGGCGGGTCACCGTCGGGCAGCAGAGGCTCGCCCGTGACTGGGAACGCATGCACGCCCGTCTCGGTTGCCGACGCCTCGTGCCCGACGAGAGTGGCCGCGGCTGGTTGCCGTGCCGGTCCGACCGCGAGTGGTGAGCCCGCGGACCGTCGGGTGACCAGGGACATCCGGGTGTGATGGGCTGGTGCGGGCCCGCCCGGGGTCGGATCCCGGTACGGGCCCGCACCAGCAGGAGGGGCCACCCGTCCGGCCGGGGGTGGGTGGACGGCAGGCCCTGGTCCGGTTCAGCCGCTCTCGATCGTCCCGACCGGACGAGTGGTGCGACTGCCCGTGGCGGACGCACGCGGGGGCGGCGAGCCGGCGAAGGGGCACGAGGATGGGGCGGCGCGAGCCGTGCAGGAGGACATCGGACCCCGTTCGGGGACGCCGGTGGCACTGTGGGCTCAGGCGGACCGGGCGTGATCGATGCTAGCGGTTGCCACCGGACCGTGCACCCCTGTCCGGTAGCCCGCCGGTCTCCACGATGTCCCGGGCGAGGTCCCTGACCTTGCGGTGCTGTCGCCGTGACGCCGTCCTGAGCAGGTCGAACGCGAGGTCCGGGGTGACGAGCCGGCGGCACATCAGGATCCCGACCGCCGTGCCGATCTCGCGGCTGGACCGCAGGGCCTCGTCGAGCTCGATGCACCGGCGTCGGGTCCGTGCGCCGATGACGGCGAGCGCCGCGTGCGCGGCGAGGATCGTGCCCAGCGACACCGAACGGTCGTCGAAGGCGCGGAGTCCGCGCGCGGAGAGGGTGAGGGCCCCGAGGACGTCGTCCTCCACGAACAGCCGGAGGGCGAGCATGCTGCGCACCCCCGTCTCCGCGGCGGCCCGCCGGCTGAACCGGGGCCATCGGTCCTCGGCCGTCAGATCGGGCACCGAGACCGGGGACCCGACCCGGACCGCGCAGAAGCAGGGTCCCTCGCCGACGGCGTGCTGGAGCGCGTCGACCGCGGCCGCCACGTCGTCGGTGGGTGCCACGGACACGATGCCGCCGTGGCGGTCGACGACCGAGACCGCGGCGTGGTCGCACCCGGGGACGAGCTCGATCGCGTACGCCGGCACGAGCGCCTCGACCGCCCCCGCCGTGGGCGCGGCCTGGAGGGCACGGGCCATGGCGGCGAAGCTCTCCGCCGGCTCCGGCGACGCGCTCATCTCTCGTCCCGCTCTCGGGGGTGGACGGGGGCCCGCCGGCCCGTCGGGAGCCGGTGGATGGTGTCAGCATCGTCGGTCCGGGATCGCCGGCGACAGGGTCCGAAGTCCCTGTCCGCGTCGCGTGTCCGGATCTCGGTCACGGGGCCCGGTACGGTCGCCCGCGACGGGGGAGCGGGGATCCGCGAGGTCCACAGGGGGCAGGATGAGGTGCTGGATCGTCGGCCGGCCGGGTCCGATCGCAGAGGCGCCCCTGCGGGCGACCGAGCGTCCGGCACCCGAGCCGCGTCCGGGTGGGGTGCGGGTGTCGGCGTGCGGGGTGTGCCGCACCGATCTGCATCTCGCGGAGGGGGATCTGGCCCCGCACCGGCCCGGGACGGTGCCGGGGCACGAGATCGTGGGGGTGGTCGACTCGGTGGGGCCCGGGACGGGGCGCTTCGTCGTGGGGGACCGGGTCGGTGCCGCCTGGCTGCGCTCGACCTGCGGCGGGTGCCGGTTCTGCCGGCGCGGTGCCGAGAACCTCTGCCCGGACGCCCGGTTCACCGGGTGGGACGCCGACGGGGGGTACGCCGAGTTCGCGGTGGTTCCGGAGGCGTTCGCCTACGCGTTGCCCGAGGCCCTCGACGACGCCGAGGCAGCTCCGCTGCTGTGTGCGGGCATCGTCGGCTACCGGGCGCTGAAGCGGGCCGAGCTGCCGCCGGGCGGCCGGCTCGGGATCTACGGGTTCGGGGCGTCCGCCCACGTCGTCGCGCAGGTCGCGATCGCCCAGGGTGCCTCGGTCCATGTCCTGACCCGGTCGGCGGCCGCGCGTGAGCTGGCCCTGTCGCTCGGGGCGGCGTCAGCGGGCCCCGCGGACGGGGTGCCGCCGGAGCCGCTGGACTCGGCGATCACGTTCGCGCCGGTGGGGGACCTGGTCCCGGTGGCCCTGCGCGCCCTCGATGCGGGGGGGACCCTGGCGATCGCCGGGATCCACCTGTCCGACATCCCGGCACTCGACTACGCCGCAGAGCTGTTCCGGGAGAAGCAGCTGCGCAGCGTCACGGCGAACACCCGTGCCGACGGTGAGGAGTTCCTGCGGCTCGCCGCGGCCCTGCGGGTCCGCCCGGCCGTGGACCGGCGGCCGTTGTCCGAGGCGGACCGCGCGCTGGCCGACCTCGCCGCGGACCGGGTGACCGGGGCCGCGGTCCTGCTGCCGGGCTGACCGGCCCGGGTCCCGGGACGTCCGGCGTGCGACGGCGCGGGTCGAGGCCTTCGGCCGGGGGTCCTGCAGGGTGCCCGGCCGGGCGAACGCGTCGAGGACGTCGTCCTCGTCGTCCTCGTCGTCCTCGTCGTGCGGATCCTCGGGCTCGGGGCGCTGCCCGGACCCGGGTCCCGTCACCCGATGTACTCGAGGTGGGCGTCCGGCCCCGGGTAGAAGACGGTCTCGTGCCCGTCCTGCCAGTGCACCCGGTAGTGCTCGCTCCCGTCCTCCTCGACGAGCACGGCGACGATCGTGCCGCGCCGCGGCGCGGTGTCCAGGATGGTGGTCTCGACGACGATGTGGTCTCCGACGTGGGCCCGCACGGCTCCTCCTCGTCCCGACGGTGGGGGTCCACGGTGGCGACCGAGGGCCCGCGGCGGCAGGGTCCTCCGCCGTCGGCCCGGGGGTCGTCGGTCCCGAAAGGCCGTCCGGGCGGGCCTGCGGCGCAGTGGCGCCCCGCGACGGGCCCGGGGCCGATCGGCGGGATGGCAGCTGACCGTGACCCGGCGAGCGAGGGCACCGCGCGGGGCACGGGACCTGGCCGCGTGGGTGCGGTGCCGCTCAGCCGGTCGCCGGTGTCCGCAGCAGCGGCAGGAGCTCGTCGCCGATGCGTTGCACCTCGCGGCGGTAGGGCGTGTCGGAGAGGACGAAGTGGGAGACGCCCAGGTCGGCGTAGCGCTCCAGGGCCGCGGCGACCTCCGCGTGCGAGCCGACCAGCCAGGTGGTGCCCGCGCCGCCCCCGCCGTAGCGGCCGGGTGCGGTGTAGAGGCAGGAGTCGAGGACGTCACCGCGCTCGGCCAGGTCGAGGAGCCGCTGCTGCCCGACGGAGCCGCGGTGGCCGTCGATCTGGACGTCGTGCTTCGTCGCCATCGCCGCGACCCGTTGCCGTGCGGCGCGCCAGGCCTCCGCGGAGGTGTCCCGGACGACCGTGGTGACCCGCAGCCCGAACTCCAGCGGCGCGTGCTCGCGGCCGAGCCGCTCGCCGAGCCCCCGCAGCCGCGCGACCCGTGCCTCGATCCCCTCGAGCGGCTCGCCCCAGAACATCTGGACGTCGGCCTCGGTCGCGGACACCTCCTCGGCGGCGTCCGACGCGCCCCCGAAGTAGAGCCGTGGATGCCGCCCGCCGGCCGGGCCCGGGACCACCGTGGAGTGCTCCACCTGGAAGAACTCGCCCTTGAAGGTCACGTCCTCCTCGTGCCACAGCCGGCGGACGAGCTGGAGGAACTCGCGGGTGCGGTCGTAGCGCCGGGCGTAGTCGGACTCGTTGTCGCCGTAGGCCGCGAGATCGTCCCGCCCGGTGACGACGTTGACGGAGACCCGGCCGCCGGTCAGCCGGCTCAGGGTCGCGGTGGCGCTCGCGAAGTGCGCGGGGTGCCAGTACCCGGGCCGGGCGGCGACGAGCGGGACGAACGAGGTGGTCCGCGCGGCGACGGCGGTGGCGATGGTGAAGGTGTCCGGCCGCCCCCAGCCCGTCCCGATCAGCGCGCCGCCCCAGCCGTGCGCCTCCGCGGACCGCGCGAGCTCGACGGAGTAGTCCAGGCTGCCCCAGCCGTCGACGGTGTCGTCCCCCCGATGGCCGGGCTCGATCATGTTGGGCAGGTACCAGAGGAACTCGCGGCTCACAGGGTGATCTCCGTCCGGGGGTGGGGCCCGTGCTCACGTGACGGCGGCGCGGAGCCGGGTCGGGCACCGGCTCCGGTGGTGCTACGCAGCTCTGCGGGCGGACCCCAGGACGCCCGCCACCGCGGACGTCGTGCTCGCCAGCGTCTCCGGCGGGAGCCCGCGCCTGCTGTGCACCGCGACCGGCAGGGGTGCGGCCGCGGGCAGGTCGGCCCGTTCGACGAGACCCTCGGGCGTGTGGCCCATCGTCGCCAGCAGCGCGACGCCGAGGCCGGCCCGGGCCGCGGCCAGCACACCGGCCAGATAGGCCGCCTCGCACGCGACCGTGACCGCGCTCCCGGCGCCCGTGAGGGTCGAGACCGCGCGGTCCCGCAGCGCGCAGGGTGCGTCGAGCCCGACCAGTGGCACCGGCCCGGCGGGCGGCTCCCAGCCCGGCGCCGCGTACCAGCGCACCTCGAGCAGGCCGGCGGTGGCGGAGCGCTCGTTCGCGGGGGGTGTGAACAGCAGCGCGAGGTCCAGGTCACCGCGGTCCAGCGCCTCGCGCAGCCCGGTCCCGCGGTCGAGCCGGTACCGCACGCTGCCCCCCAGCGCGGAACTCAACCGGGGGAGCAGCTGGTCGGCGGCGTGTTCGGTGGACCCGACGCTCAGCTCGCGGGCGGTCGGCGCGGCGAGCCGGGCGAGCACGTCGTCGTGGATGCTCAGCATCCGGCGGGCCTCGACCAGCAGCGTCTCACCGGCGGGGGTGAGGCGGGAGGCGCGGCCCGCCCGGTGCAGGAGCGCCGTCCCGCAGGCGCTCTCCAGCCGCTTGACGTGGTCGCTCACCGTGGGCTGGCTGACGTGCAGGGCCGCCGCGGCCCGGTGGAACCCGCCACACTCCGCGACCGCCACGAAGCTGCGGAGCGGCACGACGTCGAGGGTGCGGGTCTGTGAGGACACGGGCCCAGTCCACCAGAACAGATCGAGAATGCCTATCGAACGTGATCGGGTCCGGAGCGGCGCAGGGGGCTCGTCCGGGCGAGAAACCGGGACGGCCGGCCGCACCGATCGGATTCCCTGATCGGTAGTGATCGGAAGCCCGAGTTGGACGACAGTGACGGCGAGGTGACACGATCGTGCCATGTCGTCGACCCGCGTCCTCGTGTCGCTCACCCTTTCGGGTGCCGACCGTGCGCGTGGTCCGTTCCTCGGCCTGACCCGCCGGCTCGCGGTCGATCTCGCCCGCACCTCCACCGCGACGTGTCGTCGCGGCCTCTGCTGACGCCCCACCGGCGTTCCAGCGGTCCCTCCGTGGACCCGACCTCACCCTGATCTCCCCGCCGACACCCGTGCGCGTCGGTGCGCGATGGCGCGCACCGGCGCGCTCGCCGGTGTCCGCGGGAGATCTCCCCCTTCCGTGAAAGGACGAGCCATGGCCCGTCAGCTCAAGCTCGGTGCCGTCCTCATGGGCGTCGGCGGCCCCGGACAGCACGACGTCTGGACGCACCCCGAGATCCCCGGCGACGCCAGCGTCGACATCGACTGGTACATCGCGCGGGCCCGGCAGGCGGAGGCGGCGCTGTTCGACCTCGTGTTCATCGTGGACAGCGCCTTCATCACCCCGGACTCCCCGCCGCACTACCTCGCCCGGCTGGAGCCGTTCACCCTGCTCTCCGCGCTCGCGGTCACGACCCGCAACGTCGGGCTCGTCGGCACGGTGAGCACCAGCTACAACAGCCCGTTCAACCTGGCCCGGCGGTTCGCCTCGCTGGACGTGATCAGCCGCGGGCGCGCCGGGTGGAACGTCGTCGCCACGGGGGACGGCGGCACCGCCGCGAACTACGGCCTGGACGAGCACTACGACCACCCCACCCGCTACGCGCGGGCGCTCGAGTCGGTCCGGGTCTGCCAGGGCCTGTGGGACTCCTACGAGGACGACGCCTTCCCCCATGACGTGGCGAGCGGGGTCTTCGTCGATCCCTCCCGCCAGCACCGCCTCGACCACTCCGGTGAGCACTTCCGCGTCCGCGGCCCGCTGAACCTGATCCGGTCCCCGCAGGGACAACCGGTCATCTTCCAGGCCGGGAACTCCGAGGAGGGACGCGATCTGGGCGCGTCGATCGGGGACGGCATCTTCACCCACCAGGCGACGATCGAGGAGGGGGTGGCCTTCGCCCGGGAGATCCGCGAGCGCGCCGCGGCGAAGGGTCGCGACCCGCAGCACCTCCGGATCATGCCGGGGGTCGAACCGATCGTCGCGGACACCGACGCCCAGGCCCGGGAGATCGAGGACCGGCGGCGCGGCGACCGGGACTTCGCCAAGGACCTGGCCCAGTTCGGGCGGCCCTTCGGGTGGCACGACTTCGGCCGCTACGACCTCGACGCCCCGTTCCCGGACGTCTCCCGCCTGGGGCACAACAACTTCGGCAGCCAGACCGCCACCATCGTGCGGGTCGCGAAGGAGGAGGGGCTGACGCTGCGGCAGACCGTGCGGCGCTTCTCCGGCCCGCTCCCGTCCCCGTTCGTGGGCAGCGCGGAGACGGTCGCGGACCGGATCCAGGAGTGGTTCGAGGCCGGTGCGCTCGACGGGGTGAACATCCACGTCACCGTGCCCGGCGCCTTCGCCCGGTTCACCGACGAGGTGCTGCCGATCCTGCGTGCCCGGGGTCTGGTCCGGTCCGCCTACGACTCGACGACCCTGCGCGGCAACCTCGGTCTGCCGGTGCCCCCCAACGTCCACACCGTCGCTCGCGAGCGGTCCGCGCGCCTGAGCGCATGAGCCACACCCACCATCGGAGAGACATGAGATTCCTCAGTGACAGACGGCCCTCGGCCGCTGTGGTGGCCGCCGTCGTGGCGGTGATCGCCATGGTCGTGGCGGGGTGTGGCGGCTCGGCCTCCGGCGGGTCCGCGTCGGATTCCACGATCAGGTGGGGGGTCAAGCAGATCCAAGCGAACTGGGACCCCATCGTCACCGGATCGACCGGGGCGACCGTCTACCTGACCCCGATCTACGAGTCGTTGTTCACCGTGGACGGGCAGCGCAAGGTGGTGCCGGCGTTGGCGTCGGGTTATGAGTACAACGCCGCCGGTGACCAGATCACGATCAGGCTGAAGCCGGGGTTGACGTTCCAGGACGGGTCCCCGGTGGATGCGGAGGCGGTGAAGTTCACCATCGAGCGGATCAAGACCCAGGAGAACTCGGCGCTGAAGGGGTCGTACAGCAACGTCAGGTCCGCGACCGTGGTCGATCCGCTCACGGTGCGGTTGGACCTGGGGCAGCAGGACTACCAGATCCCGTACCTGCTGGCGGTGCGGGGCGGGATGCTGCCGAGCAAGGCCGCGGCCCAGGCGGACCCCGCCAAGCTGAACTCGGCGGCCCCGGTGGGCGCGGGCCCGTTCAAGGTGGTGTCCTACGACCCGGAGTCGAAGATCGTCCTGGAGAAGTGGGACGGGTACTGGGACGCGGCGTCGATCAAGGTGAACCGGATCGAGATCAACTTCGGGATCGACCCGTCGACGCTGGTCGCGGGCCTGCGGTCGGGGGTCTACAACTGGGCCCAGATCGACCCGCAGCAGGCCGACGAGGCGAGGAAGGCCGGGTTCGACGTGCTCGCGAGCGTCGACCGGCACTGGTCCACGCAGTTCCTGAGCCTGAACACGAACAAGGCACCGTTCACCGACCCCGCCGTGGCGGAGGCCATCCGCTACGCGGTCAACCCGGACGAGTACGCCACGAAGCTCGGCTTCGGCCTGGCCGTGCCCGCCCGCCAGCTCTTCCCCGAGGGACATCCGGCCTATGTCCCGGCTTTGGACGCCGAGCATCCCTACGACCCGGCGAAGGCGCGGGAGATCCTGGCGAAGGCGGGCTACACCGACGGCGCGGTGTCCTTCGACCTGTCCGGGATGGCCGTCCTGTCCGGCCAGGTCGCCGAGGTGCTGCAGCAGCAGCTCAAGGCCGTCGGCATCACGGCGAACATCACCCTGCTCGACCAGGCCAACTGGGGCAAGGGCTACTTCGGCAAGCAGCAGGCGGCCTCGGTCTACGGCTACGTGGGCCGGGACTCGCACGTGCAGGCGCTGACGGAGCACTTCGACGCGGGCGGGGTGCTGAACCTGAGCTCACCGACCACCTCGCCGCAGTTCCAGGAGGCGCTCGAAGCGGTGCGGGCCACCCCGATCGATGCTCCGGACTACGAGGCGAAGCTGCAGGCGGCGGCACAGGCGGGCTACGAGAACGGCTCCACCGTCGCCCTGTACAGCGTCCCGAGCGTCGTCGCCAAGGACAGGTCGATCTCGGACCCGCCCGCGATCGACGGCTACCAGAGCTGGAAGGGCGTCCAGTTCACCCCCGGGCCGCAGTGATGGCCACCGCGACGAGGTCCGACGTGCTGCGTGGCCGCGGCAGGCGCCTGGCGGTGTCGGTCGGCAAGCCGCTGGCCGTGTTCGTGCCGGTGTTCCTGCTCGGCACGTTCTTCACCTTCCTGCTCGGTCACCTTTCGGGCCGTAGCCCCGCCTACATCCAGCTGGGGGACGCGGCGACCCCGGAGGCCGTCGCCGCCGTCGAGCACGAGTGGGGCCTGGACCGGCCCTTCGCAGTGCAGTACGTCGACTGGCTCGGGGACATCCTGCACTTCGACCTGGGCGAGAGCTGGTTCAACGGGCACAGCGTCGCCGAGGTGCTGCTGGACCGGGCGGTGATCACCCTCTCCGCCGCAGGGGTGGCACTGGTCATCGGCGTCGTCGGCGGGTTCGCCCTCGGCGCGCTCGCGGCGCGCTTCCACGCCACCTGGGTCGACCGGGCGGTCACCGGCTTCACCACGACGATCTCCGTGCTCCCGCCGTTCGTCGTCGGCATCGCGCTGATCGCGGTGTTCGCCGTGAGCCTGGACCTGCTGCCCGCGGCCGGCTACGTGCCGCTCGAGGCAGGCCTGGGGCCGTGGCTGTCCCACCTGCTCCTCCCGGCGCTCGCGCTCAGCTTCGACACCGTCGCCGACGTCGCGCGCCAGCTGCGGGACGGGCTCGTGTCGGCGAAGCGGGAGAACTACGTGACCGGGGCCCTCGTGCGCGGTCTCGGGCCCCGCCGGATCTTCTTCGTGCACGTGCTGCGCAACGGCGTCGGGCCCGCCCTGGCCGTGCTCGGGCTGAAGTTCCCGGCGCTGCTCGGCGGCGCCGTCGTGACCGAGGCGATCTTCGGGCTGTCCGGCTACGGGGTGTTCGCCACCCAGGCGGCCATCCGCGGTGACGTGCCTGCGGTGCAGGGCGTGCTCGTCGTGTCCGTGGTGCTCGTCGTGGTGTTCAACCTCGTCGTCAACATCGTCCTCAACCGGCTCTCGCCGGCCGCGGCCAGGGGGTTCTGAGAGATGATCAAGGTATTGCTCCGCCTGCCGAGTGCCCGGATCGCCCTCGGGGTGCTGCTGGTCATCGCCGTGATCACGGTCTTCGGTCCGGTGCTGGCGCCCTACGATCCGCTGCAGGGCTCCGATCTCACCCTCGCGCCTCCGTCGGCCGGGCACTGGCTCGGCACGGACTACACCGGCCGCGACGTGCTCAGCCGGATCCTGGCGGGCGCACCGCTGAGCATCGTGAGCACGTGCCAGGTGGCGGGGATCGCCCTGGTGCTCGGGACGATCCCGGGCATCCTCTCGGTGTACCTCGGGTCGGTCTTCGAGTGGGTCTCGCTGCGCCTCGTCGACACCCTCGTCGCGCTGCCGTTCCTGGTGTTCGCGGTGGCCATGACCGCGCTGCTCGGCAACGGCATCACCCAGGCCATGATCGCGGTGGGGCTGCTGGTCGCGCCGCTGTTCTACCGGGTGGCCCGGGCCGCGACGCTGACCGTCGCCCGGTCCCAGTACGTCGAGGCGGCGCTGCTCGCCGGGGCGTCGACCGGGTGGATCGTGCGTAGGCACGTGTGGGGGAAGGTCCTGCCGCCCATCGCGATCACCCTGGCGACCACCCTCGGCGTGGGGCTCGTGGTGATCTCCAGCCTGACCTTCCTCGGCATCGGCGTGCAGCCGCCCACCCCGACCTGGGGCGGGATCCTCGCCTCGGACCTGGACTACCTGCCGCAGAAGGCCTACGCCCCGGTCTTCCCGGCCGTGATCATCCTCGTCACCGTGCTGGCGTTCAACATGCTCGCCGACGCCATCCGGGACGCCGCCGGCCAGTCCGGCCGCGTGCTGGTCGGGGCCAGGACGGCCAAGGCCAACCGGGCCCGGAGGGTCACGGCATGACGGCCCCCGACACCACCGAAGGAGACCTGATGACGCAGGCCACCGTGGTCGAGAGCGGCCCCGCCGCCGAACCCGTCGCGGACGCCCACCCGGAGGACGTGCTGGTCCTCCACGACGTCCGCATCCACGACGACCTGAGCGACACCGAGCTGGTGCACGGCGTCAGCCTGCGGCTGGGCCGCGGGCGGGTGGTGGGCATCGTCGGTGAGTCCGGCAGCGGCAAGTCACTCACCTGCCGGGCCGTCCTCGGCATCCTGCCGGACCTGATCGAGGTCTCCGGCGGCTCGATCACGCTGCTGGGGCGCGACGCCGCCACGTTCACACGGCAGGACTGGACGGCGGTGCGGGGCGCCGGAGTCGGTGCGGTGTTCCAGGACCCGGCCTCGTACCTGAACCCGTCCATCCCCGTGGGCAAGCAGCTCCGGGAGGTGCTGCGGGTGCGGGGCGGCCTGTCCCGCAAGGACGCGCACCGGCGGGCCGTCGAGCTGTTCGACGCCGTGCACCTGCGGGATCCCGAGCGGGTGTACCGGCAGTACGTGCACGAGCTGTCCGGCGGGATGCTGCAACGGGTGCTCATCGCGATCGCGATCTCGCTCGATCCCGAGATCCTCATCGCGGACGAGGCGACGACCGCGCTCGACGCCACCGTGCAGGCCGAGATCCTCGACCTGCTCGCCGAGCTCACCGAGCGGCTCGGGCTGGCGCTCGTGCTCGTCTCGCACGACCTGGCCGTGGTGGCCCAGCTCTGCGACGAGGTGCTGGTCCTGCGGGACGGACACGTCGTCGAGCAGGGGCCGACCGCACGGATCCTGCACGACCCGCAGGAGGACTACACCCGGCTCCTCGTCGCCGAGCACGAGCAGTACGGGCTCGAGCGCTACCTGACGCCGACGGGGGAGCCGACCCGTGTCTGAGCCCCGCCCCATCCTCGAGATCGAGGGCCTCGACGTCGCGTTCGGACGCGGCCCCGCGCGCAAGGAGGCCCTGTCCGGCGCCACCCTGAGCCTGCTGCCGGGCGAGGCCGTCGGGGTCATCGGCGAGTCCGGGGCGGGGAAGTCCACGCTCGCCCGCGCCGTGCTCGGGCTGGCCCCGGTCACGGCGGGCTCGGTGCGCGTCGTCGGGCGGGACGTGGCCCGGCTGTCCCGCCGGGAACGCCGCGAGTTCGGCCGCAGCGGCGTGGCGCAGTACGTGTTCCAGGACCCGCTGCGCAGCCTGGACCCGGACCAGACCGTGCAGGCCGCCGTGGCGGAGCCGCTGGAGATCCGGGGGGAGCTCAACCGCGCCGAGATCGCGGCGGCGGTGCGGGCGCAGTTCGCCGCCGTGGAGCTCGACGAGTCGCTGCTCGACCGGTTCCCCGCCCAGCTCTCCGGCGGGCAGCGCCAGCGCGTCGCCGTCGCGAGGGCGCTGGTCACCGCGCCGCGGCTGCTGCTGCTCGACGAGCCGGTCAGCGCGCTCGACTCGGCGAACCGGGTCCGGATCCTGCAGCTGCTGGAGCGGCTGCGGGCCACCACGGACATCACGCTGCTGTTCATCTCGCACGATCTCGGGTCCATCGCCGGCGTCACCGACCGGACGATCGTGCTGCACGACGGCCGGATCGTTGAGGACGGACCGACCGCCCGGGTCATCACCGCCCCCGAGCACCCGTACACCCGGCTGCTCGTGGGCTCCGCGCCGACGCTCACCTCCGGTGCGGCGGACCGCGCCGTCCGCGCGCGGCTGCGGGCCGAGCTCGCCGCGGCGCAGCGGTCACTCGCCGAGGCGGCGACATGACGTCCCGACACCCTCACCCGGAGGTCCCCGTGACCGCAACGCCTGCCGAACCCCCCGTCCGCGGGCTGTCCTTCTTCCTCACCGTCCCGACCGACCCGCGACCGGGGCGGGTCTACGCGGACGCGCTGGACTCGGTCCGGCTCGCCGAACAGCTCGGGTTCGAGACCGCCTGGGTCGCCGAGGGCCACTTCCAGTTCCTCGGCCTGCCCGCCGCGCTGTCCTTCCTCGCCGCGGCCACCCAGGCCGCGCACCGGATCCGGCTCGGCACCGCGGTGCTGCCGCTGGCGTTCGACAACCCGATCCGGATCGCCGAGACGGCGGCGTTCGTCGACGCGCTGAGCGGCGGGCGGCTCGAGCTGGGGATCGGCAAGAGCAACCCGATGTCGACGGCGATCTTCAGCGCGTTCGGCCTGTCCGAGGGCGACCGCGAGACGCTCTACACCGACGCCCTGGACGGGTTCCGGCGCGCGATCGAGCACGGCGTGTCGGCGGACGGGAAGCAGGTCCCGCTCTACCCGCCGCCCGCCGGTCTCGCCGACCGGCTGTGGCAGGCGACCGGCAACCCGCGCACCGCGGCCGCGATCGGACGGGCGGGTGACGGCCTGCTGCTCTTCCGGCTGACCCCGCAGGGCGATCCCGGCCAGGTCCAGTCCGCGCTGATCGACGACTACCTGGGTGCGCTCCCCGCGGGCGCCGAGTCGCGCATCGGGATCTCCCGGGGGGTGCTGCCGGCGGCGTCCCGCGCGGAGGCGATCGCGCTGGTCGCCGCGGAGCTGGAGCAGCACCCGGCGCGCTTCCGCGTTCCGGCGGGACCCGCACCGAGCAGCCCCGAGGAGTACCTCGACGCCCTCAACGTCAAGTACGGCAGCCCGGACGACGTCATCGAGCAGCTCTCCCGCGACGAGGCCTTCGTCCGCTCCACCGACCGGCTGTTCTCCCTGCCGCTCTCCGCGGGGACCACCGCGTTCCGCGAGGCCCTGGCGCTGGTGGCGGACGAGGTCCACCCGCGGGTCCGGCCCGCCGTCGCCCACGCCGCATGACCCTCGACCGACAGGAGCACCGACCATGACCCAGACCCTGGACCCCGCCACGCGTCACGCCGAGTGGTCGGCCTGGCGGGCCGAGAACGAACGGCGCCGCCGCGACCCGTACGGCTACCTCGCCTACCGCGCCGTGCACTTCCTGGAGACCGAGCCCCGCACCTTCCCCGGCGTGCCCGGGGTGTGGACGACGGGCCCCGACGGACCGGTCGTCGAGCTCGGCGCGGGGGAGTCCCTGCTCGTCGAGGACACCGAGCGGACCGGCACGATCGTGTTCGGGCCCGTCCGCGAGCGGGAGTTCCGCCGGGCCGCGCGGACCGGGGACGTCGTGCTGGAGCTGTCCCGCCGCGGTGGCCGCGACCTGCTCCGGCCGCTCGACCCCACCTACCGGCTGCGCGCGGACTACGTCGAGACCCCCGCCTTCGAGCACGACCCCGGGTGGATCCTCCCCGCCGTGCTCGAGCGGTATCCGCAGGGGCGGCCGCAGCAGGTCCGCGCGGCCGTCGCGGGCATCGAGCACACCCACGAGGCCGTGGGCGAGGTCGTCTTCACGGTCGACGGGGCCGAGCACCGGCTCGTCGTGTTCGGCCGCGACGACGACCCCGGCTCCGGGATCCTGCTGTTCCGGGACGCCACCAGCGGGGTCACCACCTACGCGGCGAGCCGGTCGCTCGCCCTCCCGCTGCCGGGTGAGGGGGACTCCGACCTCGTTCTGGACTTCAACCGCGCGGGCAACCTGCAGTGCGCCTACACCGACCATGCACCGTGCCCGCTCGCGCCCGCTCGCAACCGGCTCCCGTTCGCGGTCGAGGCGGGCGAGCGGACACCCGTGCTGCGCGGCGGGCGGGAGGCGGACCGATGACCGCGGCGGCGGAGAGCCCCGCCGTCACCGGGTGGAACGCGGTGTGGAGCGAGCCCGACGGGGTGGTCCCGCGGGGGACCCTGGTCGTGCTCCCGGGGCGCGGTGAGCAGGCCGGCGTCTACGCCCGCCTGGGCCGGCGGCTCTCCGCGGACGGCTACCGGGTGCTGCTCGTCCCCGACCCCACCGTCGACGCCGCACGGACCACGGAGCAGGTCCGGGCACTGCTCGCGGACGCGGGATCCGGGCCGCACCCGCGCGTGCTGGTCGGCTCGGACACCGGGGCGCTCTTCGCGGCGGCGCTCGTCGCCGACGGCTTCCCCGGCGTGGACGCGCTGGTGCTGGCCGGTCTGCCCGTCCACCGGGCGGCGGGGCCCGCGGGATGGGCGGAGGAGCTGGACGCGCGGACCGCCTGCCCGGTGCACCGCGACGTGCTCGACGGCGCCACCGCGCTCCGCCGGGGCGCGCTCGCCGAGCCCGTCCCGGAGGAGTGGGTCCGGGCCGCGGTCCCGGAACGGATCGGGGTACCGGTGCTCGGGCTGCACGGCACGGCCGACCCGCTCGGGGCGGTCGACTCCGTCCGCGACTGGTACGCCCGCCTCGGCGAGGCCGAGCTGGTGGCGATCGTGGGCGGCCGCCACGACGCGCTGAACGACCAGAGCCATCGCACGGCGGCCGCGACCGTCGTGCTGTTCCTGGAGCGGCTGCGAGCGGGGCTGCCCGAGATCGCCCGCCGCGAGCCGGTCCGGGCCCGGGCGCAGGGCCGACCGGTACCGGCCTGAGTGGACGACGACGAGAGGAACGGCATGAGCCGCAAGATCCACCTGGCCCTGCACCCGTACGGGGTGGGCGGTCCCGGGCAGCACGGGTTGTGGAAGGACCCGAGCATCGCCAAGGACGCCAGCATCGACATCGACTACTACATCCGGCAGGCGAAGGCGGCCGAGCACGCGTTGTTCGACGCGCTCTTCATCGTCGACAGCCAGTTCATCAACGCGACCTACCCGGCGCACTACCTCAACCGCCTCGAACCGCTGACGCTGCTCTCCGCGGTCGCCACGCACACCACGCACCTCGGTCTCGTCGGCACGCTGAGCTCGACGTACAACTCGCCGTTCAACCTGGCGCGGCGGTTCGCCTCGCTCGACCACATCAGCCGTGGCCGGGCCGGCTGGAACGTCGTCACCAGCTTCGACACCGGCACCAGCCGCAACTACGGGCTCGACGAGCACCTCGACTACCCGACCCGCTACGGGCGGGCGCTGGAGTCGGTGCAGGTCGTGCAGGGCCTGTGGGACTCCTACGAGGACGACGCCTTCCCGGCGGACGTCGAGCGCGGCGTGTTCGTCGACCCGGACAAGCTGCACGCGCTGGACCACGTCGGCGAGCACTTCCGGGTCACCGGACCGCTGAACCTCTCGCGCTCGCCGCAGGGCCAGCCGGTGATCTTCCAGGCGGGCGTGTCGGAGGAGGGGCGGACCCTCGCGGCGCAGGTCGCCGAGGGCATCTTCGCCCCCGGCGGCACGTTCGACGAGGCCCGCGCCTACTACGCCGACATCAAGCGGCGCATCGCCGCGGCGGGCCGGGAGCCCGACCACGTCACGGTCCTCATCCACGGTGGCCCGATCGTCCGCGGCACGGACTCGGCGGCCCGGCGGCGCGCCCGGGAGATCGACGACGAGGACCGGGACTTCGACCGCAGCCTCGCGCTGCTGGGCCGGGCCTTCGGCGCGCACGACTTCAGCCGCTACGACCTGGACGCGCCCTTCCCGGACGTGGCCCATCTCGCGGCGAACGGCGGACGGACCGGGGCCGCGGCGATCATCGCGCGGGCCGGGGCCGAGGGGCTCACCCTGCGCCAGGTGGCCGAGGCGTTCGGCGAGCGCGGGGAGCCGCCGTTCGTGGGGGCGCCGTCCACGGTGGCCGACACCATCGCGCGCTGGTTCGAGGCGGGCGCGTTCGACGGCCTCAACCTGGCGTTCCGCAACGACGAGGACCTGGCGTGGTTCGTCGACGGCGTGGTGCCGGAGCTGCAGCGACGCGGTCTGTTCCGCACCGCGTACGAGGCGGAGACGTTGCGGGGGAACCTCGGTCTGCCGATCCCGGCGAACCGCCACACCCGCGCCCGCACCCTGGTGGACGCGCGATGAGCCCGCGCTTCCGGCTGGGTTTCCTCACCCACGTGCAGGGCCGCGACGGGGGAGCCGGCGGGGCCGCGCAGGCCTACCGCAACGCCCAGGAGCTCTTCGTCGTCGCCGACGAGCTGGGCTTCGACGTCGGCTGGGTGGCCCAGCACCACGTCTCCGCCGGGGGCGGCGGCCTGTCCTCGCCGTGGCCCTTCCTGGCCCACGCGGCCGCCCGCACCACCCGGATCCGGCTGGCCACCGCCGTCACGATCCTGCCGCTGGAGGACCCGATCCGGCTGGCCGAGGACGTCTCGGTCGTCGACACGCTCAGCGGGGGGCGGGTCGAGATCGGGGTCGGGAGCGGCTACAACGACGTCGAGTACGCCGCCTTCGGGCGCGACGTCGCCCGGAAGCGCGAGCTGACGAGCGAGAACCTCGCGATCCTGCGCGCGGCACTGGCGAACGAGGAGGTCGGCGCCGCGGGGTTCACCGTCCAGCCGTCGGCCGCGGACTTCACCGACCGGATCTGGCAGGGGGTGTTCAGCGCTGCCGGCGCCGGGTACGCGGCGGCCGCCGGTTCGCAGCTGCTGCTCAACCGCGCCACCTACGGCCACGACGCCCCGACCGACGAGGTGCAGCGCCCTTGGGCCGACGCCTATCTCGCCGCGTGGAAGGGGCCGTGGGCACCCCGCATCGGGTTGTCCCGCTTCGTCTACCCCGCTGCGGACCGGCGCACGGCGCTCGCGCAGATCGGCGACGACGTGCTCCGCGCGGCGCAGCGCTTCGGCGAGCGCGGGGGCTTCCCCGCCGGTCTGGGCGTCGACGAGGCGCTCCGCCGGTTCCACTCGTTCTACGGGCACCCGGACGAGATCGTCGCCGAGCTGCAACGGGAACGGGTCCTCCCGGTCGCCACCGACCTGATCACCCAGTTCAACCCGGCCGTGCCGGACCAGGACTCCGCGATCCGGGCACTCGAGCTGATCGCCACGCAGATCGCCCCCGCGCTGGGCTGGCGTCCCGCGGACCGCGTCCCTTCCCTCATCGGAGAGTCATGAGAGTCGTCAGCAGGCGGTCCTCGGCAGCCGTCGTCGCCGCCCTGGTGGCCGTGGTGGGGCTGCTCGTCGTGGGCTGTGGGGGCTCCGCGGGCGGCGGGGCCTCGTCGGACGCGACGATCCGCTGGGGGACGAAGCAGATCCAGGCGAACTGGGACCCGATCGTCACGGGGTCCACCTCCGCGACCATCCTGCTGACCCCGATCTACGAGTCGTTGTTCACCGTGGACGGGCAGCGCAAGGTGGTGCCGGCGTTGGCGTCGGGTTATGAGTACAACGCCGCCGGTGACCAGATCACGATCAGGCTGAAGCCGGGGTTGACGTTCCAGGACGGGTCCCCGGTGGATGCGGAGGCGGTGAAGTTCACCATCGAGCGGATCAAGACCCAGGAGAACTCGGCGCTGAAGGGGTCGTACAGCAACGTCAGGTCCGCGACCGTGGTCGATCCGCTCACGGTGCGGTTGGACCTGGGGCAGCAGGACTACCAGATCCCGTACCTGCTGGCGGTGCGGGGCGGGATGCTGCCGAGCAAGGCCGCGGCCCAGGCGGACCCCGCCAAGCTGAACTCGGCGGCCCCGGTGGGCGCGGGCCCGTTCAAGGTGGTGTCCTACGACCCGGAGTCGAAGATCGTCCTGGAGAAGTGGGACGGGTACTGGGACGCGGCGTCGATCAAGGTGAACCGCATCGAGATCAACTTCGGGATCGACTCGTCCACGCTCGTGGCGGGCCTGCAGTCGGGGGTCTACAACTGGGCCCAGATCGACCCGCAGCAGGCCGGGGAGGCGAAGAAGGCCGGGTTCGACATCCTGGCGAGCACCGACCGGCACTGGACCTCGATCTTCCTGAGCCTCAACGTGAACAAGGCGCCGTTCACGGATCCGGCGGTGCGTGAGGCCGTTCGCTACGCGGTCGACCCGGACGAGTTCGCCACGAAGCTCGGCTTCGGCCTGGGGCAACCCGCGCACCAGCCGTTCCCCGAGGGGCACCCGGCGTACGTCCCCGCGCTCGACGCCGAGCATCCCTACGACCCGGCGAGGGCGCGGGACATCCTGGCGAAGGCCGGGTACGCGGACGGCGCGATCACGTTCGACCTGAACGGCATCGCAGGGAACTTCGAGCAGGCGGCCGAGGTGCTGCAGGGCCAGCTCAAGGCCGTCGGGATCATCGCGAACATCCGGCTGCAGGACCAGGCGAACTGGGGCAAGGGCTACTTCGGCAAGCAGCAGGCGGCCTCGGTCTACGGCTACGTGGGGCGGGACTCGCACGTGCAGGCGTTGACGGAGCACTTCGACGCGGGCGGGGTCTTGAACCTGAGCTCGCCGACCACCTCGCCGCAGTTCCAGGAGGCGCTCGAAGCGGTGCGGGCCACTCCGATCGACTCGCCGGACTACGAGGCGAAGCTGCAGGCGGCGGCACAGGCGGGCTACGAGAACGGTTCGACGGTCTCGCTCTATGCCTACCCGAGCGTGGTGGCGAAGGACAGGTCGATCTCGGACCCGCCCGCGATCGACGGCTACCAGAGCTGGAAGGGCGTGCAGATCACGCGGACCGACTGATTCCGCGACGGGTGGTAGCGCCACGCAGCGGGCGTCGACGCGCGACGCCCGCCCTCCGACCGGGCGGTGCCGGTGAGGGCGGGCGTCGCGGCGCCGATCGTCAGAGCGTCGGGACCAGCGCGCCCCACGGCTCGGCCGCCTCGAAGGCGGCGGCGGCGGTCATGACGCTGAGCTCGTCGTAGGTCCTGCCGACGATCTGCAGCCCGGTCGGCACACCCGCGGAGCTGAAGCCCGACGGGACCGACGCGACCGGGCACTGGCCGAGCAGGTTGAACGGGTAGGTCATCGCCCACTGCACGTAGGGGTGGACGGGCTTGCCGTTGATCCGGAAGTCCGGGTCGTCGTTGGCGTGGTCGGCCTTGAGGGCCGGGGCCGCGATCGTCGGGCAGATCAGCACGTCGTACTCCTCGAGCAGCGGGCCGAGGTGGTTGTACATCTCGGTCCGCACGTACTGCGTGCGGATGTCACGCACCGCCGAGTGGTTCAGCCCGCGCTCGAGCACCCCCCGCGTGAAGGGATCCATCTCATAGCCCCAACGGGGGAGGAGGTCGCCGCACGCGGCGGCGAACATCGCCTCCCAGTGGGTCATCCAGGCGTCGTGTGCGGACATGTTCCAGGGGAGATCGACCTCCTCGACCGTGGCCCCGAGGCTGCGGAAGACCTCCACGGCCGCCCGGGTGTTCGCGGCGACCTCGTGGTCGACCTCGTAGTAGCCGAGATCGGGGGAGTAGGCGATCTTCCAACCCCGAACGGCCTCGACGTCGTAGGCCGTGGGCAGCAGTTCCTTGGGGCGCACGGTCGAGAGGTCGCGGGGATGCGGTCCGGACATGACGTTCTGCATCAGCGCCGCATCGGCCACGCTGCGGGTGAGCGGGCCGAAGTGCAGGAACTCCTCCGAGGTCGACGGCAGGAGGCCGGACGGGTTGCGACCGAACGACGGCTTCAACCCGAAGATCCCGTTGAACGACGCGGGGATGCGGATCGAACCACCACCGTCGGTGCCGTCGGCGATCGTGGACATGCCCGCCGCCACCGCGACGGCCGATCCTCCGGACGAGCCGCCCGAGCTGCACTCGAGGTTCCAGGGGTTGCGGGTGACGCCCCACAGCGGCGTGTGGGTGTGCCCGGCGTGGCCGAACTCCGGCGTGGTGGTCTGCAGGTGCATGATCGCGCCGGCGTCGAAGAGGCGCTGGACGGTCGGCATCGTCACCTCGGCCCGGACGCCCTCGTAGACCCGGGAACCCCACGTCACGACCTCGCCCTCGATCGGGTGCAGGTCCTTGATCGCCACCGGGATGCCTTCGAGGGGACGGGTCGCCTCCCCCGTGAAGTAGCGCTGCTCGGCGGCTCGGGCCTGCTGCAGGGCCCGCTCGAAGTGCGTGGCGGTCACGGCGTTGACCTTCGAGTTGACGGCCTCGTAGCGGTCGATCTGCGCCTGCAGCAGTTCGACGGGGGAGAGCTCGCGCCGGCGGAAGAGCTCGATCGCGTCGGTGGCCGTCGTGTAGACGACCGCGTCGGAGGCGGTCGTCGCGCGGCGTTCGTCGGTGTTGGTCATGATCACTCCTTGACTGGTGAACCGTGCTCTGTGGGCAGTGGGGATGGGGTGACCGTCACTCCGGGCCGTGACAGCAGCCGTCGCCGGAGGTGTCGGAACGGCCCCGCGGAACCGTCCGGGGAAGGTCCAGGATCGGGTTGCGGTCGAAGAAGCCGAACGGCTGCAGCGTGAAGCCGACGTGCTGGCGCGGCATGACCGGCCAGTCCTCCAGTCGCACCACGTGGTGCATGCCGAACGTGTACCAGACGACCAGGTCCCGGTCGGTGATCTCGCGGTTGGCGGCGGTCCATGCCGGAAGGCCGTCGCCTCCCCGGGACTGGTTGGGGTACTCGCCCGCGGGGAACCGCTCGCGTGGGTCGAAGGCGGTCACCCACAGGGTGTTCGTGGCGAACGCGGCACGCCGGGACACGTGCGCGTCGGGAGCGGCGGCGAGCGTGATCGCGTCGGTGGGGACGATCCGGTAGGCGACGGGCTCGCCGACGGCGTTGCGCCGCCGGTGGTTCACGACCTTCCAGAAGCGGTGTTTCGCGGCGTCCGCGCGGCGGATGGCGTCCTGCTCACGTTCGAGGAGCCGGTCGACGGTGTAGAAGCAACTGCCGGTCGGGTTCTCCTCGGGGACGATGGTGTCCACCTCGTAGACCGCGTTCTCGGCGCCGTCGAGGTCGAAGTCCAGCCGCATGTTGAAGATGTGCTGGTGGATCGGGGCGAAGAGCCCGTCGCCGTTCAGGGTCTGCCCGTATCTCGACCGCTCCCCGGCGGGCTGGCCGGCGGTGGACAGGATGCCCGTCGCCTTGACCAGGAACTCGATCGTGCCGTCGAGGTAGAGGTGCCAGTAGAAGCCGTACTCGTAGTTGGCGACCGTGGCGATGAAGGAGATCAATAGCCGCCGGGAGCGTCGGACCTCCGCGGAGTCCTTGCGGAAGTCGTAGTGCTTCCAGGCGATCGAGTCGTCCTCCTCGTGCATGCAGACGGCGTTGCGGATGACCACGGGATTGCCGTGGCTGTCGTTGGCGACGCCGTCGAAGTAGCGGATCTCGCCGAGGCAGTCGCATCCGAGCACCAGCGAGTTGGCGAGGGCACCGATGTTGTACTCGCCGGCGTCGAAGGCGTTCTTGCGGGACTGCACCGGGGACGGATCGCCGTAGGGCACGACCATCTCGGTGAGTGAGGCCCGGTGCAGCACCGACCGGTCCTCGTCTCCGTCGCGGTAGTGCACCTGGTGCAGGACGAGGCCTTCGCGGGCGGTGAAACCGATCCGGAACGACCAGTTGGCCCAGCGGACGTGGTGGCCGTCGACCGTGAAGGAGGGCCCTTCGGGCTGGACGATCTCGAGGGGCTTCAGGTCCGTCCGCGCCGGGCCGACGTCCTGGGGCAGGTAGTTGCCGGTGGCCCGCGGGACCTCGACGACGCCGTGGTCCTCGATCTCGACGACCTCGCCCGCGTTGAGGTCGTAGACGATGACCAGGTTCTCGGCGGGGTGGGCGTAGGGATTGTCGTCGGCGGTCAGCCGGGTGTAGACGAGGGCGCGCATCAGCCTGCGTCCCTGGTCGTCCACCCCGTAGTAGCCGGCGGACCAGGGTTCGACGCACACGAGGTCGAGGTCGGTGAGACCCCGGCGGGCGAGCGTCTCGACCACCCGTGGATCGGCCTTGCAGGTGCGTTCGACCTCGTCGAACTCGTCGAGCATGATGGGCGGCTGGGTCCCGTGCGGAAGGGTCGTCCACCGGTCGACGGTCCCCGTCCGGAGGTCGACGTCGGCCTCGTACGACGCGTTGGCGGCCCGGTCGATCAGGACTGCGACCGCCGTGCGCGCGACCTCGGAGTGGTCGCCGCGAAGCGCCTCCTTCGACGGCTCGACCAGGGTGACCGACACGAAGCGGAAGGACTCCGCCCCTGCCGGACCTGCGCGCAGCACGGCGACGGCACGAGCGATCTCCTCGGGGGACAACGGATCCAACGGGTGGGCGGTCTGCTCGGCGGAGACGGTGGTGGGCGACGCGGTCATGTGTGCCCGGCTCCTTTCGTCTGGTCGTTCGTGGGACGGGACGGGGGTGAGGTCAGATCGGATCGGCCACGGGCCCGGCGAGCGGTAGGACAGCCGTGCCACTCCGGTGAGGTTCGGCGAGTCGTAGATCCGGTACGCCACCGCCGCCTCGACGATCGCGCGACGGCCGTCGCGCCCGTGGCGATGGAGAGATCACGCCGAACACGAGACCGAGTGGTCGATTTCCGGACGACCGTCGGTGATGTTCTCGGGGATGCAGTGCACCTTCACCTCGCCGATCCGGGGTGGTGTCAGGGGGTGTGATCGGCGAGTGTAGGGAGGAGATCGGCCGGGCCGCATCGGTCAGCTGACGTATCTGCCCTGGTCACGGGGCTACCCGAGGCTGCGAGGCGGTCGGTCACCGACGGCCGGCGTCGTGTCCCCTCAGCTGGGCGGAGAGGAGCAGCAGACCTTCACGGGTGGCCAGCGCCGCCGCTTCCGCGCGGGACGACACCTCCAGCTTGGCCAAGATGTGCTCGACGTGCGTGGACACCGTTCGCCGGCTCACGACCAGGGAGGCGGCGATCTCCGGGTTGCTGGCGCCGGCGGCGAGCAGCGTCAGCACCTGGAGCTCGCGAGCGGTCAGTCCGTACGGCGCGGGCGTCGCACGCTCCGCCACGAGGACGGTCGCCCCCGCGCAGTGCGTGAGGTCGAGCCGATGGGCGCCCCCGAACTCGTCGAGCCAGAGCAGGCTGCTGTCCCGGCGCGGCAGCGATGCCAGGAGCAACGGCCACAACTGCCCGTCGGCCCGGAGGATCGGACCGACGTCTCGTCCGGGTACAGGTTGTTGCACGTCGGCGCCGATCACCGCGACGTGCGCGTCGGGATAGGCCTCGTCCGCCAGGACCTGGTGCGGCGCCAGGAGGTTGCTCGACCCGGCGAGGATCGGCCGGAACCGCTCGACGATCTCGCGCCTCTCGTCGGTGGCGGCCTGCGGCGCCTCCCAGCTCATGTGGATGGCGCCCGCGTGCGAGCCGTCCGGCAGCCAGAGACATGCGGTGAGGCCTTCGCGGTAACCCGCGGGGAGCAGGTGGGTCTCGGCGAGGGCGGTCGCGGCGAACTGGACGTTCCATTCACGGGCCAGGTCCGACCAGCGCAGAGCGCTGCGCACCTGGGTCCTCAGCAACCGGAACCCGGGGTTGTCCGTATGCGGGACGAAGTCGTCCAGTACGTCCTTCAGCGTCCGGTCGGAGTAGCCGGCGGCGGTCAGCACCTGGTGCTGCGGCGAGAGGGCGAACGGGTTCGATGCGGTCAGGGCGATCGCGTCGCACCGGACGAGGTCGCGCAGGAGCTGTACGGCCTGCTCCGCACGCTCCACCAGGCTCGCGGGGAGCCCTGGGCCGCCGGTCTCGGTGCGAACGGAGTGCGGACCCATGATTCATCTCCTGGTCGCGTGGACGAGCCAGGATCGTAAGGCGTTCGAGGGTGTTTTCCCACCGATGGTGGCGGTCTCGGTCAGAGACCGGAGCCCGGTCCGGGCGCCGATGATGCGCTCGAGCGTGGTGATGCATGGCGCGGACTCCTCGGGGTTGTCACCAGTCCGCGTGCCTTGTCGAACATCTCGGCGATGTCGGGTTCGAACCAGTAGACGGCGAGCTTCTGCTTTCCCTGCGGGTAGTCGTACTGCCACGGCCACGCCCTGCCCAACTGCTCGCTCAGGACGCCGGGCTGACCGAGAAGGCTTGTCAGGCTCCTCGGTGAGACCGCGGCGCTGGAGTGCTCGACGAGCTCGTCGGCGCGGAACCGTCGGCCGGGGTGCGCGATCAGGACCCCGAAGAGCTGTCGGCGGCGGTCGTCGAGCTGTTGCCAGAGGGCGACCGCAAGCTCGTGGTCAGTCCCCCGCCACTCGGCGTTCGGCCGGCCCTCGAGCCACAGCTTGGTGAGCTCACGCAGGCGCGCGGCCTTCTCGGCCGGAACAGTGATGGTGACATCGACGGTGTCAGGGCGATCGTCGGGCGGGAGCGTCGCCTTGCCTGCCGCCCACGCGACCCGGTCGAGGACGCCGAGGTCGAGAGCCAGCTCGGAGGCGACCGCAGTGAGAAGCGCACGGATCTCCTGGTCGGTCCCGCTGCCTACGAAGGTGCGTATCCGCCGATCGACGGCGATGGCTTGCCCTCCCGCGAGCACGGCGACGTAGTGAGCGGTCTTCTCGCCGACGCCTTTCAGCTCCAGCAGCGTCGAACGACTGTCAGGGAGCAGGCACCAGGTGCCGAGCTCGCCGACGGTCTGGACGCTCTCGGCCGCGAGGAGATCGGCGAGCCGGAGCGCGCGGGCGAGCTTCTCCGGGTGCTTCCAGTCGAGGCCGCGCCGAGTCCCTCGGCTGCGACGCGGGCCCGGAAGAGGTCGACCGTGACAGCCTCCGGCCAGGCCGACAGGAGACGAGCGACCCGAGGCTTCACGACCGAGGCGAAGTCGATCGCGGCCTGCAACGCGGCGTCGGCGAGTTGCGCCCCCAAGTGGTCGTAGCGTGCGCTGCCGGCCTCGACGCCTGGGAAGGTCGGGAATCCGGGGAGGAGCCGGACCTTGGCGGTCAACGCCTCGACCCGTTCCCGGTGAACGAGGTCCACGTCAGAAGGACGGTGTGCGCGCCGCGGTGGTTGTCGGCCAGATGGACTCACTGCGCAGTGCCGCTTCTGGAATTGGCTCAACTTGGTCAGCGTGGTGGTCAGCGTGGTGGTCGGCGCCCTCCTCGGGTTCGGCGTCGGCACAGTCGACGAGCGGCTCGAACGGAAGCGCGAACGAGCGACGGCTCATGACGATCACGCGGGAATGACGGTCAGGTTGATGATCACGGCCACAGCGGTTGCGGCTGCCGCACCGGCCACGAACCCGGTGAGCAACAAGGGCCGGCGACGCGGAGGCGGTACGTCCGCCTGCTCGCCCGGAGCCACCGGTGCTCGCTCACGGCGGTATCTCCCGCACCAGGTTGTGGAAGGCGCATTTCCCGGCCCCGTTGTGCAGGGTGGTGCGCCCGCCTTCTGACCAGCGCCGGAGGTGATCGAGGTGTTCGATCGGGGCGTCGCACTGTCGCTCTGTGCAACGGCCGCGGTCTCGGGAACGGATCACCTCGGCGAGCACCCCGGTGAAGGCGCGTCGTCGGGAGTCGGCGCCGATCACGATGCCGTCCTCGGTGACCAGCCGCCGCCAGCTCGCCCGGTCCGGCTCGACCAGGAACTCGGCGGGCACCGGTCCGAAACCGGGCAACTCGACCGGCAGCGGGCCACCCGCCTCGATGAGGGTGTCGAGCGGGACCAGTACCTGCACCTCCACCCCGACGACCGGCTCGGTCGGGGCGATGCCGGTCAGCCGCTCGACCAGAGTGTCCGCCATGACCTGGCCACGGGACCGGGTCACCGGACCAGGTGAAACCCAGTGCTCGTTCACGGCCCTGCGCAGCGCGGCATAGCAAGCGATGCCCTGCTCAGCGGGTAGATGGGCCCGCAGCAGCGCCATGCCGTCCCCGGCGGGGCCGATGGTGACATGGCGGTCGCGCCGGGCCACGCGGGCCCGCTCGGCGAACTTGTCCGGTGAGACCTCGGCGACGATGGTGCGAGCGAGGTCGGTGACCCGGCGTAGACCGAGCGAAGGAAGGTCGTAGGTGGACAGTCGCCGGTCCACCTCGGTGCGCTCGGCGGCGTCGAGGTCTGCAGCCGCCGCGACGACCGCTGCGACCTTCGGCTGGTCCAGCCGGCCGGCACCGAACTGCTCACGGACCCGGTCGAGTCCGGCGTGCAGGTCGCGGCCGATCCGCAGCTGAGCGCGAGCCCGGGTCGGTGAGATCCGCAAAGCGCGACCCAGCCTGTCGACGATGGACGCCTCGACCTGCTCCACCGTCACGTGCTCGGCGGCGATCTGTTCCAGCCGCCGCTCCACCTCGTGACGGGCGAACGCCCGGACGGACTCGGCGATCTCGGCGTCGACGCTGTTGCGCAGCGCGACGAGTTCGTCGATCCGCGCCAGCGCATCAGCGGCGGCCGAGACGGCGGTCTCGGTCGACGATGCGAGGGCGAGGGCCATGCCTCCTATTCTGATCGAACAGATGGTCGAATGGCTGAGGAGGCCGCAGCGAGGAGGCCAGTGGTCGGCTGTCGGCGACTGGTGGTGACGGACAGTGCGCCACTCCGCTGCGCAGTCTGTGGCCGGTGCAGCTCGTCCGCGCAGAATCGACCGTTCGCCCTTCAGATCAGCTCGCGGCGGCAGCGTCGGTGGGTCACCGACCGGTTGCCGTCCCGTCCTGGCCGGTCGCGCCGCGCTGGGTCACGGAGAGCTCGTCTCGGGCCCGAGTGGCGGCCACGTATCCATGCCCGTCGCCTGGTGCATGGTCATGACCAGCGGTTTGCCCGGGCTCGGCTGCTCCCGGTCGACCGCCGGGCACCGCCGACCCACGCTCACCGAGGCCCGCAACACCCGCTCCCTCTGGACACGGTCCTGGACCAGGACGGCGGTCGTCTCAGGGGTCGTCTGCTGGTCGAGACAGTCCTTGACGGGGGTGGCGATGGTGTTCAGCTCGCCTGTCACCGAGTCGCCCTTCTCGTGGGACGGCGTCGGGCCGGAGCGGGCCGAGCGGCGCAGTGGAGTCCCGGGTCCGTCTAACGGTGGGGGCGGCGAAGCTCGGTGAGCCGCGTCCGGACTGGCGACGTCGGTCTGCCGCGGAGGTTCAGCGGGGGATCGAGCGTGTCCAGGACCTGAGCCTCGAGGCGGCCGAGATCATCGGGGTCCGGGTAGGGCGCGGTGACGACGACGAGATGCTTCGACATCCAGTCGGTCAGCGCTGCTTCGTCGATCTCGGACGAGTCTGCCGCGTGAGCCAGGATCGCGCCGAGCGTCCGGCGGAAGGTCGAGAACTCGTGCCGATTGCCGAGGTGCATCCCCGCGATGCGGGACCAGAGGGTGTTGGTCGAGCGGCGGCCGCTGGGCCAGCGGGTTGCTCCGGCGAGTCCTGCGTAGATCAGGCCCGCGGCCACCGGGAGGCCGAGCCCGGCGCTGAGTTCGGCGGCCCCGTCGTCGTCGACCCACCAGCTGTAGAGACCGGGCACCTTGAGCCCCTCGCTGCCCTGGGCGAGGAAGGCGGCGGGAGAGACGGCGCCGGTGGGGTCGGTGAGTCGCTGGACGAACTCGGCCTCCGGAGCGATCGGAGCTGGGGGTGAGGACACGCCGTACCAGCTGAGCCGTTGACCGACACCGAGGCCCGCGAGCGGGAGGACGACAGTGGCTCCCTTCGCCTGCAGCAGATCGTGAATGGCGTCGACGTACGTCGATCCGGCGTGGACCTCGATCGTCTTCCCGGCCAGCGGGCCCGCGAGGAGGGCCAGTCGTTCGACGACCCAGGAGCCCCACGCAGCCCGGTAGCTGCGGGGCGTGTCCGGGAGGTACCGCTCGTACGGTGCCAGCCACTCATCCGGCGCGATCAGGCCGTGCTCGGCGGACAGGATGAACCACGGCGCCGGCTGCCGTTCGGCGTAGGCCCGCTGCTTGGTGAACAACGGCGACGTGTAGAGGTCCTTGGCGGCGGCCGGAGCGGAACGTTTGGCCTTCACGCAGGTCACGAGGAGAAGATCGGCCACAGAGGACGACCGTAGTGCGTGCGGATCACCCGCTCCTCGACACCCCGAGTGCGCTCTCCTGGGAACGGCCCGCGTCGCGTCACGCTCGCCGCGGAGGACGGCGGTCATGTGGTCCGGGGTCGCCGACTCGATTCCGTCCTCGATGAGCTGGTCGATGGCCGTGGTCGGCATGGTCCTGCTCCTGGTTGACCACGCGTAACGGATGGTCGAACGTTGCGGAAGCGCGCGTGACCGTCCGTGACAGTGATCATCATCCGGCAGACCCGGCCGAGCGAGTTCGGCTGTCGAGGGCTCGCTCTCGGTAGTTCCGGCGGCGAGTTGTCTAGATGTTCAGACAATGTCACCCGATCGCTACCGCGGAACGGCCGGTGCTCCATCTCGGAGACCTACGTTGCCGAGCGGCAGGGCTCCTCTCGCCCTGCTCCGCTCGTACGAAAGGTCTCCACCGTGCTCTCGTCCCGAACCACGCGCATCGGAACGCTCACCGCCGCCGCGCTGATCACCGCCGTCGCGCTCACCGCGTGCGGCGCCCCCGCCGATGCGCAGAACGCGTCCGCTGCCTCGTCCGGTTCCGAGTCCGGCTCCTGGGCGAAGGCCCCGGGCACGATCGTGTTCGGCGCCGTGCCTGACCAGGCCGGCTCGGACTCGAACAACAAGCCGCTGGAGGACTACATCGCCAAGACGACCGGCTACAAGGTCGAGTACTACCCGACCTCCGACTACACGGCGCTGATCGCCGCGGCGGTCGCAGGCAAGGTCGACCTGACCAGCTCCGGAGCCCTGCAGTACGTCATGGCGGTCAACAAGGGCGCGAAGCTCGAGCCGGTCGCGGCGACGCTGACCTCAGCGTCCGTCAAGGACCCCGGCTACTACTCCGAGGCCATCGTGCCCGCGGGGTCGCCGATCACCTCGCTCGCCGACGCCAAGGGCAAGAAGGTCTGCTTCGTCGACCCGAACTCGACCTCCGGCTTCCTCTTCGGCCTGTACCAGCTGAACAAGGCCGGTCTCGACGTGACCAGCACGGGTGCCGACGCGAGCGGCAACCCGACCTTCGCCGACTTCACGCCCTTCTTCGCGGGCGCCCATGACAAGTCCGAGCAGACCGTCGCCTCGAAGCAGTGCGACGTGGGCTTCGCCGAGGACTCGGTCGCCGAGGCGGGGGCCGCGAAGGGCGAGGTGAAGGTCATCGGCAAGGAGTACGTGCCGGGCGGACCGCTCGCGATCTCGTCGACGCTGCCGGCCGACGCCAAGGCCAAGCTCACCGGCGCGCTGCAGGGTGCCTCGCTCGACGCGATCAAGGCTTCCGGCGTCCCGCTCACGGACGGCTTCACGAAGGGATATTTCGGGGCGCAGAAGGAGGACGTCGCCTACTACACGAGCATCACCGATCTCTGCGGGTCCATCCCCGCGGCCAAGTGCGCCAAGTGACCGGGAGCAGCACGATGACCGCGCCCGTCGTCTCGGTGTCCGGGGTCACGAAGGAGTTCGGCACCACGCGCGCGCTGCACGAGGTCGACCTCCGGGTGGAGCAAGGAGAGGTCGTCGTGCTGCTCGGCCGGTCCGGGTCGGGCAAGTCGACGCTGCTCCGCCATCTCGACGGCCTGGAGCGCCCGAGCGCGGGCGCGGTCGAGGTCCTCGGTGAGGACCTCGCCGCGTTGCGGCCCGCAGCGCTGCGGGCCCTGCGCGGCCGGGTCGGCATGATCTTCCAGCGGTTCGAGCTGGTCGGCTCGCTGACCGTCGTGGAGAACGTCCTGACCGGCGCCCTCGCCCGGCTGCGGGGGCCGCGCCTGGGGCTGTGGAGCTATCCCCGCTCCCTCAAGCTCGCCGCGCTCACCCACCTCGAGCGGGTCGGCCTGCTGGACAAGACCTACCAGCGCGCCGACCAGCTCTCGGGTGGCGAGCAGCAACGGGTCGCGATCGCGCGGGCGCTGATGCAGGACCCGCGCATCCTGCTGGCGGACGAGCCGGTCGCGAGCCTCGACCCCGAGTCGAGCGACCAGGTCATGCGACTCATCAGGGAGATCGCCGCCGACGACGGCCTGACGGTCGTGTGCAGCCTCCACCAGGTGGACCTCGCCCTGGACTGGGGCGACCGGATCGTCGGCCTGCGCCGCGGCGCGGTCGTGCTCGACACGACCACCGACGGCCTGAACAGGGCCCAGGTGATGGAGATCTACGGCCGCGTGGCCGCATCGACCGCCGAGCTCATGGCGATCGAGACCGAGCTGGGGGACGTGGTCGCCGGGACGACGGTCCGGGACGGGCAGACGTGACGGCGGTCAGGACGGCGCCGGATCCGGCACCCGTTGCGGCGGCTCCGCCGCGACGGCGGATCCCGATGGGCCGGCTCGCCGGACACGGCGCCGTCCTGGTCATGCTCGCCTTCGGCGTCTACTCGCTGACGACGCTGGACTTCTCCTGGTCCGACGTGGCCACGAGCGTCCGGCAGGCCGCCAAGGTGTTCACGCTGATGGACCCGGTCAGCCTCCCGCCTCCGGGCGACCTGGCGTACCTGATCGGACTGACGCTCGGCATCGTCGTGCTCGGCACGCTGGTGGCAGCGCTGATCTCGATCCCGGTCGCCTACGTCTCCGCGGAGAACACCACGCCGGCAGGCTGGCTGCGGGTCGTCGGCCGGGCGATCGGGGTCGTCACCCGTGCCGTGCCCGACGTGGTGCTGGCCCTGGCGTTCTCGCTGACCTTCGCGCTCGGCAGCTCGCTGCCCGGGATCCTCGCCATCGGGATCCACTCCATCGGCATGATCTCGAAGCTCTTCGCCGACGCCGTGGAGCAGATCGACCGCGGTCCGCAGCTCGCGCTGCGGGCCGCGGGCGGATCGCGAGCCCAGGAGTTCTGGTCCGCGGTGTTCCCACAGGTGCTGCCGTCGTGGATCGCCACGGTGCTGCACCGCTTCGACATCAACCTGCGCGGCTCGGCCATCCTCGGCTACGCCGGGGTCGGCGGCCTCGGCTACGCGATGAAGGTGGCCTTCGCGGATTTCCCGCAGGGCTACGGGCGTGGGCTCGGCATCGCCGCGGTGATCTTCGTGCTGT
Source organism: Pseudonocardia sp. (assembly GCA_025869365.1). Lineage (GTDB taxonomy): Bacteria > Actinomycetota > Actinomycetes > Mycobacteriales > Pseudonocardiaceae > Pseudonocardia. Next base: position 35,972 of record JAOZVV010000180.1, read on the forward strand.
GTGTGGTGCTCGAGATCGTGTCGTCGACGATCCGCCGCAACCTGCTCGGGATCGACGCCGTCGGCAACAGCCTCGGCCGCCGGATCGTACGGACGGCCACGGGGAACCGCCCCGCCCGCCGTCGGCCGTCCGGCGGCGCCCCCGCCGGAGGTGTGGAGGCCGCGCTGCGCCGCCCGTGGACCCGGTCCCGCGTCCGCGACCTGAGCTGGACCGGGGCCGCCGTGGTGGTCGTCGTCGCCTCGTACTGGCTGGCCGACGTCGACTTCTCCCAGGTCACCTGGCAGTACGTGCTGCCGACGGTGCAGAGCTTCTGGCCGCCGAACCTCGGCAGCCACACCCTCGGCGACTTCCTCCAGGCCCTGCTCGTGACCGTCGAGGTCGCGTTCGGCGCCGCCGTGCTGTCGCTGGTCCTGTCAGTCGTCGTGGGCTCGCTCGCCGCACGCAACGTCGCGCCGAACGGTGCCGTCCGCGGCGTGTTCCGCACGATCCTGGTGATCTTCCGGGGGGTGCCGGAGCTCGTGCTGGCGATCTTCCTGATCATGATCACCGGCCTCGGCGACCAGGCCGGGGTGGTCGCGCTCGCCTTCGGTGGCGTCGGCCTGCTCGGCAAGCTGGTGGCGGACTCGTTCGAGGAGCTCCCCCCGGGCCCGGAGCGGGCGCTGACCGCCGCCGGCGCCACGCGCGGCCAGCGCTTCCTCGCCGCGACCTGGCCGCGGGGAGTGCCGTCGCTGATCGGGAACTCGCTCTACCTCGTGGACACGAACATCCGGGCGGCGACGGTGTTGGGCATCGTCGGCGGCAGCGGCATCGGCTTCTACCTCACCAACGCCTCGACGGTGCTGACGCTGCACGGCCAGGTGACCACGCTGGTGATCATGGTGGTCCTGACCGTCCTCGCCGTGGAGGGCATCGCGGCCTGGCTGCGGAGGGTCTTCCGCTGACCGCCTGCAGATGACCCTGCTCCGCACGAGGGCGGTACAGGGCCGGCGGTACAGGGCCGGTGGTACAGGGCCGGTGGTACAGGGCCGGCGGCGCACGAGCGCCGCCGGCCCGTTCAGGCGCCGTGGCGCTCGAGGAACTCCTCGGCCGTGAGGCTGCGGAAGTCCGCGAGCCGGGCGCGCAGGGTCTGGTGGTCCCAGTCCCACCACGCGAGGGCCTGCAGACGCTCGGCGATCTCCGGTGGCTGGCGGAACCGGATCACCCGCGCCGGCACCCCCGCCACGATGGCGTACGCGGGCACGTCCGAGGTCACGACCGCCCCCGACGCGACGACCGCGCCGTCGCCGATCGTGACGTCCGGCTTGATCTGCGCCCCGTGGCCGATCCAGGTGTCGTGACCGATCACGGTCCGGCGCGCCCGCCGCCGCTCGAAGAACTCGGCGTCGTCGTCGGCGTCGTCCCAGTACCTGGTGCTGCGGTACAGGAAGTGGTGCAGGCTCGCGCGGTCCAGCGGATGGTCGGTCGCACCGATCCGGACGAGGCTCGCGATGTTGGAGAACCTCCCGATCTCGGTGTTGGCGATGTCGCACAGCCGGTCGCAGTAGCTGTAGTCGCCGACGGTGACGTTCAGGAGCCGGGTCTGCGCGCCGATCTCGGTGTACCGGCCGAGGACGCTGTCGGTCACCGTGACGTCCGGTCCGGTCGCGGGCTGCTCGGTGAGGCGGTGCGCGCTCACACCTGCTCCGTCCGGGCCGGGGTGGCCAGCCCCGTGACCACGGCGAGCAGCCGGGCGCCACCCTCGGCCACCGTGGCGTCGTTGCGGATCTCGTGGTCGGCGACGCGCTCCGGTGCGGGATCGGCCCGGGCCAGCCGCCGGTAGACGGCGACAGCGGACTCCCGGCCGCGAGCGCGCAGCCGCGCGGCGCGGACGGCCTCGGACACCGTGATCCGGACGACGACGACGCGCGCGTACCGCTCCTGCAGCGCGCTGATCACCCCCCGGGACACGTTCGCGACGACGACCTCGCCCGCGCGGACCGGCTCGTCCACCGAGGTGCGGAGGCCGTAGGCGAGGCCGTGCGCCCGCCAGGACACCGCGAACCCGCCGCCCTGCTCGGTCTCGGCGAACGCGGCCTCGCTCACGGGCTCGAAGTCCTCATCGGGCCCGGGTGGCCGGGTGATCACCCGCCGCGGGAAGTGCCCGCCGCGCCCGCAGCGGGCGCGGGCCTCGCCGATCAGCGCGTCCTTACCGACGCCGCTCGCGCCGACGACCGCCACGAAGACGCCGGGTCCGAGCGGCCCCGTCAGCTCCATCGGCCCCGTCAGCTCCATCGGCCCGGTCACGAGACCCGCACCCCCTGCCGGTAGACCGCGCGCACCACCGGCACCACGTGCCCGCGCGGGTGCTCCGGCGTCGCCGGGAGCATGTGGGTGTGCAGCCGCACCAGGTCGGCGCGGCGGCCGGCGGCGATCACGCCGCGGTCGTCGAGGCCCACGGCGCGGGCCGGGTTGCCGCTGACCAACCGCACCCCGTCGACCAGCGGGTATCGGTCGTCCGCAGCCAGTTGCACGATCGCCTGCAGCGGGCTGGCCGGCACGTAGTCCGACGAGAGGATGTCGAGCAGGCCGCGGTCGAGCAGGGCCGTCGCGGCGATGTTGCCCGACTGGCTGCCGCCCCGCACGATGTTGGGCGCACCCATGACGGTGAGCTGGCCGTGCTCGCGGGCGGCGCGCGCCGCGACCTCGGTGGTGGGGAACTCGGAGATCCCCACGCCGAACGACGCGGACTCCTCGACGTGTTCCACCGTGGCGTCGTCGTGGGCGGCGAGCGCGATCCCGCGGGCGGCGGCGAGCCCGGCGACGGCCTTGCGGTTCGGCACCGAGTGCACCAGCGCGATCTCCTTGAGCTGCTCGATGAAGGGCTCGATCCGGTCCGCGGGCAGCCGGCCCTTCCCGAGCATGTACCGGCGGTAGGCGCTGACGTCGGCGTACTGGCGCTGCCCGGGGGTGTGGTCCATGAGCGAGACCAGGCGCAGGGACGGGACGTCCTCGAAGGCCTCGAACTCGGCCACGACGCCGGGCGCGGAGACCTCGCAGCGCAGGTGGAGGAAGTGCTCGGCGCGGGTGATCCCGGCCAGGCGGGCCTGCTCGATCCCGTCGGCCATGGGCCGGGCGTAGACGGTCTCGTCGTCGCGGCCCTCCAGGGTGCCGATCCGGACGGCGTCGAAGACGGTCGTCACGCCCGCGCCGCTGAGCTGCACGTCGTGGGCGAGGACGGCGGGCAACGGGTCCCAGCGGGTGCCGGGGCGGGGCCGCGCGTGCGACTCGAGGTGGTCGGTGTGCAGCTCGACGAGCCCCGGCAGGAGCAGGTCTCCGTCGAGATCCTCCCCGACCTCTCCACCTGCGGAGAAGTCGGCGATCTCGCCGTCGCGGAGCCGGACGGCTCCCTGGAGGATCTCGTCGTCGAGGACGATGCGGGCGTTGCGCAGGACGGTCTCGCGACTCATCGGGTTCCTTCGTGAGCGGTCGCGGCGGGCAGGTCGGCAGGGGAATCAGCGGCCGAATCGGCGGGGGAGTCGGCGGGGGAGTCAACGGGGCGCCGGAGGGGGTGCACCGAGTGCAGCCGGAACTCCTCGCCCGGGGCGGGCTCGGTGCAGAGGGCGAGCGCGTCGACGGCGGCGGTCTCGCCGAGGCAGCCGCTGAACCAGGCCGCCAGGACGTCGTGGACCTCGGCGTAGCGGTTCGGTGGGATCCGGTCCGTGAGGGTCAGGTGGAGGCGGAACTCGTCGAGGACGTACGGGTATCCCCAGGTCCGCAGCATCGTGCGCTGGCCCGGGGTGAGCGCGTCCGGGTTGCGGCGGGCGGTCTCCGCCGCCGTGGCGGGCGCACGATAGCCGTCGAACCCGGTGACGAGCGCGGCGGCGAGCGCGTCCAGCTCCGGGGCGGCGGCCCCCGGCACGAGGGCGAGAAAGCCGCCCAGGCGGCGCAGGGCGAGCCGCGGCAGCGCGACGGCGTCCCGGGTCGCGGCGAACCGGGCGAGATCCTGCTCCAGCTGTGCGAGCGTGCGGCTCGCGGCCAGCCGGAACGGGGCCTTGAGGGTGCCGTGGAAGCCGTAGCGCCGGGCGTCGACGGTGATCTCGTCGACGGCCGCGCGGGTCCAGCCGGCCGGGTTGCCGGGTTGCGGCGGGGCGCCGTCCAGCCGGCGGCCGAGCCAAGCCTCCGCCCGCTCGCGCAGCCGGATCCCGGCCGCGTCGGACGATCCGGTGCCGGGTACGGCGTAGATCGCGTACCGGGCCGTCACGCCGCGGCCCCGGCGCGCGGGGCGAAGGCCTCGACGTCCACGATCCGGTCGGCGACGGCGTCCCGGACCGCCGGGTCGTGGAAGATCCCGAGCATGCCGACCCCCCGGCTGCGCTTCTCGTGGATCAGCGCGATCACGGCGTCCCGGTTGCGGGAGTCGAGCGACGCCGTCGGCTCGTCGAGGAGCAGCAGCGGGAGATCGGGCAGGAACCCGCGGGCGATGTTGACCCGCTGCTGCTCGCCGCCCGAGAACGTCGCCGGCGGCAACGCCCACAGCCGCTGCGGGATCGACAGGCGGGTGAGCACGGCCGCCGCGCGTTCGCGGGCCTCGTCGTGCGGGACACCGCGCTCGACCAGCGGCTCGGCGACGACCTGCAGCGCGGGCACCCGAGGCACGCAGCGCAGGAACTGGCTGACGTAGCCCATGGTGTCCCGCCGGGCCGCGAGCACCGCCCGTGGATCGGCGGTCGCGACGTCCACGCCGCTCCCCAGCAGGATCCGCCCTCGGTCGGCGGCGTAGTTGCCGTGGACCAGCTTGAGGATCGTGCTCTTGCCGGCGCCCGACGGCCCGCCGAGGACCACGCACTCGCCGGGGAACACCTCGAACGCGAGATCGGACAGCACGGCGAGCCGCTGCCCGCCCTGCAGATGCATGGTGAAGGTCTTGTCGATTCCGGAGACGGCCAGGATCGGTGTGCGGTTCATGTGCGGATCACCCCTGCAGGACCGAGGAGACGAGGAGCTGCGTGTACGCGGCGTGCGGGTCGTCGAGGACCCGGTCCGTGAGGCCGGACTCGACGACGCGTCCGTCCTTCATGACGAGCGTGCGGTGCGAGACGAGCCGGGCGACAGCGAGATCGTGGGTGACGACGACGACCGCGAGGCCGAGATCGAAGACCAGGCCGCGGATCAGGTCGAGCAGGCGGGCCTGCACGGACACGTCCAGGCCGCTGGTGGGCTCGTCCATGAACACCAGCCGCGGGGAGACCACCAGGTTGCGGGCGATCTGCAGCCGCTGCCGCATGCCGCCGGAGAAGGTGGTGGGGTGGTCGTCGATCCGGTCGGCGGGGATCTCCACCCGCTCGAGCCATCCGGCTGCGGCCTCGCGGATGCGCCCGTAGTGGCGCCAGCCGTTGGCCATCAGCGGCTCGCCGACGTTGCCGCCGGCGCTGACGTGCATCCGCAGCCCGTCGGCCGGATCCTGGTGCACGAAGCCCCATTCGCTGCGCCACAGCCGCCGCACGGCGGCCTCGGACTCCTCCCCGAGATCGATCACCCGCCCGTCGGCCATCCGGTAGCGGATGCTGCCCTCGGACGGCCCGAGCCGCTGCGACAGCGTGCCGAGCAGGGTCGACTTGCCCGATCCCGACTCGCCGACGACGGCGAGCACCTCGCCGGGCCACAGGTCGAGGTCCACGTCCCGGCATCCGTGGCGCAGGCCGTAGCGGTGCCCGGCGCCCCGGACCTGCAGCAGGGGTGTCATGCGATCGCCTCCGTCCCGGTGGCCGACTCGGTGCCGGACCGGGTGGCGGTCCGCTCGCAGTGGTCGGTGTCGGAGCACACGAACATCGAGCCCCCCGCGTCGTCGGTGATGACCTCGTCGAGGTAGCCGCCGGTCGAGCCGCAGAGCGCGCAGGGCTCGTCGAACCGCTGCGGCTCGAAGGGGAAGTCCTCGAAGCCGAGGCTCTCCACGCTCGTGAACGGCGGAACGGCGTAGATGCGCTTCTCCCGGCCCGCGCCGAACAGCTGCAGCGCCGGGTTCCGGTGCATCTTGGGGTTGTCGAAGCTGGGGATCGGCGACGGCGACATCAGGTAGCGGCCGCCGACGAGCACCGGGTAGTCGTAGGTCTTCGCGATGTGCCCGAAGCGGGCGATGTCCTCGTAGAGCTTGACGAACATCAGTCCGTACTCCTCCAGCGCGTGCAGGCGGCGGGTCTCGGTCTCGCGGGGCTCGAGGAACCGCAGCGGCTCGGGTATCGGCACCTGGTAGACGAGCACCTGGCCTTCGGACAACGGGGTCTCGGGGATGCGGTGGCGGGTCTGGATGATCGTCGCCTCGTCCGTCCGGGTCGTCGTGGCGACGCGGGCGACGGAGGCGAAGAAGCTGCGGATCGAGACGGCGTTGGTGGTGTCGTCCGCGCCCTGGTCGATGACCTTGAGGACGTCGTCCTCGCCGATGACGGCCGCCGTGACCTGCACGCCGCCGGTGCCCCACCCGCGTGGCATCGGCACCTCGCGGCTGGCGAAGGGCACCTGGAAGCCGGGGATCGCGACGGCCTTGAGCAGGGCCCGGCGGATCATCCGCTTGGTCTGCTCGTCCAGGTAACCGATGTTGTAGACGGCCTGTCGGGCGCTCACGCGTGGGCCTCCTCGAACTCGGCGTTGAGCTTCCGGACGAGCATCAGCTCGGCCTGGAAGTCCACGTAGTGGGGCAGCTTCAGGTGCTCCACGAACCCGGTGGCGGCCACGTTGTCCCCGTGGCTGATCACGAACTCCTCGTCCTGGACGGGGGAGGCGACGCGCTCGTCGAACTCCGCACCGCGCAGCGCCCGGTCGACGATCGACATCGACATCGCCTTGCGCTCGCTGCGGCCGAAGGCGAGGCCGTAGCCACGGGTGAACTGCGCGGGCGTCTCCGCGCTGCCGGTGAACTGGTTGACCATCTGGCACTCGGTGACCTCGATGCGCCCCAGGGGGACGGCGAAGCCCAGCTCGGGCGCGTCGAACTCCACCTCGACCTCGCCGACCCGGACCTCCCCGGCGAAGGGGTGCGTGGTGCCGAAGCCGCGCTGGCTCGAGTAGGCGAGCCCGAGCAGGAAGCCCTCGTCGCTGCGGGCCAGCGCCTGGAGCCGCTCGGCCCGGCTCATCGGGAAGACCGACGGTTCGCGGGTCAGGTCGCCCGGCTCCGCCGCGTCCTGGCCGGGCCGGGCGTCCGGCTCGATCAGCGCGCCCACCCCCAGCAGGTCCGCGACGCGCGGCATGGCCGGGTCGTCCGCGTCGGGGGACCCGTCGTGCCGGTCGGGTACGTCCGCGCCGGAGCTCGGAGTGGAGAACAGCCGGTGCGTGTAGTCGAAGGTCGCCCCGAGCTGCTGCCCGCCGGGCAGGTCCTTGAAGGTGGCCGAGATCCGACGCTGCGGCGCCAGCCCCGCCGTGTCGACGGCGCAGGTGTAACCGAAGCGCGGCAGGGTCGTGCGGTAGGAGCGCATCAGCGTGACGGCCTCGAGGACGTCCCCCTGCGCCTGCAGCACCGCGCGGGCCGCGAGCGCCGGGTCGTAGAGCGAGCCCTCGGTCATGACCCGGGACACGAGCACCCCCAACTGGCCCTCGACCTGCGCCGGGTCGATCGCGGGCAGCTCCGGGTGCCCGCGGCCCTGCTCGGCCAGGAGCGCGTGCGCGTTCGCGATGGCGCGCTCCCCGCCCTTGACGGCGACGTACATGTCAGGCCTCTCCTTCGGGACGGGGGTGCAGCCGGGTGGTGCGGGGGAGCGCGGCGACGGTGTCCTCGCCGACCAGCAGGAGATCGACGCCGCGGGGGAAGGCCGCAGTGTTCGCCGTCCACTGCGGGAGGAACCCGGCGTCGGCCCACGGGGCGGTGAGATCGGCCGTGCCGTCGATCCCGGGACCCGTCGCGCTGAACCGGGCCGTTCCCGTGGCGCCGCGGACGTCGAGCAGGACAGTGGCCGAGTGATGCGGTGCCTCGTCGGTGCCGCACCGGAGCCGGGCCAGCGGGGGCAGCGAGGCGGGGTCGGCGACGACGAACTGCGCGTCGGCCGGGTCGGTGACGAGCCGCGTCCCGGTGTGGAAGGCCAGCCAGGTGGCGGTCTCCGCGTCGGTGCCGAGGGGGCCGGCGAGCCACGTGGCGCAGCCCTCGTCGAGCAGGGTCAGTGCCACGGCGCCGAGGCCGCGACCCAACGCCGGGGGTGGCTGGGCGGGGCCGCCGAGGGGATAGGAGCGCGTCGGGTGTGCGAGCGCGTCGAGGACGGCGCGGAACGCGCGTTGAGCGTCTCGGGTCGGATCGGCGAAGCCGGGGGCCGGGATCGTGGGTGTGCGTGCCGCCGTGCTCACGAGTGCTCCCTGGAGACGGTGAAGAAGTCCACCCGGGTACGGCGGGCGGCGTCGCGGCGGCGCCGGTCCCGCTGCGCCTGCGTGCGCGCGAGCGGGGCGATGACCTCGTCGAGCACCCGGTCGTGCAGGCCGGGATCGGCCAGCAGACCGTCGAAGGCCGCGGCCAGCCGGGCGTGCTCGAGATCGCTGCCGAGCACGTACGCGTGGCCGAGCACGTCGTCCTGCAGGCCCGCCCCGTGCAGGCGGACCGTGGCCCGGGTGACGGTGGCCTCGCCCAGGTTGAACCGCACGCCGCCGGCGTCGGTCCGGCCCCGGACCATCACCAGCCCGGCCTCAGGGCCGCGGACGGGGTCCACCACGGGAGCGGGCCGCCACGCCTGCCAGGCCGCCGCGAGGTCCGCGACGTCGGCGAGGGCGAGCGTGCGCATCGACTCCCGGCGCGCGACGATCTCCGGTGCCGTCTGTGTGGTCACGGGTGCAGTGACGGATGTGGTCCCGGGGGTGGTCGACGTCATCGGGTGCCTCCTTCCTCAAGTTGTCTAACTTTCTCGACAACTTGACCGTAGCCCGCCCGCTGCACCGGCACAGCCAGCACCGGGTGAACTTTGCGGGAACGGGAGGGCCGGCCCGGGATCGGTAGGGTTCCTGCACATGGGCACGGGGAGCAGGCCGACGGGCAGCAGGTCGACCAGCGGCTACTCGGCGTGGCGGATGATCGCGGACGAGCTCCGCGGCGAGATCGTCGGCGGGACGGTGCCGCCCGGCTCGAAGCTGGCGTCGGAGACCGAGCTCGCGCAGCGGTTCGACGTGCACCGCCACACGGTGCGCCAGGCCGTTGCCGCACTGGCGGCGGACCACCTCGTCGTCGCCCGGCGGGGTAGCGGCACCTTCGTGGCCGAGCACACCGTGCTGGTGCACCGCATCGGCCTGCGCACCCGCCTCACGGACAGTCTGGGCCCGCGCGGCGCGGCCGCCTCCGGACGGCTGCTCGAGTCGGCGGTCGAGACCGCACCGCCCGCCGACATCGCCGAGCGCCTGCGACTGGCGGACCGGCCGGCGCTGCGACTCGAGCTGGTGAGGTCCGTGGACGGCCTGCCGATCGCGCGCGGGACGGCGTGGCTGGACGCGGAACGCGTGCCCGGCCTCGTCGAGCACTACGGGCCCGAGGGCTCGATGACGGCAGCACTGCGCGCCGTCGGCATCCAGGACTACCTGCGGGACTCCACCATGATCAGCGGCCGCGCCGCCACGGCCGCCGAGGCGGCGGAGCTCGAGCTCCCCGCCGGGTCCATGGTGCTGGTCGTGCGGGCGCTCAACACCCTTCCCGAGGGCTCGCCGCTGCTCTACAACGTCACCCGGTTCGCGGCTGCCCGGGTCGAGCTCGACGTGCAGCACTCGATCGACGCCCCGTAGGTCCCGGCGCGGACGCCGGCGACCGCAGCTGCGGATGCCGTGCTCAGCGACCGTCCCGGCGGGTTCGACGGTGCCGTGCGATGTCGCGGACGGCGGTCGGCGTGATGGCAGGCCGAGCACGATGGAGGCCGAGCACGATGGAGAAGGGGCCGCCGGTCGTCAGAACGGCGCGAGCCGTGTGGATCGAGGGCTCTGCGACGAGCTCGCCGGGGCCGCCACGATGGTCACGACGCCACCGGGTGCAAGGAGAGCCAGGCCCACCAGGCGTCAGGGGGCGTCACGGGGACCGGACGGGTACGTCGTCCTCGGCTGCGATGTCCCGCTGGTGCGTCGGGTCGCCCCCGTCGTTCGGCAGGTGGGGTCCGGGCGGGGTGGGGTTCGGTCGGCGAGGACGGCGCGGACGGCGAGGACGGCGAGGACGGCGGGCAGGCTGTTCCAGCCGGAACTCCCGACCGTCGTGGTGGGAGCGGGTGCGCCGGGTGGGGTGCCCGGGAAACCGTTGGGAACATCAAGTCCACCCCCTGACGGTGCTCTCGTCAGCGGGCCACGTGACATTTCCAGGCTTACGCGCGTGGATCACGCCGGCGAGAAAGTCGTCCCGTTCGCCGCATAGAGGTAGTTCGAACCGGGGTCTGCACGCTAGGAATGGCGCCGTGCTTTTCATGGTGTTTGCGGCTTCTGTCGCATTCTGGGCTGCCGTGGTCGGCACCGTCGGTGTCGTGGCGGAATGGCATCTCGCGGTGGTGGTGTCGCTGTACGTAGCAGCGGCGGCCGGCGCGGGAGTCGCGCGGGAGATCGCCCGACGGACCGCCCTCGACCGCGCCCGAGCCGCTCCCGACGTCGGTCGGATGGCCGCCGACCTGGACCGGGGTGACGATCCCGGGCACGTACAGCGGCTCTCGTCGGTCCCCGGTGGTCGGCGCAGTAGCCGAAGGGGTGGCTGCCGCGGTCTGTGTTCTCGCGACGGACTTCCCTGAGTGAGTGAGCGTGGAGATCTGTCCTTATGGGCGGCCAGGGTGATCATCAATCCTGATGACGGCATTCGGCGAACGGCCGGCGCTGACGATCACGTCGGCAGCGTTCCGGGCTCAGAACGTGAACAGCCCCCACGGTGCGGGAACACCCTGGGGCCGGCCGATCGGACCGAGAACGACGTGGGCAAGGGTAAGTGACTTCGGGCTGCACGCAAGAATCACGGCGCCACGAAGGTGGATCCCGAACCGCTCGTGTGGCTGATGCGCTGCGACCTGTGCGGGCATGAGTTCGACGAGCATCCGATCATGGATCGATTCGACCTCATTGGCTTCGGCGTCACGATGCGCGAGGTCCGGGCCGTCGGTAGCTGCCCTCCCGAGGGCTGCCGCGGCCTGGCGCGGAGGCCCTACGACCTGCGCCACGCGTGGCGTGTCGACCTGGCTGGGTGGAGGGGTGCCCTCGACTCGGGTCGCCGGGTGGGCCGGTCACCCGGTCGCGGTCCTTCACCAGATCTACGCGAAGGTCATCGTCGGCCAGGAGTACAGCGCCCGCAGGCGGATCGAGACCGCCCTCGGACTGCCACCCGAGCTGCCGGAAGGGCCGGATCCCTCGGCCGCGGACAGGCCGCAGATCGGCCGCGATCAGGCCGCAGGAAGCCGCTGACGGCTGGACCGTGTTCGGCACGGTCGGACGACCGCGGTCGGTCGTCGGTGGTGTCTGCGCAGGTGAGTGGTGTCTGCGCAGGTGAACGGCCTGAAAGGGCCGGTCGGAAGGTGTGCCCCCGGTGAGACTCGAACTCACACTGGACGGATTTTGAGTCCGCTGCCTCTGCCGATTGGGCTACGGGGGCCCGGTCGTCTCCGTACCTCGCGTGCAGTGTTTCCGCACACGGAGGACCGAATCCGCTCGGGGGTGACCACCTTATCCCGCTAGCATTGGTCCCTGCGTTCGACCCGTCCGTTGAAGGAGAAGCTCCCGTGAGCCAGCCAGTGTCCGAGGACAACCGCGTCGACGGCGGACCCGCCGTCGGCTGGCGGGTGCTCGTCGTCGAGGACGAGGCGCTGATCCGCCTCGACCTGACCGAGATGCTCGGCGAAGAGGGTTACCAGATCGCGGGGGAGGCCCCCGACGGCGAGGCGGCGGTGCAGATGGCCCGCGAGCTCAAGCCGGACCTCGTGATCATGGACGTCAAGATGCCCAAGAAGGACGGGATCGAGGCGGCGGCCGAGATCGTCGAGGAGCGGATCGCGCCCGTCGTCATGCTGACGGCGTTCAGCCAGCGTGACCTGATCGAGCGCGCCCGCGACGCCGGCGCGATGGCCTACCTCGTCAAGCCGTTCGCCCGGCACGAGCTCGTGCCCGCCATCGAGCTGGCCGTCTCCCGGTTCGCCGAGAAGCGCGCGCTCGAGGACGAGGTCGCCTCGCTCAACGACCGCTTCGAGACCCGCAAGGTCGTCGACCGCGCGAAGGGGCTGCTCATGGCCCGGCAGAACATGACCGAGCCCGAGGCGTTCCGCTGGATCCAGCGCACCGCGATGGACCGGCGCACCACGATGAGGGCCGTCTCCGAGGCCGTCATCGAGGGGCTCGCGCCCCCCAAGGCCTGACCCGCGGGCTCACGAGGGCCGCTCCGACACCGTCGGGGCGGCCTTCGTCGTGTCCGGCCCGGATCCGTGAGGTCGTCGACGGACATCGCGGCGACACGTGATCGTAAGCAAGGGTAAGCGGTTTCCTGCAGGTCCAGGCGTTACTTGTTGATCTTCGCCGGAACGGGATCGTGACCTTGATGTCACTCTGTGTCAATCCCTGATCACCGAACGGATATTCGGGTTGCGGTCTGGTAAAGAGCCCTGGCGGTGTGATGACGCGGAACCTGTCCGTGTCCTAACGTCCGCCACGCTCTCGGCAGCTCCGCGGGGGCCCGGTGGCGTCGGGGCCGCCGTTCACGGGTTGCACGGAAGGACATGACATGGATCGGAAGCGGACGGTCGTCGCGACTGCCGCCTTGATCGCCGGCGCGCTCGCGCTGACGGCGTGTTCCACGAACCGGACGGAGGCGGGTGGCGCCAGCAGCGGCTCGTCCTGCGACACGAGCAAGGGCACGCTCGTGGTCGGGTTCGTCGCACCGCTCTCCGGCGGGCTCTCGGCCCTCGGCCTGGGCATGAAGAACTCCGCGGACCTCGCGGTCAACGAGGCCAACCAGCAGTGCAAGGTGCCGGGCTACAAGCTGGCGCTGCAGGCCGAGGACGACCAGTCCACCGCCCAGATCGCCGGGCAGGCCGCCACCAAGCTCGCGTCCGACCCGAACGTCGTCGGCGTCATCGGCACCCTGAACTCCTCGACGGCGCAGTCGGTCGCGCCGATCCTCGCGCAGAAGAAGATCGTCGAGATCTCGCCCGCGAACACCAACCCCTCGCTGACCCAGGGGGACAACGCGGCCTCGCCGGCGCGTCCCAACGCGACCTACTTCCGCGTCGCCACGACGGACGCGGTCCAGGGCCCGTTCGCCGCGCAGTACCTCGTCGGCACCGCCGGCAAGAAGAAGATCGCCGTGATCGACGACGGCAAGACCTACGGCGCCGGCCTCGCGGCCGCGTTCGCGGCCGAGGCGCAGAAGCGCGGCGCCACGATCGTCGCGTCGGAGAAGGTCGGCGAGAAGGACACGGACTTCTCCGGCGTCATCTCCAAGATCCGCCCGCTGAGCCCGGACGCGGTCTACTACGGCGGCGAGTACCCGGTCGCCGGCCCGCTGTCCAAGCAGCTCGCGGACGCCGGCCTGAACATCCCGCTGATGGGTGGCGACGGCATCGTCGACGACACCTACGCCTCGCTCGGCGGCCGTGAGGGTGACCTCGCGACGTCGGTCGGCGCCCCGGCGGAGCAGCTGCCCAGCGCCAAGGCCTTCATCGACGCCTACAACGCGGCGGGCTACAAGGAGCCCTTCAGCACCTACGGCGCGCTGACCTACGACGCCACGAACGTGCTGATCGCGGGCGTCGGCAAGGGCGTCGGCACCGGCACCTTCGGCGACGGGTCCCGGGACGCGGTGCTGCAGGCGGTCCAGTCCACGAGCATGGACGGTGCCACCGGCAAGATCTCGTTCGACCAGTTCGGGGACACCACCAGCAAGGTGCTGACCATCTACCAGGTCAAGGGCGGCAAGTTCGCGCCGGTCGAGAGCGGCGAGTTCAAGGCCAGCTGACGTCGGTCCCGAGAGGGACTGTTCGAAAGAGTCAGCCGGAAACAGTCGAACGGCAGAGCGGGGGCGGGGGAGACATCCCGCCCCCGCTCTGCACGTGGTGGAGGAGAATCCTCACTTGTTGTCCACGTTCCTGTCCCAGATCGCGAACGGGCTGGTGCTCGGTTCGCTGATCGCCCTGATCGCGCTGGGCTACACGATGGTCTACGGGATCATCACCCTGATCAACTTCGCGCACGGCGAGATCTTCATGGTCGGGGCCTACGGGGGCCTGGCCTCCATGACCTACCTGCTGCCGACGGTCATCACGCAGCGCTGGTACTTCGCGCTCCCCATCGTCCTCGTCGTCGGCGCCCTCGTCTCGATCCTGGTGGCCGTGGCGATGGAGCGGTTCGCCTACCGCCCGCTGCGCAACGCACCCCGCCTCGCCCCGCTGATCACCGCGCTCGGTGTCTCGGTGGCGCTGCAGGAGGCCGTGCGCGTGTTCTACCCCGGGGCCACCGCGGCGATCCCGTTCCCCGACCTGTTCATCCAGGGCACCCTGATCATCCCGATCGGCGACGGCGTACCGATCCGGTACACGGGCATCCTGCTCATCGTGCTCTCCCTCGTGCTGGCGTTCGGGCTGGAGCGCTTCGTCGAGCGGACCCGGATGGGCCGTGCGATGCGGGCGACCTCGCAGGACCGCGACGTGGCCCGCCTGATGGGCATCAACCCGGACCGCGTCATCGTGCTCACCTTCGCGATCGGCGGGGCGCTGGCCGGGATCGCGGGCGTGCTCTACGGCAGCTACCTCAACAACATCAACATCGACATGGGCTTCCAGAACGGCATCTTCGCGTTCACCGCAGCCGTCCTCGGCGGCATCGGCAACATCCGCGGTGCCGTCATCGGCGGCCTGGTGATCGGGCTGGTCAAGGCCCTGGGCGGGCAGTACCTGCCGGGGGGCACCGCCTACGACTACGTCTGGATCTTCGTGGTCCTGATCATCGTGCTGGTGTTCCGGCCGCAGGGCTTCTTCGGTGAGACGGAGAGGGTTCGAGCATGAGCGCCACCACCGAGGCACCGCCCGCAGCGGTCGCCGCCCCGGCGCCGCCGCGGCACACCGGCCGCCTCGCCGGCCTGATGAACGCGGTCGCGCCCCGCGCCCGCCTCGTCGCGATCGTCGGCGGCATCCTGGCGATCGTCGGCTCGCAGTTGCCGTGGGCGACGTTCGTCCTCAACGAGGGCGCCTACCCGGAGCTCGCGACCCTGCCCCTGGGGTTCACCGGCTTCCGGCTCCACCTCGTCGTGCTCGGGCTCGCGACGATCGTCGTCGCGGTGCTGCGGGTGCCGGCCGTCCACCGGATCGTCCGCGCCCTGGGCATCGGCGCCACGGCCGTCGCGGTGATCAACGGCCTCTACATCACCGCCGAGGGTGGCGGGCTCGGCGCGATCACGGCGTCCGACGGCGCCGTCGCCTTCGGGGCGGTCGTCGCCCTGATCGGCGGTGTGCTGATCATCCTGGCCGGCGCGGCGGGCGGGGTGGAGCCCCGGCCCGAGCTCGACTGGGCCCTGCCGCTCTGGATCGAGTGGATCCTGCTCGTCGTGATCTTCGTGCTGATGCTGCTGGTCGTGGCGGCGGGGCTGACCAGCGGTGGTCAGGGAGGGGTCGTGAACCCCTACTCCGGCGCGGTCTTCCTGTCCTTCCTCGGGGCCGCGGGTGGCGCGTTCGCCGCCCTCAACGCCTCGGGCCTGCTCGGGTACGTCGCCACGCTGTCCGAGCGGCACCGGGTCTTCAGCGTGATCGTCCTGCTCGTCGTCGCGCTGGGCCTCCCGCTCACCAGTGCGGGCACCGAGTACTGGATGACGGTCGCCTCGAACATCGGCGTCTACGCCGCGACGGCGATCGGGCTCAACATCGTCGTCGGGCTCGCGGGCCTGCTGGACCTCGGCTACGTCGCGTTCCTCGGCATCGGCGCGTTCGTCGCGGCGAACCTGTCCGGCGCCGCGGCGTCGACGATCGGGATCCACCTGCCGTTCCTGCTGGTCATGGTCATCTCGGCGGTCGTGGCGGGCATCTTCGGCGCGATCGTCGGCTCCCCGACGCTGCGGGTGCGCGGTGACTACCTCGCGATCGTCACGCTGGCGTTCGGTGAGATCTTCGTGCGCAGCGCCCAGAACAACATCGGCGGCCTGACGGGCGGGGCGAACGCGATCCCCAACATCCCGGCGGTCGCGGTGGGGGGCTTCAAGTTCAACGACTCGATCACGATCGGCGCGCTGCGGCTGCCCTCCGGGGTCATGTACTACGTCCTGATCGTGCTGCTCGTCGCCGGCGTCATGCTGGTGTTCGGGAACCTGAAGAACTCCCGGCTCGGCCGCGCGTGGATCGCGATCCGGGAGGACGAGGACGCCGCCGCCGCGATGGGCATCCGGACCGGCCCGATCAAGATCCTGGCGTTCCTGCTCGGCGCGATGCTCGCCGGCCTGGCCGGTGCGTTCTTCGCGCACAAGACGGGCGTCGTCGCCTACGACAGCTTCCGGTTCCTGGAGTCGGTGACGCTGCTCGCGGCCGTCATCCTCGGCGGTATGGGGACGATCCCGGGCGCGGTGCTCGGCGCGTCGATCCTGTTCGTGCTGCCGGAGAAGCTGCGTGAGTTCTCGGACTACCGGCTGCTGATCTTCGGGCTCGCCCTGGTGCTGATCATGCGGTTCCGGCCGCAGGGCATCGTGGCGGACAAGCACCGCAAGGCGGAGCTGGCCGAGATTCCCGAGGACGCCGCCAAGGAGGGCCCGGGGCCCCTGCCGACGAGTGTGGCGCCGTGAGCCCGGCGGGGTCGAGCCCGGCGGAGTCGAGTGAGGAGAAGATGGATCCCGATCAGCCAGGTCCCGACACGACCGAGGAGCTCCCCCCGGAACTGCAGGCGCCGCCCGAGGAGGTCGTCGCGGTCCTCGCCGAGGACATGCACGTCGCGACGGGCACGCGCGAGCCGATCCTGGAGTCCTCGGGCGTCTCGATGGTCTTCGGCGGCCTGCGGGCGCTGAACGAGGTCACGTTCTCGCTGGGGGAGGGCGAGATCATCGGCCTGATCGGCCCGAACGGCGCGGGCAAGACGACGTTCTTCAACTGCCTGACCGGGCTGTACTCGCCGACGTCCGGGCAGGTCACCCTCCGCGGCAAGCCGATGCCGAAGGACCCCGCGCGGGTCACCGCGGCCGGGGTGGCCCGGACGTTCCAGAACATCCGGCTCTTCCCGAGCATGACCGCCATGGAGAACGTCCTGGTCGGGCGGCACGTGCGGATGAAGCAGGGCCCGGTGTCCTCGCTGCTGCACGGGCCGCGCTTCCGCAGGAGCGAGGACGAGGCGCACGACCGGGCGGAGAAGCTGCTCGCGTTCGTGGGCCTCGGCCGGTTCTCCGACGAGCTGGCCCGGAACCTGCCCTACGGGGACCAGCGGCGGCTCGAGATCGCCCGCGCGCTCGCCACGGACCCGTCGGTGCTGCTGCTCGACGAGCCGACGGCGGGCATGAACGCCCAGGAGACCGAGGCCACCCGGCAGCTGATCTTCGCGATCCGGGACCTCGGTGTCTCGGTCGTGGTGATCGAGCACGACACGAAGTTCATCTTCACGCTGTGCGACCGGGTGCTGGTGCTGGTGCAGGGCGAGCTGCTCGTCGAGGGCTCGCCGGACGAGGTGCGGGGCGACCCCCGCGTCGTCGAGGCCTACCTGGGCGCACCGCCCGAGGAGGTCGAGGCGCAGATCCACGCCGGCGCCACCACCGAAGGAGGAACCGACTGATGGCGTTCCTGTCCGTCCGTGACCTGGTCGTCGCCTACGGCGCGATCCAGGCGGTCCGCGGCGTCAGCTTCGAGGTCGAACGGGGCCAGATCGTCAGCCTGATCGGCAGCAACGGCGCCGGCAAGACGACGACGCTGCGGACCGTGTCCGGGCTGCTGCGGCCGGTGTCCGGGGAGATCGTGCTGGACGGCACGCCGATCCACACGCTCCCGGCGCACGAGATCCTCTCCCTGGGGGTCGCGCACAGCCCCGAGGGCCGGCGGCTCTTCGCGCGGATGAGCGTCGAGGAGAACCTGCGCCTCGGGGCCTACACCCGCAAGGACGAGGCCGGCGTGCTGAAGGACATCCAGCGCGTCTACGACCTGTTCCCGGTGCTGGGGGAGCGGCGGATGAACAAGGCGGGCCTGTTCTCCGGTGGCGAGCAGCAGATGCTCGCGATCGGCCGGGCGCTGATGTCCAGCCCGAAGCTGCTCATGCTCGACGAGCCGTCGATGGGCCTCTCGCCGATCATGACGCAGAAGATCTTCGACACGGTGAAGGAGCTGCGCGACGCCGGGACGACGGTGTTGCTCGTCGAGCAGAACGCGCTGTCCGCGCTGGCGCTCTCCGACCACGCCTACGTGATCGACCTGGGCCGGACCACGCTCTCCGGCACCGGCCGGGAACTGCTGGCGGACCCGCGGGTGCAGGAGGCCTACCTGGGCGAGGCCGCCTCCGCCTGAGACCGGCGCGCGAGTGGCTCGAGCGTCGCCCGAGGGCGCTCGAGCCGCTCGAGCGGCGGTGGCGCGGTCACACCTCGGGCCTGGTGTCCCGGTGCAGGCAGGTCAGCCGGGCCGTACAGGTCCGGCGGCCCTGGTCGTCGGTCATGACGATCTCGGTGGTCGAGGTGCTGCGCCCGACGTGCAGCGGCCGCGCCACCCCGGTGATCCAGCCGTCGGTCGCGGCCCGGTGGTGCGTGCAGGCCAGTTCGAGGCCGACGGGGAACCGCTCGGGCATGGCGTGCAGGGCCGAGAGCACCGACCCGAGCGTCTCGGCGAGCACCCCGCTGGCGCCGCCGTTGAGCAGGCCGTACGGCTGGCGGTTGCCCGCGACGGGCATCCGGCCGACCACCTCCTCGAGGGATCGGCTGACGATCTCGATCCCCATCTTCTCGGTGAGCTGCTCGGCGAGCATCTCGGGCGACATCGGGGGGACGGCTGAGGCGTCGATCGGCACCGGACGACCCTAACCGGCGGGCCGGTGGGTCACGAAGATCGCCGTTCCGGGGAACAGCTCGCCCCGCAGCCGGGACCACTGGCCCCAGACCCGGTCGTGCCCCTCCGGCCACTCCGGCTCCACCAGGTCGTCGAGCACGAGCCCGGCCGCGGTGAGGTCCCGGATCCGGTCGCCGAGGGTGCGGTGGTGCTCGACGTAGGTGGCCCGGCCGGCGTCGTCGACCTCGAGGTAGGGGGTCCGGTCGAAGTAGGACTGGGTGACGGTGAGCCCGTCCGGGCCCGGGTCGTCGGAGAACATCCAGCGCATCGGGTGGTTGACCGCGAACACCCAGCGCCCGCCCGGGCGGAGCACGCGGAAGACCTCCCGCATCACCGCGACCGGCTCGGCGACGAACGGGACGGCGCCGAACGCCGAGCAGGCGACGTCGAACGCCCCGTCGGCGAAGGGCAGCCGCTCGGCCCCGGCCTGGACCAGGGGCACCGCGATCCCGGTCGAGCGGTTCAGCGCCGCGGCGTGCCGCAGCATCCCGCCGGACAGGTCCAGGGCGACGGCCCGCGCCCCGTTCGCGCGCAGCCAGCGCGCGCACGGGGCCGAACCGCAGCCGACCTCCAGCACCCGCGCCCCCCGGACGTCCCCGAGCAGCCGGGCGTCGGCCTCGCGCAGGCCCTCCGGGCACCAGACGAAGTCCGCGTCGCCGATGTCCCCGGCGTGCTCGGCGAGGTAGTCGTCCGCGTCCGCGTCCCACCAGGCCCGGCTCGCGCGCTCGGACTCCGCCGACCCGACGGACCGCCGGGCGACCCCGGCCGTGCGCAGGATCTCCTCAGCGCTCATGATGTTGTACCGGGCGTCTGCCGGGGCATGCTCGAACCGCGTTCCACGACTGGATCGTCCCAGTTCGCAACGGGGGACCCGCATTGCCCTGCTGATCCCGACCCGCGTAGCATGACGAGCGCACTGTGGTCAACGTAACGCCTCGCCCGCGAGGCCTACGGGCACACCGGCACTGACCAGTCCGAGCCGCCAGTGCTGACTGCAGAACCGACGATCGAGGGTGACTGTCACACGCACCACCAGTCACGGCTAGACAACACCAGACGGCCCGCAGAAGCGGCCACCACGAAGCCATCCACCGGAGCACTCCACTACATGTCCACCGACACCACCGCCGCCCCGACCCACACGACTCCGCAGGTCGCCGTCAACGACATCGGGTCGGAGGAGGACTTCCTCGCCGCCATCGACAAGACGATCAAGTACTTCAACGATGGCGACATCGTCGAGGGCACGATCGTCAAGGTCGACCGTGACGAGGTCCTGCTCGACATCGGTTACAAGACCGAGGGCGTCATCCCCTCCCGTGAGCTCTCCATCAAGCACGACGTCGACCCCGCTGAGGTCGTCTCCGTGGGCGAGTTCGTCGAGGCCCTGGTCCTCCAGAAGGAGGACAAGGAGGGCCGGCTGATCCTCTCCAAGAAGCGCGCGCAGTACGAGCGCGCCTGGGGCACGATCGAGGCCCTCAAGGAGGCCGACGAGCCGGTCGAGGGCACCGTCATCGAGGTCGTCAAGGGCGGCCTGATCCTGGACATCGGGCTCCGCGGCTTCCTCCCGGCCTCGCTGGTCGAGATGCGCCGCGTCCGCGATCTGCAGCCGTACGTCGGCCGCAAGATCGAGGCCAAGATCATCGAGCTGGACAAGAACCGCAACAACGTGGTCCTGTCCCGCCGCGCGTGGCTGGAGCAGACCCAGTCCGAGGTGCGCAGCGAGTTCCTCAACCAGCTGGCCCGCGGCCAGGTGCGCAAGGGCGTCGTCTCCTCGGTGGTCAACTTCGGTGCGTTCGTCGACCTCGGCGGGGTCGACGGCCTGGTGCACGTCTCCGAGCTGTCCTGGAAGCACATCGACCACCCCTCCGAGGTCGTCGAGGTGGGCCAGGAGGTCACGGTCGAGGTCCTCGACGTCGACCTGGACCGCGAGCGCGTCTCCCTGTCGCTGAAGGCGACGCAGGAGGACCCGTGGCGTCTGTACGCCCGGACCCACGCGATCGGCCAGATCGTCCCGGGCAAGGTCACCAAGCTCGTCCCGTTCGGCGCGTTCGTGCGCGTCGAGGAGGGCATCGAGGGCCTGGTGCACATCTCCGAGCTGGCCGAGCGCCACGTCGAGATCCCGGAGCAGGTCGTCCAGGTGGGGGACGACTGCATGGTCAAGGTCATCGACATCGACCTGGACCGCCGCCGGATCTCGCTGTCGCTCAAGCAGGCGAACGAGGGCATGACGGTCGACACCGAGTTCGACCCGACGCGCTACGGCATGGCCGCCGAGTACGACGACCAGGGCAACTACCTCTACCCCGAGGGCTTCGACGTCGAGACCGGCGACTGGCTCGAGGGCTACGACGAGGCTCGCCTCGCCTGGGAGACCCAGTACGCCGAGGCGCACGAGCGCTACGAGCAGCACATGACCCAGATCAAGAAGGCTGCCGAGGCCGAGGCCGAGGCGACCGTCGAGGGCACCGGTGCCGCGAACTACTCCTCGCAGGGCGGTGGCGCCCCCGCGGAGAGCGGTGGCTCGCTCGCCAGCGACGAGCAGCTCGCCGCGCTGCGGGAGAAGCTGTCCGGCGGGGCGTGAGTCCCCTCGGAAGCGTGAGATCCGGGTCGTGACCCGGGTTTCACCCTCCTGACGATCTCGACACGGCCCCGGTGACCACACGGTCACCGGGGCCGTGTCGTGTCCGGGCCCGCGGTGCGTGCGTGGCCGCCGCCCGAGAAGTCGATCACTGACGGTGGCGGAGAACCCCACGCAGGATCACGGTTGGGCTGCATTCCGTGACGATCCGGGCGCGTCGGAGGACCTGATCATGTGACGGGCCCTACGGTTGGCTCGTGCGGTGGGGGGCCAACCGGCGAGCGGGCGCCGGGACGTGTGGGGTGATCGCGGTACTCGCGGCGGCCCTGTCGGGCTGCGGGCTGGTCAACGCGCAGGAGCCCGAGCGGCTCCCCGTCCCCACCTTCAGCGAGTCCAGCAGCGCCACCGCGAGCGCGGGGGACGGCGTCGTCGACGAGGGACTGCCGGACGACTGCGCGACGCTGCTCTCGGCGGACGACTTCGCGGCGCTCGGCGCCCAGCCCGTCGGCTCGGTGACGCTGCGTACGGTGCGGGGCATTCCCGAACCGTCGGTGAACCGCACCGAACGCGTCGCCTGCAGCTACTCCGGCACGGCCGGTCCGGCCAAGGCGCGCAAGCTCCTCGATCTCAACGTCGGCCGCTACACCGACGCCACCGCGGCGTCGAAGCAGTGGACGCTGAACACGGCCGCCGAACGGGACGGATCGCCGTCGCGGGACCTCGTGCTCGGCAGCGCCTCGGCGGTCCTCATCGAGCGGCGCACGGAGTCGGTGCTGGCGGTGGTCTACGGGATCGACACGCTGACCTTCATCCTGCCCGCGCAGGAGCCCGTGGCGGGCAAGGCTCCCGGGGACCGGCTCGTCGACCTCGCGCTGCGGGTGCTGCCGAAGGTCGGGGCCACCCAGCCCGCGCCGCCGCCGGTGACGACTCCGCCGCCGGGGCCGGCGATCCCCGCCTCGGACGGCACCCGCGCCCCCGGGCCGAGCGCGGTCGCGGCCGAGAACCGCTGAGTCCGGGGGCCGGGGCCCTCCCTGTAGCGTGATCGTCATGCTGCGGGTGGGGCTGACGGGTGGGATCGGATCCGGGAAGTCGACGGTCTCGCGACGGCTGGTCGAGCTGGGCGCGGTCCTCGTGGACGCGGACCGGATCGCGCGCGAGGTCGTCGCCGCGGGGACCGAGGGCCTCGCCGCGGTCGCCGCGGCGTTCGGGGACCAGGTGATCGGGCCGGACGGCGAGATGGACCGGCCGGCGGTCGCCTCCCTCGTCTTCGGGGACGCCACGGCCCTCGCGACCCTGAACGGGATCGTGCATCCGCTCGTCGGGAGGCGCTCCGCCGAGCTGGTCGCCGCGGCGGCGCCGGACGCGGTCGTGGTCCAGGACAGCCCGCTGCTGGTCGAGAGCGGGATCGCCGCCGCATCGCCGCTGGTGGTCGTCGTGCACGCGGACGCGGAGGTCCGGGTCTCCCGGCTCGTCGGGAGCCGGGGGATGGGCGAGGCGGACGCGCGGGCCCGGATCGCCGCGCAGGCGACGGACGAGCAACGGCGGGCGGCGGCGGACGTCTGGCTGGACAACAACGGGTCGCCGGAGGAGCTCACGGCCGCGGTCGACGCCCTGTGGCGCGAGCGGCTCGTGCCGTTCGAGGAGAACCTGCGGCTGCGCCGTCCGGTCCGGGGTGGCCCGCCGCGCCTCGTCGACCCGGACCCGGCCTGGCCCGCGCAGGCCGCCCGGCTCATGACGAGGATCGCCGCCGCGGCCGGGGGGAAGGGCCGCGGCGTCGCGCACATCGGATCCACCGCGGTGCCCGGCCTGCCGGCCAAGGACGTGATCGACGTGCAGCTGGCCGTCCGCTCCCTGGCGGACGCGGATGCGATCGCCCAGGACCTGGCCGACGCCGGATTCCCGGCCCGGCCGGAGATCACCCGGGACAACCCGAAGCCGGCGGACCCGGACCCGGAGCGGTGGCGCAAGCGGTACCACTCCTCCGCGGACCCGGGGCGGCCGCTGCACCTGCACGTGCGGGAGGAGGGCTCGCCGGGCTGGCGCTACGCGCTGCTCGTGCGGGACTGGCTCCGGGCGGACACCGCCGCGCGCGAGGAGTACCTGGCCGTCAAGCGCGCGGCGGCGGCGGAGTTCGCGGACGACCCGGACGCGGCCCGCTACGCCGACCGCAAGGAACCGTGGTTCGACGCCGTGCTGCCGCGGGCGGAGATCTGGGCGAAGGACACCGGATGGGCACCGGACAGATCGTCCGGATGACGGTTGCCACTACGCCGACCGGACGTACCTGCGAACCTGTAACGGGGCCCCGTCGTTCTTCGAAAGGTAGACGAGGCCTTCGGCGCGGCGCGAGCGCGGCGTCGCGGGTCCGAGGGTGTATCGAGGGGGACGAACGGTGAGCGCACTGGCCGAGGACGACCTCGTCGGCGGTGAGACGGACGGCGACGCCGTACGTCCCGCGGACGCTGCCGTGCCGGCCGGTGTCGAGCAGGACCGGCCCTCCTCGGGTCCGGGTGACCTGCGCGCGGACTTCGGCGCCCACTTCGAGGCGCACTACCCGAGGCTCGTCGCTCAGCTCTTCGCGATCACGCTGGACTCCGGCGAGGCCCACGAGCTCGTCCAGGACGCGTACTCGAGGGCCTGGCGGCGGTGGTCGGACATCGGCCGGGGGCCGGACCCCGCCGGCTGGGTCCGCCGCGTCGCGGTCCGCTCGTCGATGCGGAGCTGGCGCCGGCTGCTGTCCCGGGCCGGACTGCGCAGCACCCGCATCCCGGACTCCGAGACCGTGGACCCGCGCACCCGGGCCGTCCTGCACGCGCTGGCCCGCCTCGGCGCGCCGGAACGCCGGAGCATCGTGCTGCGGCACATGGCGGGGATGCCCACCGCGGAGATCGCCGCCCTCGAGGGCGTGTCGGCCGGTGCGGTCCAGGCGCGGCTCGCCCGGGCGGACCACGTCGTGGCCGAGGGGATGGCGGACGTGCTGCCGCAGGTCCTCGGCGTGGAGCCCGTGGAGCACCGGGTACCGTCCGCCCACGAGGCCTACACCGGCCTTTACGACCGCGGGTACGAGTGGACCGACGACGAGGGGACATACCGGTGACCAACCCGCACGGACGGGTCTCGGACGAGCTGCGCAGGCTCGACGACGAGCTCGCGGCCGGGGTGACGCTCCCGTCCCTCGACGTCGTCATGCGGCGTGCGGGCACGCTGACCCGCGCGAGCACCGCCGCGGCGGCCGCCGTCATCACCGTCGGCGGTCTCGGCGGGGTCACCGCCGTCGGGGTGGCCACCGCGCCCACCGCCGACGTCGTGGCCGTCGCGCCCGCGGCGGAGGTCCCGGTCACGGCGCCGCCCGCCACCACACCCCCGGTCTCCGTGCCGCCTCCCGCGGTGGCCCCTCCGGTGGTCGAGCGCGAGGACGTGGACCCCACCACGCGCGCGCCCCGGCGCACCACGACCCGCCCGGTCGCGCCGCCCGTCGTCGCGCCGCCGGTCGCCACCACGACCCCGGCCCCGGTGACGACCACGACGAAGCCTCCCGTCACCACCACGAAGCCGAGCACCTCCGTACCGGCGGACGAGGGTGAGGACGACGAGCAGGAGAACGACGAGGGCACGCCGGACCCGCCGACGTCGAACACCGCGCTTCCGTCGTCCTCGGTGACGCCGACCTCCGTCGTGTCGCCCTCCGTGTCCTCGGGTGCCGGCATCGCCTGACGCGGTCAGCCGGCGGGCCGTACCCGACCCGGTCCGTTCCAGGTGAGCGTGATGCCCTCCGTGGCCAGCCAGGCGTCCAGGTCGTGGCCGTGCGCCGCGAGGGCGGCCACCGTGTCGTGGGTGCGGTGCATCGCGTACTCGGCGGCGGCGGCGTCGATCAGGCCGGCGCCGACGGCCTGCACGAACTCGTCGACGTCGAGGACCCGGCTCCACTCGCCGGCCCCGACGACGATGTCCAGGTAGAGATCGGTCATCCGCCAGACCCCGCCGGGCTCGGGCTCGATCAGCGCGATGTCCAGGTAGAAGTCCTGGTCCCGGTGGTGACCGGGGTTCCAGGACCAGTCGCTCACACAGATCCCGAGCTCCGGCAGCAGCCAGGACTCGATCCAGTGGGCGCTCTCCCGGCCCACGATCGCGCGGCTCATGTAGAGGCCGAACGGGGTCTCCCGGTACTCCGCGACCTGGCGGCGGAAGCCCTTGTTGTCGATGTTGACGGAAGCCGGCACGTCGAAGGTCTGGATCTTCGGCGGGTGCATCCTGCGATCCTGCCGGACTTCGCGGCGCCGGGGGAGGACTCGCCGACACGAAACCGGTTGCCAGACGAGTGGTTGCCAGACGAGTGACTGCCAGACGAGTGGTTGCCAGAAGACTGGCTGCCGGAAACTGGCTGCCGGAAAACTGTCGGGGGTAGCTCGTACCCTGGTTCCCGTGGCATTCGCGACAGAGGTCCCCGGCAGCGCTTCCCGTGAGAACGAGGAGCTGCCGCTGGCACACTCGGAGCACCGCCCGGTCGGGGAGATCCCCCGCACCGGCGGTCGGTTCGAGGTGGTCAGCGACTACGAGCCCGCGGGGGACCAGCCCGCGGCCATCGCCGAGCTCGAGACCCGGATCAGGCGGGGCGAGCAGGACGTCGTGCTGCTCGGCGCCACCGGCACCGGCAAGTCCGCCACCACCGCCTGGCTGATCGAGAGGCTGCAGCGCCCCACGCTGGTGATGGCGCCGAACAAGACACTGGCCGCGCAGCTGGCCAACGAGCTGCGGGACATGCTCCCGAACAACGCGGTCGAGTACTTCGTCTCCTACTACGACTACTACCAGCCCGAGGCGTACATCGCGCAGACGGACACGTACATCGAGAAGGACTCCTCGGTGAACGACGACGTCGAGCGGCTGCGGCACGCCGCCACGCAGAACCTGTTGTCCCGCAGGGACGTCGTGGTGGTCGCGTCGGTGTCCTGCATCTACGGTCTGGGCACCCCGCAGTCGTACCTGGACCGGTCCGTCGAGCTGAAGGTCGGCGGCGAGGTCGAGCGGGACACGCTGCTGCGTGCGCTGGTGGACGTGCAGTACACCCGCAACGACGTCGCGTTCGCCCGCGGCACGTTCCGGGTCCGCGGGGACACCGTCGAGATCATCCCGGCGTACGAGGAGCTGGCGATCCGCATCGAGTTCTTCGGTGACGAGATCGAGGCCCTCTACTACCTGCACCCGCTCACCGGGGACGTCGTCAGGCAGGTGGACCAGGTGCGCATCTTCCCCGCCACGCACTACGTCGCGGGCCCGGAGCGGATGGAGCGCGCGGTCCGGGACATCGAGCAGGAGCTGGAGGAGCGGCTCGCCGAGCTGGAGAACCAGGGCAAGCTGCTGGAGGCCCAGCGGTTGCGCATGCGCACCCAGTACGACCTGGAGATGATCCGCCAGGTCGGGTTCTGCTCGGGCATCGAGAACTACTCCCGGCACATCGACGGCCGCGGCGCCGGCACCGCGCCCGCCACGCTGATCGACTACTTCCCGGACGACTTCCTGCTCGTCATCGACGAGTCGCACGTGACCGTCCCGCAGATCGGCGGCATGTACGAGGGGGACATGTCACGGAAGCGCAACCTCGTCGAGTTCGGGTTCCGGCTGCCCTCAGCGGTGGACAACCGGCCGCTGACCTGGGAGGAGTTCGCGGACCGGATCGGCCAGACCGTGTACCTGTCCGCGACGCCCGGCCCGTACGAGCTCTCCCGCACCGGCGGCGAGTTCGTCGAGCAGGTCATCCGGCCCACCGGGCTGGTGGACCCGGAGATCGTGGTGAAGCCCACCAAGGGCCAGATCGACGACCTGGTGGGCGAGATCCGCGAGCGCGCCGAGAAGGACGAGCGGGTGCTGGTCACCACGCTCACCAAGAAGATGGCCGAGGACCTCACGGACTACCTGCTCGAGCTGGGGATCCGGGTCCGCTACCTGCACTCCGAGGTCGACACCCTGCGCCGGGTGGAACTGCTGCGCCAGCTCCGGCTCGGCGAGTACGACGTGCTGGTCGGCATCAACCTGCTCCGCGAGGGTCTGGACCTGCCCGAGGTCTCGCTCGTCGCGATCCTGGACGCGGACAAGGAGGGCTTCCTCCGCTCCGGCACGTCGCTGATCCAGACGATCGGACGCGCGGCGCGGAACGTGTCCGGGCAGGTGCACATGTACGCGGACAAGATCACGGACTCCATGCGGTTCGCGATCGACGAGACGGACCGCCGCCGGGCGAAGCAGGTCGCCTACAACACCGAGAAGGGCCTCGATCCGCAGCCGCTGCGCAAGAAGATCGCGGACATCCTGGACCAGGTCTACCGGGAGGCCGAGGAGACCGAGGTCCAGATCGGCGGCTCCGGCCGGAACCAGTCCCGGGGCAAGCGGGCCGCGGGGGAGCCGGGCCGGGCGAGCGCCAGCTCGGGCGTCGCGAGCGGGCAGGACACGAAGAACATGCCGCGTGCGCAGCTGGCGGACCTCATCCAGTCGATGAGCGATCAGATGCTGGCCGCGGCCCGGGACCTGCAGTTCGAGCTGGCGGCCCGGCTGCGGGACGAGATCCAGGACCTCAAGAAGGAGCTCAGGGGGATGGACGCGGCGGGTATCGGCTGATCGTCGCCCGCTGTCAGCGGCCGTCGTCGCGCGAGCTACGGTGGGTACCGTATGCCCACCATTCGATCACGTTCCGTCAGGAACTCGCCGGAGGATCTCGCGTGACCGTCTCCAGCACCCCGCCGGGCGCCGCTGACGCGGTGGGGCGGCTCCGGCTCCGCATCGCGTCCCCGCGGACGACGTTGCGGATCACCGTCCCGGTGCTCGCGCTGGTCCTGACCGGGCTGCTGCTGCACACGCACGGCTACCACATCGACCTCGAGGTCTACCGGCTCGGCGTGCAGGCCTGGCTCGCGGGCGGGGACATGTACGGCCCGCTCCCGCCCACGGTCAGTGGCCTCGCGCTGCCGTTCATCTATCCCGTGTTCGCGGCGATGGTGCTCACCCCGCTCGCCGTGGTGCCGTGGGCCGCGGCCTGGATCCTGCTGTTCGTCGTCTCCCTCGCGTCGCTCGCCGTCACGCTCTACGTCGTCACGGTCCGGGCGTGGCCCGCCGGGGGACGTGGTGGTGCGCTGTCGGTCGCGTCGGTGGCGCTGCCGTTGATGCTGGTCATCGAGCCGGTCCTGGAGACGTTCGAGTTCGGCCAGGTCAACCTGATCCTGATGGCGCTCGTCGCGGTGGACTGCCTGACGCCCCGGGCCCGCTGGCCGCGGGGCGTGCTCGTCGGGCTCGCCGCCGCGATCAAGCTGACGCCCGCGGCGTTCGTCCTCTACTTCCTCCTGCGGAGGGACTTCCGGGCGGCCGTCGTCGCCGTGGTCACCGGGGCCGCGGCCACCGCGCTCGGGTTCCTGGTCGACGCGTCGGCGTCGGCGCAGTACTGGTTCGGCGGCCCGGCCGCGGGGGTCAGCGGATCGGTGTTCTACACCAACGAGACGGTGCAGGCCGTGCTCGCCCGCCTCGGGATGACCGGGACCGCGCTCACGGCGGTCTGGTTCGTCGTGGCGCTCGCGCTGCTGTTCCTCGTGGTGCCGATCGTGCGCCGGGCCGATCCGGGGATCGCGCTGTCCGCCGTCGCCGCGTACGCGCTGGTCGTCTCCCCGACGTCGTGGTCGCATCACTGGGTCTGGATCGCCCCGGCGCTGGTCGCCGTCGGCGCCCACGTCCTGCGCGAGCGTTCGCGCGGCTGGGCGGTCGCCGGTGCGGTCCTGGTCGTGGCCTTCTACGTCGCGCCGTTCCGCTGGCTGCCGGGCAACAACGGTCTCGAGCTGGGCTGGAACCCGCTGCAGCAGCTCGCCGGGGCGACCTACGTCGTCGTCGCGATCGGGTTACTCGTCGTGGGGTGGTGGCACTACTCCCGGCGTGCCGGCTCCCCCGGTACGGAGCACACTCCGGCGTCATGACGCCCGAGGAGATCGCCGCGTACTCCCTCGCCAAGCCCGGTGCCGTCGAGGACCGGCCCTGGGAAGGGGATCTCGTGGCGAAGGTCGGCGGCAAGATCTTCGTGTTCCTCGGCGGCGAGGGCATCGGGGTCAAGTGCGGTCGTACCGCGGACGAGGCGGCCGAGCTGAGGGACCGGTTCCCCGGGGCGGTCACGATGTCCGCGTACATCGGGCGCTACGGCTGGAACGTGGTGAGCCTGGACGGCACCGTGCCGGACGACGAGCTGATCGAGCTGGTGGACGAGTCCTACGACGCGGTGGTGTCCCGGCTGCCCAGGTCGAAGCGCCCCGTCTGAAGATCGGTCCCGGTCACCGCCAGCACCGTCTCGCGCAGCGCGCCGACCACCGCCCGCACCGCCGGCCGCTCCGCCACGCTCTCCCGCATCACGACCTCCACCAGCCGCGCCGCCTTCACCCCGGCGAGCTCGCGCGTCACGAGCCTGCGCCCGCCCCGCGTGTCGGTGGACCAGCGGGGGAGCAGCGCGACGCCCACCCCCGCCGCGACCAGCTCCTCGGTCACCGAGAAGTCGTTGATGCGCTGGACGATCCGCGGCCGGGTGCCGGTGAGCGTGGTGAGCGAGCGGAGCACGTCGTCCACCGGCCATCCGACCTCGACGCTGATCCAGGGCTCGTCGGCCAGCTGGTCCAGGCGGAGCCGCCGGTGGCGGGCAAGGGGGTGCCGCGGGGGGAGGGCGACGTCGAGCGGCTCGCGGACGAGCGGCAGGACGCGGTGGCGGGCGCTGCGGAACGGCTCCGAGTGCTCGTCTCGGTGGGTGAGCACGAGATCGAAGTCCGCGGCCAGCGCGGCGACCGCGGACGGCTGCCGGTCCACGTCCTTGACCTGCAGCTCCACCCCGTCGATCGCCGCGACCCGCCGGAGCAGCCCGGCGAGCAGCAACCGGGCTCCGGAGGGGAACAACGCCATGCGGACGATGCCGTGCGGCACGGTGCGGAGCCGCCCGACGGCCGCCTCGGCGCGGGTCAGGGCGGCCAGCACGTGCTCCGCCTCGGCGACGAGCGCCTGCCCCGCCTCGGTGAGCCGCAGCCCGCGGCCCGCGGGTTCGGTCAGCGTCATGCCGACCTCCTCCGCCAGCGCCTTGAGCTGCTGCGATATCGCCGACGGGGTGAACGAGAGGGCCTGGGCGACGGCGGTCACCGAGCCGCGATCGGCCAGCTCCCGCAGGATCCGGAGCCGCTGAACGTCCATGAAGCCAGTCTAAACAGTCCCTTCATTTCTTATCGCTGGTCTTTCGGGATGCGGGGACCGACCGTGGACCGGTGACCACCCGCCACCGGCTCCTCGCCGTTCTCGTGGCCGTCCTGTGGGGCGCCAACTTCCTGGCCATCCACGTCGGCCTGGAGCACTACCCGCCGCTGTTCATGGCCGGCCTGCGGATGCTCGTCATCGCGGTGCCCGCGCTGCTCTTCGTGCCACGCCCGCAGGTCCCGCTGCGCTGGCTCCTCGGCTACGGCCTGGGCTTCGGCACCGTCCAGTTCGTCTTCCTCTTCGTGGCGATGGACGTGGGGATGCCGACGGGCCTCGCGTCGCTGGTCCTGCAGGCGTCGGCGCCGTTCACCGTGCTGCTGGGGGCGGCGCTGCTGAAGGAGCGGCTCTCGCCCCGGCAGTCCGTGGGCATCGGGCTGGCGGTGCTCGGGCTGGTGGCCATCGCCGTCGCCCGGGCGCAGAGCGCCGCGGTCCTCCCTGTGCTGCTGACCCTGTGCGGCGCGCTCGGCTGGGCGCTCGGCAACCTGTGCAGCCGCCTCGCCGCCCCGCCGAATCCCCTGCACCTGACGCTCTGGATGTGCGTCGTCCCGCCGATCCCGCTCTTCGTGATGTCCGTCCTCCTCGAGGGGGCGAGCGCCGGGCCGGACTCCCTGTGGGCGTCGTTCGGCGCCGACGGCCTGCCCGGGCTGGGCGCGGTCGTCTACCAGTCGGTGCTCGCGACGGTCGTCGGGTCCGGGATCTGGACGTGGCTGATGCGCCGGTACCCGGCCGGCGTCGTCGCGCCCTACTCGCTGCTGGTGCCGGTGGTCGGTATCGCGCTCGCCGCGCTGGTGCTGGGGGAGCGCCCGTCCGTCGTCGAGCTCGTCGCGGCCGCGGTGATCGTGGGCGGGGTCCTGCTCGGCACCCCGCGCCCCGTCCGGACCCCGCCGAAGGAGATCCAGCAGGCCGCCGCCGCACCACGAGCGGCACTCTAGGGGCGTCAGGTGCCCGAACGCGCCGTTCGGGGCACGGGGCCCCGGGTTGTGCACACGGGGCTCCGCCCGTCCCACAGGTTCGCGACGGCCCGCCTCGGCCGCCCCGAGCCGGGTGACGATCGCGGCGTGACCCGTTCCCGCACCGGCCCGCGTCCGGATGGGTTCGCCGCGCCGTGCGGCTCCACGGTCGTCCACGTCGGTGATCTGGAGCGCCTCGGCCCGGTCCGCCGGACGATCGCCCGGTGCTGCGGTCCGGGCGGTCCCGGGCAGTCACTTCTGCCCGGGATCGTGGTCCTGCACAACGGCCCGCTCTCCCGCGCCGATCTCCGCCGCGCGGCCCTGCGGTACTGCGGTCCCGGATCGGTGCTGACCGGCCTCGATGCGCCGGCGCTGCACGGGATGAGGCGGCGACCGGATCGGTCCCGG
Source organism: Pseudonocardia sp. (assembly GCA_025869365.1). GTDB lineage: Bacteria > Actinomycetota > Actinomycetes > Mycobacteriales > Pseudonocardiaceae > Pseudonocardia. The sequence continues at coordinate 68,095 of JAOZVV010000180.1, forward strand.
CCTGCCTGGCGGAGATCGGCGCGGGGGTCCGGTCCGTGGCGGCGGCGGACGCGCTCCGGCTCGCCCGCCGCAGCGGCCTGCCCGCGCCGCTGTGGAACCCGCGGCTGTACGACGCCCGCGGCCGCTTCCTCGCCTCACCGGACGCCTGGTTCGAGGAGGTGGGGCGGGCCTGGGAGATCGACTCCCACGAGTTCCTCCCGACGCCGGAGGGTTACGACACGACGCCTGACCGCCGCTCGACCATGACGGCGGCGGGGATCGTGGTGCTGCACACCCGAGCCGAGCAGGCTCCGCGCCCGGGGTACGGAGATGCTGCGGGAGCTCCGCGGGACCTCCGCGCAGGCGGCGACCCGCCCGCGGCCGGCGATCCGCGCGGCGGGCGGCTGCCCCCTCAGCTGGTGATGTCCTTGCGTTGGAAGCGGAGTGCCGCCGCCGCGAAGAAGAGCGCGGCGAAGGTGACGCTGGAGAAGACGCCCCTCGTCATGTTCCCCCAGTCGATCTGGGTGGCCAGCAGGTCCGACCAGGCGTTCGCGTAGTGGGTCGGGAGGTAGTTCCGCAGGTCCTCCAGCGCGGTGATCTGGTCCAGGATCTGCGAGACGATCGACGCCATCACCGCACCGCCCACGGCCCCCAGCGGCGCGTCCGTCAGCACCGAGAGCAGCAGGCCGAGCGCCGCCACCCACAGCAGGCTCAGCGCGACGTAGAGGCCGCCGAGCAGCACCCGGATCGCCGCGGCCCCGTAGGTGAGGGACTCCCCGGTCGGGCTGACCAGGTCCCCGGTGCCGTAGGCGAGGGTCCCGACGAGCAGCGCCATGAGCGGCAGGAGCATCAGCGCCGCCAGCGACAGGAACCCCGCGACGACGGCCTTCTGGCGCAGCAGCCGGGCCCGCGGGACGGGCGCCGCGAGCAGGTAGCGCAGCGAGGACCAGGAGGCCTCGGAGGCGACCGTGTCCCCGAAGAACAGCGCCACGACCACCACCAGCAGGAACCCCGCGGACGCGAACAGCGCGAAGACCGCGAAGTTCGTGCCGCTGCCCTTCGCGAGGTCGACGAGGTTGAGCGAGCTGCCGGGCGAGTCGTCGCTGCTGAGCTCGAACGCGATCCAGAGGATGATCGGCAGCAGCGCCACCAGCCCGAACGCGACCTGTGTGCGGCGGCGCCGGAGCTGGCGGACCAGCTCGACCCGGAGCGGCAGGGTGTGTCCGGGGCGGTACGCGGTGCGGGGGGATCCGTCGGCGGCCAGCGACCCGACGTGGCCCTGCCGGGTGGAGGGAGCGTCGCTCATGGGGTGGTGTCCTCTCCGACCAGCTGCAGGAAGGCGTCCTCGAGCCGGCGCCGCGGCCCGGCGGACTCCACCGACACCCCGGCGCTGACCAGCGCCTGGACGGCCGACGCCCGGGGCGTGCCGTTGAGCTCCGCGTGCACGGACCGGCCGTCGACGGCGACGTCGTGCACCCCGGAGAGCGCGGCCAGCACCTCGGCGGCCCGGGCCGGCTCGTCGACCCCGAAGGTCGCCGCGCCGCCACCCGCGATGATCTCCTCGACCGTGCCGTCCGCGACGACCTTGCCGTGGTGCATCACGACGACGTGGTCGCACGTCTGCTCCACCTCCGCCAGCAGGTGGCTGGAGACGAGCACGGTCCGGCCCCCCGCGGCGTAGCGCCGCAGGACCTCGCGCATCGCGTGGATCTGGGGCGGGTCGAGCCCGTTGGTGGGTTCGTCGAGCACCATCAGCTCGGGCAGGCCGAGCATCGCCTGGGCGATCGCGAGGCGCTGCCGCATGCCCTGGGAGTACGTGCCGACCCGCCGTTCGACGGACGCGCCCAGCCCGGCGATCTCCAGGGCGTCGGAGAGGTGCGCCTCCTCGGCCGGGCGGCCGGTCGCGGCCCAGTAGAGCCGCAGGTTGTCCGCGCCGGAGAGGTGCGGCAGGAAGCCGGGGCCCTCCACGAACGCGCCGATCCGGGCCAGCACCGGGGCCCCCGGCCCGACGGGCTGGCCGAACGCGCGGATCGTGCCCGCGGTCGGCCTGATGAGCCCCATGAGCATGCGGAGCACGGTCGTCTTGCCCGCGCCGTTGGGCCCGAGGAGCCCGAGCACCTGGCCCGGCAGGACGGTGAACGACACGTCCTTGACCGCGCTGAACCCGCCCTTGTACGTCTTGGCCAGTCCGGTGATCTCCAGCGGCGGCGCGTCCGCGGCGCCGGGGCTCGGCACGTCCGCGCGGCTCCGGTGGATGCGCGCGACGACCCAGGCCAGCAGCGCCAGCAGCAGCACCACGCCGATGCCGATCAGCGGCCCGAACGGCACCGTGTTCGCGGTGACCGAGCGGCCCGGGACGACCGGGACGTCGAGCCGCGCGCCGTCGGCCACGCCGATCTGCCACACCGCGGGCTCGGCCGGGGAGGCGAATCCCTGGTCCGTGGTCGCGACGGAGACGACGAGCCGGTTGCCCGCCTCGATCGGCGCGACGACGCCGGGCAGGGTCACCGAGACGCGCGCGGGCGAGCCGTCCGCGGGGACGGGCACCCGGATCGGCGCGACCGCGCTGCCCAGCAGCTGGCGCAGCCCGTCCGGGCTCACCTCGAAGGTCCGTGCGAAGAGCACCGCCTCGTCGGCCGCGGGCTGGCCCGGCACCCGGGCCACGGTGAGATCGACGCGCGGGGCGCCGGCCAGCACGACCTGCTCGGCGAGCGGGGCCGCCGCGAACGAGGCGGACTGCCCCGGCAGGTCCGCGGTGAACGAGGACAGCTGGCCGGCGAGGCCGCCCAGCGAGCCGCCGAGGCCGGGGAGCGAGGTGATGGCGGACGGGTTGCCGCCCGCCGGGTTGACCACGGCCTGTGGTGTGCCCTGCAGCGGGAGCGCCGTCATGGTCACGGCCGGCCCGCCCGCGAGGCCCGGATAGGCGCCCGCGACGACCGTACGTCCGGTCGAGGTGTTCCGCCCGGCCCGGACGCCGCTCTCGATGTCGTAGGTGAAGGTGGTGTCGGTGTTGCTCACGGAGTCCGCGTCGACCGTGTCCGTGTCCCCCCGCAGGTAGCGGTCGAACCACGCGCCGATCTGGTCCCGGACGGCCTGGTCCGGGGCGCCGCCGTCGTGGCCGCCCGCGTACCAGCTGACCTTCACGGTGCCGCCCGCCGCGGCGATCTGCCGGGCGTTGGCGTCCGCCTGGTCCAGCCCGAACAACGTGTCCTTCTCGCCCTGCACGAGCAGCGTCGGCTGGGTGATCCGGTCCGTCACCGTGACCGGGGAGGAGCGGCGCAGCAGCTCCGCGGTGGCGGGGGACAGGCGGCCGGTGGTGGCGGCCTCGGTGTAGGCGGCGCACACCTCGGCGGTGAACTTCCCGCAGTTCAGCGGGGTGCCCGCCTGCGCGGCAGCCGCGGCGGGGACCCCGCCCGCGCTCGGCGCGGCGGGGACGGACGGCGTCGCGGAGGCGTCGGCCGGTTCGGAGGAGCCCGAGCCGCCCGGGGAGCCCGAGCCGGGAGAGCCGCCCGAGCCCGAGGAGAAGAACACCCCCGCCCAGCCCCGCTTGAACACCCCGTCCCCGCCGAACGTGCCGCGGGCGGGGGTGTCGACGGGCTGGGCCGTGGGCCCGCCCGCCGAGGGGAACAACGCCTGCGAGAGGTCGTTCCAGGTGATCACGGGGGCGAGCGCGTCGACGCGCGGGTCGTAGCCCGCGAGCAGCAGGGACAGGGCGCCGCCGTAGGACCCGCCGGTCACCCCGACCCGCGGGTCACCGGGTCCGTCCTGCTGGACCTCGGGCCGTGTGCCCAGCCAGTCGACGAGCTGGCGGGCGTCCGCCACCTCGTAGTCCGGCGCGTCGAGCGCGATCTGCCCGCCGCTCGCGCCGAACCCGCGGGCGGACCAGGCGAGGACGACGTAGCCGCGGGCCGCGAGCTCGCGGGCGTCGGCGTCGACGGAGGCCTTGCTCCCGCCGAACCCGTGCGCGACCAGTACGGCCGGCGCGGGCGTCCTCTCCGGGAGGTAGAGGGTGGTGTCCAGGCCGATCGGCGCGGGCACGCCGGGACCACCGCGCACCTCGATCCGCTGCTCGGTGGTCCGCACGGTTCCCGTCTCCGCGGCGGACGCGGTGCCGGTGGTGACGAGGAGCGAGCTCGCGAGGAGGACGAGGGCGAGCAGGGGTAGGCCGAGCGTGAGCAGGGGAGAGCCGAGCGCACGCAGGTGCGTCGGCCGGCGGAGGCGGGCCACGGTGACGACGGTATTGGAGCGTCCGGGGGAACCGCGCGCCCACCCTCAGCCGGTTCTCAGCCCGTGACGGGCACCTCGACCGCGTGCTCGACGTGGGGGTCCCCCGCGAAGTACGGCGAGATGAGCTCGCGCCAGCGCGGGTAGCGGTCCGACTTGCGGAAGACCTCGGTGTGCGCCTCGACGCTCTCCCACTCCACGAGCAGCACGAACCGGCTCGGGGACTCGATCCCGCGGGTCAGCCGGGCGCTCAGGAAGCCGGGCGTCGCGGCGAGCAGCGGCCTGGCCTCGCGGTATGCGGCGGCGAACTCCTCCTCGGTGCCGGGGCGGATGGCGAAGTCGGCGATCTCGATGACCATGTGGCGATCCTCGCACCCGCCGCCGCGAGCCCGGCCGCACGCACGGCGGCGCCGGTTTCGCGCACTTTCGGGGGATACGCCCGGTGTGTTGCCTCACCTCCGGTGGCCCAGGCGGGGAGCAGGGAGCACACTGGCGTCGCACCGCAGGGGAGTATCCCGTTGGCGGTGGCGTCGTCAGCACGGAACCCATCCCCTCTTCGGGGCCGGATCCCGGCGCCATCGATCGGTTCCAGTGAGTCGGAACCGGTGGGAGAGACCTCGGGCCGCTTCCCGCTGCCCGAGAACCCCGGAGGTCCTCATGAACGTCCCCTTGTGGCTGTGGTTCGCCACGATCGGCGGCCTCGTCGCCATCATCCTGGCCGACCTCTTCCTGGTCGACCACAAGCCGCATGCGGTCACGATCAAGGAGGCGACCCGCTGGGTCCTCTTCTACATCGCCCTCGCGGTGCTGTTCGGCCTCGGCATCTGGTTGTTCGCGGGCGGGCAGTACGCCGGTGAGTTCTTCGCCGGCTACATCACCGAGTACTCGCTGTCGGTGGACAACCTCTTCGTCTTCGTGATCATCATGTCCTCGTTCGCGGTCCCGGCGATCCACCAGCACCGCGTGCTGCTCGTCGGCATCGTGATCGCGCTGATCATGCGGGGCATCTTCATCGCGGTCGGCGCCGCCGCGATCGAGCGGTTCACCTGGGTGTTCTTCGTCTTCGCCGGGTTCCTCCTCTACACCGCCGTGAACATGGTCCGGCAGGGCATGGGTGGGGACGACGAGGAGTGGAAGGAGCCGCGGGTCGTCAAGGCCGTGCGGAAGATCCTCCCGGTGACGAAGGAGTACCACGGCTCGCGCACGACGGTACGGCTCGACGGCAAGCGCTGGGTCACCCCGATGCTCATCGTGATGATCGCGATCGGCCTCACCGACCTGCTGTTCGCGCTGGACTCGATCCCCGCGATCTTCGGCCTCACCCAGGAGCCGTTCCTGGTCTTCACCGCGAACGCCTTCGCGCTGATGGGCCTGCGCCAGCTCTACTTCCTGCTGGGCGGCCTGCTCAAGAAGCTGATCTACCTGTCCTACGGGCTCGCGGTCATCCTCGCCTTCATCGGCGTCAAGCTCGTGCTGCACGCCCTGCACGAGAACGAGCTGCCCTTCCTCAACGGTGGCGAGCCGATCCCGGTCCCCGAGGTCAGCATCGGCCTGTCCCTGGCGGTCATCGTCGGGGTCCTCGCGGTCACCACGGTCGCCAGCCTCGTCGCCGTGCGCCGCAACCCGGCCCTGGCGAACGCGCACAGCAGCGTGACGGTCCCGGTGGCGCACGACGCGGCCGAGGCGAAGGCGATGGACGAGCACGACCGGCTGGCGGACGAGGAGCAGGCCCGGGACGACCGCAAGCACAAGGGGACCCCGCACTCCTCGCGCTAGAGCCCCCACGTAGCGCCCGGCGTCCTACCGACGTCGGGCGCTGTCGTGCGTCAGGGTCGCTCGAGGTGCTGCAGGACGACGTCGGTCAGCTCGCCGTCCCGGATCCCGGCGGTCATCCACGTGTGCGTCGGCTGCCGGCGCCGGTCCGTCGGCGAACCCGGGTTGAGCAGGCGCAACCCGGACGCCGCGGAGGTGTCCCACGGGATGTGGCTGTGCCCGAACACGAGCACGTCGACGTCCGGGAAGCGGGCCGCGCAGCGCTCCTCCCGGCCCTGCGCGGCGCCGGTCTCGTGGGTGACGGCGAGGCGCACCCCGTCGATCTCGACGTGCGCGACCTCCGGCAGCCGGGCCCTGAGCTCCGCGCCGTCGTTGTTGCCCCACACCCCGACGAGCCGGGCCGCCCGGGACTCGAGGTCGTCCAGCAGCTCGACGGCCATCCAGTCCCCGGCGTGCACGACGACGTCGGCCGCGTCGACGGCCGCCCACAGCGGTGCAGGGAGATCTCCGGGCGACCTCCGCCCCGGGCGCCGCGCCGGGACGTGGGTGTCCGACATCAGCAGCAGCCGGGTCACGGGACTCAGCCCACCTGGAGCAGGTCCACCACGAAGATCAGGGTCTCGCCGGGCTTGATGGCGCCGCCCGCGCCGCGGTCCCCGTAGCCGAGGTGCGGCGGGATGACCAGCCGGCGGCGACCGCCGACCTTCATGCCCTGGACGCCCTGGTCCCAGCCCTGGATGACCTGGCCGACGCCGAGGCCGAACTGCAGCGGCTGGCCGCGGTTGTAGGAGGCGTCGAACTCCTCGCCGGTGGAGTGCGCGACCCCGACGTAGTGCACGGACACCCGGTTGCCGGCGGCGGCCTCGGGGCCGTCGCCGACGGTGATGTCGGTGATCTCCAGCTCGGTGGGCGCGGGGCCCTCGACGGGGTCGACCTCGGGCTTCTGCGGGGCCACGGTGGGCTCCTCTCACGTCGTGTACGGATCGCCGGTCGGCGGCCGGTCGCCCAGCGTGCCAGACCGCCGGACCCGTCCGATCGGCGGTGGCGCGGTGCGGCCCGCACGATCTATACCGGACGGATGCCAGAGCCGACCCCCAGGGCGACCGTGAAGTCCCTGCACCGTTATCCGGTCAAGTCCATGCAGGGAGAGCGGGTGGAGTCGCTGTACCTGACGCCCGGCGGAGTGCTCGGGGACCGCATGTACGCGGTCGTCGACACCGGCGACGGGACCGTCGCGAGCGCGAAGTACCCGCGCAAGTGGGGCGCGCTGCTCGGCTGCGCCGCCGCGTTCGTCACGGAGCCGGAGATCGACGGCCCGCCCCCGCCCGTCGCCGTCACGTTCCCGGACGGCCGGACGCTGCGCAGCGACGGGCCCGGGCTCGACGACGCACTGTCCGCGCTGCTCGGCCGGTCGGTCACGCTGTCCTCGGACCCGGCCGCGGGTGCGGAGTTCGAGGAGCAGTGGCCGGACATCGAGGGACTGGCCCCGCAGAAGTTCATCGACGACACCACCGTCGAGCACAGCGAGGAGGGCGAGGCCGTCAGCCGGATCGCGACGGCGGGGCTCGCGCCGGGGGAGTCGTTCCTGGATCTCGCGGTCCTGCACCTGGTGACCACGGCGACGCTGGGGGCACTGTCGGAGGCCGCGCCGGGCTCGGACTTCGACCCGCGCCGCTACCGGCCCAACCTGCTGCTCGCGACGCCCGGCGGGCCGGGGTTCGTCGAGGACGACTGGGTCGGCGACGACCTCGTCATCGGGGACGCGCGGGTGATGGTGACGATGTCGACCATGCGCTGCGTGATGACGACGCTCGCGCAGGAGGGCTTCCCCGAGGACCGCGACACGCTGCGCACGATCGCGAAGGTCAACCGCCGGGCGATCCCCGGAATGGGCACCTGGGCCTGCGCGGGCGCCTACGCGGACGTCACGACGGGGGGCGTGGTGCGCGTCGGCGACGAGGTGGGCACCGGCTGAGCCCGGGCGGCGGGCCCCGGCGTGGCGGGGTACGTTTTTCGGGTGATGCGCCCTGTGACCACCGGGCCCGCCCTGTGAGCGACCGGTCGCCTTCGTGAGCACGGCTCCCGCGCGACGGTCCGGCAGCGCGTCCGCGGACCCCGCCGACCAGCCCCGGGACCACACCCCGGACCCCCGCCGCTGGCGTGCCCTGAGCGTGACCCTCGCGGCCGGGTTCATGTCCCTGCTCGACGTCAGCATCGTCTCCGTCGCGCTGCCGTCGATCCAGCAGGGGCTCGGCACCGGGGCGTCCGGTGCGCAGTGGGTGGTCTCCGGCTACGCGCTGACGTTCGGGCTGGCGCTGGTGCCCGCGGGCAGGCTGGGGGACGCGTTCGGCCGCCGCCGGATGTTCCTGATCGCGCTGACGGCGTTCGTCGGGTTCAGCGCGCTCGCCGGCGCGGCGCCGAGCATCACCTGGCTGATCGTCGCCCGGCTCGCCCAGGGTCTCGCGGCGGGGGCGCTCGCGCCGCAGAACTCCGCGCTCATCCAGAGCCTGTTCCGCGGAGCCGAGCGCGGGCGGGCGTTCGGCCTCTTCGGCGCCACGGTCGGCATCTCGACGGCCGTGGGCCCGCTGGTCGGCGGGGCGCTCCTCGCGCTGTTCGGCGAGCCGGACGGTTGGCGGTGGATCTTCTACGTCAACGTGCCGATCGGCGTGCTCGCGCTGGTGCTGGCCGCGCGGCTGCTGCCGAAGCTCACCTCGGGCCGGCCCCGCGGGCACATCGACTGGGTCGGGGTCGGGCTCCTGGGCGGCGCCGTCCTGGCGTTGCTGCTGCCCCTCGTGCAGGCGGAGTCCGGCGGGCTCTCCGGGCTGTCCTGGCTGTTCCCGGTCGGCGTGGTGCTGGCCGTCGTGTTCGTGTTCTGGGAACGCCGGGAACTGCGTCGGGACCGGGAACCGCTGCTGGACCTGCGGCTGATCACCGAGACCTCCGGGTACGCGCCGGGCGCGCTCCTGGGGCTGGTCTACTTCACGGGCTTCAGTGGCGTCTGGATCGTGTTCGCGCAGTTCTACCAGGGCGGACTCGGGTACACGCCGCTCCAGTCCGGGCTCTCGGTGACGGCGTTCGCGGTCGGCTCCGCGGTCGCCGCCATCGTCGGCGGGCGGCTGGTCGAGCGCTTCGGCCGCAGGCTCACGGTCTTCGGCCTGTCCGCCGTGACGCTCGGGATCGCGGCGGCGGCGCTGATCCTGCTGCTCGTGCCCGGGCCGGCCGCGGGTCTCGCCGCGGCGCCCGCCCTGCTCGTCGCGGGGATCGGGGGCGGGTTCACGATCTCCCCGAACATCACGCTGACGCTGCGCAACGTGCCCGTCCGGATGGCGGGCTCGGCCGGCGGGGCGCTGCAGACCGGCCAGCGGGTCGGCGCCGCCATCGGCACGGCCGTCGTCGCGGGCGTCTACTTCGGGGTGCTGGCGGCGACGGGCCGGGACTTCGCCGTCGCGATCGCCTCGGCCCTCGGGGTGGCGGTGCTGACCAGCGCGGTCGCCCTGGGCATCGGGATCGCGGACCTCAGGCGCGAACGGCGCCGTGCGGAGCGGGTCGGGGGTTCGGACCCCGACGCCCCGGACGGCCCGGCGCACCACGTCCTGCCCGAGTGACCGGGACGATCACACGGGGGGTGCGGGGACGCCGAGCGCCTCGCGCAGGAACTCCACCTGCAGCAGGAGGAGGTTCTCCGCCACGATCTCCTGCGGCGTCATGTGGGTGACCCCGGAGAGCGGGAGCACCTGGTGCGCCCGGCCCGCGGCCAGCAGCGCGGAGGACAGCCGCAGCGTGTGGGCGGCGACCACGTTGTCGTCCGCCAGGCCGTGGATCAGCATCAACGGGCGGTTCGGCTTCTCGGCCGACGGCGGCACCGCGGCGTCGACGAACAATGAGGACCGCGCGTAGGCCGCAGGCTCGGCGTCCGGGTGGCCGAGGTAGCGCTCCGTGTAGTGGGTGTCGTAGAGCGTCCAGTCCGTGACGGGGGCGCCCGCGACCGCCGCGTGGAAGACGTCCGGGCGACGCAGCACCGCGAGTGCCGCGAGGTAGCCGCCGAAGGACCAGCCGCGGATGCCGACCCGGTCCAGGTCCAGGTCCGGGTAGCGGGTGGCGACGTCCCGCAGCGCGTCGATCTGGTCGTCGAGCACGGGCTGGGCCAGGTCCAGGTGCACCTCGCGCTCGAACTCCGGCCCGCGGCCGGGCGTCCCCCGCCCGTCGACGACGACGACCGCGAACCCCTGGTCCGCGAACCACTGGCTGGTCAGGTGGCCGTTGCGGGCGGCCGTGACGCGCTGCGCGTGCGGTCCGCCGTACGGGTCCATCAGCACGGGTAACGGGGTGCCGGGCTCCCACCAGGACGGCAGCAGCACCGCCGTGCTCAGCTCCCGCGGCCCGGCCCTGAGCAGGGTCACGGCCGGGACGATCCCGGGGGACTCCGCGTGGGACGCGATCACGTGCTCCGTCCCGCCGGCGACGACCGTGAGCGACGACGGGGCGTCGAGGCCGGTGGACGAGCGGACGAGGGTGCCGCCGGCGAGCCGCCCGGAGTGGAGACCGCCCTCGGGGGAGACGCGGACGGGCCCGGTCGCGGCGGACCAGGTCCAGAGTCCGGTGGTCTCGGGCGTCTCGGACGCGCTGAACAGCAACGTCTCCCCGTCGAGGTCGATCAGCCCGCGGACCTGCAACGACGTCGGGGTGACGGGTTCCCCGCCGACCACCAGCCGGCGGGCGCCGTCCCGGTCGTCGGCCTGGACGAGGGTGCCGTCGCCGGTGCGGGCGGGCGTGCCGGGGACGATCTCCACCCAGATCGGGTCCGTGCGCTCGTCGAGCAGGGTGGTCCCGCCGGTCGCGACGTCCACGGCGAGGGTCCGGAGCGCCTTCTGGTCCCGCGGCTGGACGACGATCATCAGCCCGTGGGTGTCCCACACCACGTCCGCGAGGTACTCGTTCGCGACGGCGTCCCAGACGACCGGGACGCGCTTCCCGTCGAGGCCGACGATCTCCAGGGACACCGCGGCGTTCGGCGTCCCCGCCGCGGGGTAGGCGACCGTGGCCGGGGTGCGGTCCGGGTTCGCCGGGTCCGCGATGTGCCAGCGCAGGACGGGGGACTCGTCCACCCGCGCGACCACCAGCGCGTCCCCGTCGGGGGACCACCAGTACCCGCGCATCCGGTTCATCTCCTCGGCGGCGGCGAAGTCCGCGAGGCCCCAGGTGACGTGCTCGCCGTCGGGGGAGACGAGGGTGTCCGTCGTCCCCGCCGCGAGGAGGTGCACGTGCAGCGCGCCACCGGACACGAACGCGACCCTGGCGCCCGTCGGGTCGAGCCGCGGATCGATCACGGCGCCGGCGGTCCCGACGTGCCGCGGGGTGGACCCACCGGCGAACCCGGCCAGGTAGAGACGCCCGGACAGCGCGAAGCAGGCCGAGGTGACGGCCCGGTCCGTCGCGTAGCCGACCACCCCGCCGGCCTGCTCGCGGGCTCGTTCCCGGCGGGCCCGCTCCTCGGCGGGCAGGTCCTCCTCCGGGGTGTCGTCCAGCTCGCGCGGATCCGCCACGAGCCGTTCCTCGCCCGTCGCGACCTCGTAGGACCACAGGCAGGTCACCGGGTCCGTCCCACCGCGGCTGCGCAGGAACGCCACGCGGCCGCCGTCGGGGGAGATCGTGACGCCACGCGGGGCGCCGAGGGTGAAGCGCCGGGTGCGGGCCTGCAGGCGGGGGAAGGACTCGGTCACGGGGCCAGTCTGCCCGCGAACGGTCCACGCCGCCCCGCCCACCCCGGCTGCCGGACCGCTCACGGAGCGTCACCCGTCGGGGCCGCTGCCCGAGGTGCTCCGGAGCGTTGGACGGGCATTCCTCCGACGAAGGTGGAGCGCACCAAGATCACTGTCTACCTGTCCGCGCGGACGCTCGCCGCCGCCCGCGGGGTCGACCCGGCCGTCTCGCCCGCCGCCGTGCACGCCGCCGTCGAGGTGGCGATCGCCGAGCAGCTCCGCGAGGTGGCGGGGTGGCCCCCGGAGGCGATCCGCGCCCGCGCCGCGAGCCTCGAGCACCGGTCGGACGTCCGGGACGAGTAGGCGCACCCGGCCCAGGCGGCTGCGCCGAACAGCGACGTCGCGGACCGTCGCCGCGCGGTGACGTCGTGTGCTGTTCCCCACACGAGCAGCTCCGTGACGGACCGGGGGAACCCGATGGGTGTTCGGCAGATCAGCGGCTACGTCGCCCACGCGCTGCTCGCCGTGTACTGGTGCTGGATGCTCGTCGCGACGGCCCCCGAGATGCGCAGGAGCACCCGGCCGCGGACCGTCCAGGTTCGGGTCCTGGCCCTGCGGACCGCGGCCGTCGCGCTCACCGCCCTGGTCGTGGGGGTCATCCACTTCTGGGCCACGCAGTGGTGGCAGGTCCTCGCGTCGGTGCTCGTCGCCGCCCCGATCGGCGTGCTGCTCCGCCGGGACCACCGCAGGGTCGTCGCGGCGCCCCGGCACCGGCTCAGCCTCGGTGGGCGGGCGAGGCGCCTCGACCACCGGCACCGGGCGACGGTCCCGGAACCCGAGCCGCCGGCGGCCGGCGGGCCGGGCTGACCCGTACCGGCCGGCGGTCAGTCGACGCAGGTGACGCCGCCGGCGTCGATCACCGGCCGGACGCTGGGTGGCTCGCCGGGGGTCCCGGTGGAGGGCCCGGTGGGGGACTCGGCGGGCGGCGAGGGGACGGGGCTCCCGGCCGTCGCCGGACGTGCTCTCGGGGTGGTGCTCGCCGATCCGCTCGCCCGGAGGGTGCTCGTCGGCGTCTCGGCGTCGCTCGCCCGGGGATCGTCGGTCAGGACGGTGCCGACGAACTCGCGGACCCGCGCGTCGTCGACCTCGACGGCGACGCCGTCGACGGGTGTCTGCAGGTCCGGCCGGATCGTCGGGATGGTCCGGAACACCACGTCCGCCCCGGACACCGACCAGAGCTGGCCGAGGACCGCGTCGAGGTCCCATCCCGCGTCGACCACGAGGTAGCGGGTGATCACCGTCATCAGGCCGGCGAGCCGGTCCGGGTCGGTGAGGGTGCCGGTGGAGAGCACCTGGTTCGTGAGGCCGGCGAGGAACGCCTGCTGCCGGGTGATCCGGTCCAGGTCCCCGCCCTGCAGGCCGTGCCGCTGCCGGACGAACGCGAGCGCGCCCGCGCCCTGCACCGTCTGCGGCCCGGCGGACAGCTCGACGCCCGAGTACGCGGAGTCGTCGACCGCGCTGTTGAGGCACACGGGAACCCCGCCCAGGGTGTCGGTGAGCTCGACGAACCCGGCCAGGTTGATCTCGGCGTAGTGGCCGATCGTGATCCCGGCCGCGGCCTCGACGGTGTCGACGAGCGTCCGCCGACCCGCGTCCCGCGCCCGCCGGTCCAGCTCGGCCCCGGTGATCCCCTGCGACTCCAGCCGTGTCTGCGCGGCCCGGTACCCGCGCCCGAACGCCGAGTTGATCTTGTGGCGGCCGCTGCCGTCGGCGATCGGGACGTAGGAGTCCCGGGGGAAGGACACCGCGACGACGGGTTCGGCCGCCGACGCCGGGACGTGCAGCAGGATGATCGTGTCCGTGTGCAGCTGCCCGTCGTCCGCGCCGGCGTGCAACTGGGCCAGGACGTCGTCCGGCAGCGGGTCGCCCTGGGCGTCCGTGCGGCTGTCCAGGCCGACCAGCAGCGCGGTGAACGCCTGCCGCGGGGCGTCCGGACGGGCGGCCGGCGCGGCCGCGACACCGAGGACGTCGCTGGTGGTGAGCTGGGCGGAGAGCGAGCGGTAGGCGTTCCAGGCGTACCCGGTGACGAGCAGGACACCGACCGACGCCAGAGCGATCAGGGTCCGTCCGGTGCCCGCGACGAAGGCGCGCCCGCGCGAGTCGGCCATCCGGTCCTCTCCGAGCCAGGACACGGCAGCAGCGGCGGTCCGGAACGAGTCGGCCGACGAGCGCGGCCGACTCGTCGGACACTACTGCGTCCGGCCGCGCCCGCGCGCGTGTGAGCGATCATGTGCGACCGTCCGGAGCAGTGGGGGCGCCCGTCCGGCCCCGCGGTCGCCCGCGCTGGAGCGCCTATCCGCGCCCGGGTCCGCGGGCGAGGACGGTCGTCAGCACGGCGGTCAGCTCCGCGACGGGATCCGCCGCGAGGGCGCCGGAGCGCCACGCGACGTGTCCGTCCGGGCGGACGAGGACGCATCCGGACTCCTCGACCTCCCGGGCCCGCGCCCAGTCCTCGTAGACGTCGATCAGGTCCCGGCCCGGCCCGATCACGTGCGCCGCGATCTCGATCCCCAGCTGGGCCGCGACCTTCGCCGCCGCGTCCGCCCAGGGGCCGCCGCTGATCCCGGTGAGCAGCCCGAACCGCCCCCGCCCGACGACGTCGTGCGTGCTCAGCTTCCGGCCGGACGCCCGATCGACGAGCCAGACGTGGGGCAACCGCGCGCCCGGCCACGTCGTCGGGTGGTAGTACAGCTCGGGGTCCCGGGTGTAGGCGGGCTCCGGCGTCCCGTCCGATACCACCGCGCCCGAGGTGTAGCGCTGCCCGAGCTCCACGCCGTGCGCGTTGAACTCGTAGTTCTTCCCCTCCAGGGCGTCCCGGAGCCTGACGCGTTGCTCCGCGGCCTCCGGGGTGTCGTCGAGCCGTGCGGTGATCCGTGCCCGCATGACCTCCGGATCGGCGCTGTCCAGCAGGCCGAGCGCCTCGAAGATCGGCCCGAACTCCTCGATGGACCGGTTGGCGCGCACCACGATCTGCTTCCCGACGGGGGCGCGCTCGGCGTCGTAGGAGTCCAGCAGGCCCTCACCGGCGGTGCCGCGCAGGACGTACGCGAGCTTCCACGCCAGGTTGTAGGAGTCCTGGATGGAGGTGTTGGAACCCAGCCCGTTCGACGGCGGGTGCCGGTGGACGGCGTCCCCCGCGCAGAACACGCGGCCGCTGCGGTACCGCGTGGCGACCATCTTGTTGTTGCCCCACAACGACGTCGAGCGGATCGTCACCGGGATCGAGGCGTCCCCGAGCAGCTCGTGGACGATCTTCGTGGCCTCCGCGTCGTCCAGCTCGGGGGCGGGCTGGGAGATGTCGTAGCCCCAGATCGCCATCCACTCGTTCCACGGCCGGACCATCCGCACGACGCCCATGCCGATCCCGCCGACGTCCGACCCGGGCTGCAGCACCCAGTACAGGACGCTCGGCCGGTGCTCGACCAGGTGGGTGAGGTCCGCGTGGAAGACGATGTTCATGCTGCCGGCGATGTCCATCTCGCCCTCGAACGGCAGTCCGACGTCCGCGGCCACCTGGCTGCGCCCGCCGTCCGCGCCGATCACGTACTTCGCGCGGATGGTGAACTCGGCGCCGGTGAGCCGGTCCCGGCAGCTCACGGTCACCCCCTGCCCGTCCTGCTCGAGCCCCAGGTACTCGGTGTCGAACCGGATCCGGCTGCCCCGCGACGCCGCGTGCCCGACGACGATCGGCTCCAGCAGCGTCTGCGGGATGTCGCAGTTCGGCGACGGGCTGGCGAGGGTGTAGTCCGCCTCGCGCGCCGGGTGGGTGCCCCACGTGCGGACCCGGCCGATCTCGTCCCCGGCCAGGCTGGTGCAGAACACGGTGTCGCCCATGAGCTCGTGCGGGGTGCCCTGGGCGAGCACGTCGTCCTCGATGCCCAGGTCCCGGAAGATCTCGACGGTCCGCTGGTTGGTGATGTGGGCGCGCGGGGTGTTCGCGGTCCAGCGGTACTTCGTGATCACCAGATGGTCGACCCCGAGGGTCGCCAGGGCCAGCGCGGCGCCGCCGCCCGCCGGTCCGCTGCCCACCACCAGGACGTCCGTGACGAGGGAACCGCCGGCCTCGATGTCCACGCCACCCGCGGCGTCCGCCGAGCTGGTCACGTCGTCTCCCCTTCCGGTGCGAGCACGATGTCGAACGCGACCTCGTTCCACACGCCGTCCATGGCCCTGCCGTCCGGGGCGGTCCCGCCTTCCCGCTCGGTGAACGCGTGCACCAGGCTCCGTCTCACGCCGAAGACCGCGTCGCGGTCCAGGTACTCGTCGCCCTCGACGAAGATGTGGGTCACCAGCCGCCGGAAGCCCGGCGCGGTGACCATGAAGTGCACGTGCGCGGGCCGCATCGGGCCGCGGGCGCCCCTGGCCAGCAGCTCGCCCACCGGGCCGTCGTCCGGGATCGGGTACGGCGCGGGGCGGACGGACCAGAAGCGGTACCCGCCGTCCGCGCCCGAGCGCAGCCATCCCCTGCCCTGCATACGGTTCCCCGCGTACTGGACGTCGTAGAGGCCGTCCTCGTCCGCCTCCCAGACGTCGATCCGGGCGTCGGTGATCGGGGTGCCGTCGGTGGAGCGGACGCTCCCGGACACCCAGCAGGGCGTGCCCGGCGCACCCCGCCCGATGTCCCCGCCCGGCTCGATCTCCGGCGCCCCCTCGGCGAAGAACGGGCCGAAGACCGTGGACTCGGTGGCGCCCTGCTGCGGCGGCGCGTTCATCCCGACGGTCAGCATGGAGAGCCCGAGGACGTCGGAGAGCAGGACGAACTCCTGGCGTCGGTCGTCGGTGATGTGCCCGATGCGGGTCAGGAACCCGATCGCGGCGTCCCACTCCTCCTGGGTGAGCCGCACGTCCCGGGCGAAGGCGTGCAGGTGCCGCACGAGGCTGCCCATCACCACGCGGTACCGCTCGTCCTTCGCCCCGGCGAACGACGCGACGACCTCGTCGGTCACCGCCTGCTCGCGCAGTCCCTGGTCGCCGGTCACGTGTCCTCCTCGGTCACTGGCTCTCCTTCGTGGTGGTGCCGGCCCAGGCGTCGTGCAGCAGGGCACGGAGTGCGGTGCGGTCGAGCGGGCTGCCGGGGACGTGCCCGTCCAGCGTCCGCGCGACCGGCTCGATCTGCTCCTCGGTCATCCCCAGTTCGTGCAGCCCGGCGGGAATGCCGAGCCGTGCCGCGAGGTCGCGCAGTGCCCCGGCCGGGTCGTCGCTGCCGAGGGCGCGGCTCATGCGCCGCAACGCCTCCGGCGCGGAGGGCAGCAGCGCGGCCACGACGTGCGGGAGGACCGTCGCGTGGGTGAGGGCGTGCGGGAGGTCGTACGCGCCGCCGAGGGCGTGGCAGATCGCGTGGTGCAGTCCCGCACCGGCCCCCGCCAGCGAGGCGCCGGCGAGGTAGGCGCCGTGGAGCGCGTCGCCGCGGGCGGGCAGGTCGGCCGGGTTCGCGGCGATGCGGGGGAGCCCGGCGGCGAGGGCGCGCACGCCGTCCTCGGCCAGGGCCGACGAGACCGGGTTGGCGCGGGGCGCCCAGAACGCCTCCACGCAGTGCGCCATCGCGTTCAGCCCGCTGGCCGAGGAGATCCGGACCGGGAGGCCGACGGTGAGCTCGGGGTCGTACACGATCGTCCGGGGCAGGACACGACCGTCGCGCCCGGTGGTCTTGCGGCCGTGCTCGGTCATGCCCCAGACGGGGGTGACCTCGCTGCCGGCGTAGGTGGTGGGGACGCAGAGGATCGGCAGGCCGGTGGTCAGCGCGACCGCCTTGGCGGTGCCCACGGCGGAGCCGCCGCCGAAGGCCAGCAGAGCATCGGCGCGGACCTCGGCGGCGAGGGCCCGGGCCCGCTCCGCCACCGGGACCGGCACGTGCTCGCGGACCTCGGTGAACTCGGCCACGACCGGCACGTCCCCGATCCGTTCGTGCGCGGGTCCGACACCCGATCCGCTCGCGAGGAGCAGCACCCGGCCCGCGCCGATCCGGGCGAGCTCCGGGGCCAGCTCGGTGCGCGAGCTACCGGGGCCGAACACGACCCTGCCCGGGAGTGCGTCGTAGGTGAAGCGCTCCACGAGTCCTCCGGGTCCGGCGGCGAACGGCATCTGCGACCAGCGTCGTGCACCCCCAGACATATGTCCAATACGCATCACGCGCGTCAGCCATACTCACAACCATGGACCTGAGACAGCTCCGGTACTTCGTGGCCGTCGCGGAGGAACGGTCCGTCACCCGGGCGGCCGCGCGGCTGCACCTCACCCAGCCGCCGCTCAGCGCGCAGCTCGCCCGTCTCGAGCACGAGCTGGGCGCGGAGCTGCTGGTGCGGCATCGCCGCGGCGTGGACCTCACCGAGGCCGGGGAGCACCTGCTGGGCCATGCCCGCCGGCTCCTCGCGGACGTCGACGCCGCCGGCGAGTCGGTGCGCCGGCTGGGGGAGGGCCGGGCCGGCCGGCTGGGGCTGGCGTTCGTCTCGTCGACCGCGTGGTCGGTGCTCGGGCCGCTGCTGCGGCGCTACCACGCGGACCGGCCGGACGTCGTCGTCGAACCGTGGGAGGACGGGCCGGACGGCGTCCTGGAGCATGTCCGCGCCCGGCGTGCGGAGCTGGGCCTGGTGCACCTGCCGCCGCCCGGCACCGCCGCCGCGTCCCACTCCGACCTCGACGTCGCGGTCGTCCGCCGGGAGCCCCTCGTCGCGGTCCTCCCGCGCGGCGGGGCGGACGGGATCGGGGACCTCGTCGATCTCGCCCTGCTCGCCGGCCGGACGTTCCTGGCACCGCCGCGGGCGCGCTGGGGCGGGCTCCAACCGCACCTGCGCGGCGCGTGCCGGATCGCGGGCGTCGAGCCCGTCGTGCGGGAGGTCGCGCTGGTGCAGACCGTGGTGTCGCTGGTCGGGGCCGGGCTCGGCGTGTCCGTGCTCCCCGCCTCGGTCCGGACGATCGCGGGCGACGACGTCGTCGTGCGCCCGCTGGCCAGGCCCGCACCCGTCGTCGAGACGGCGGTGGTGCGGCGCCGGGCGGACGCCCCGTCGCCCCAGGCCCAGCATTTCCTGCGGCACGCGCTCGCGACGCCCGAGCCGGACGCGCTCGGCCCGGACCACGCCCGGCGCCCACCGCCCTCGCAGCCCGGCACGACTCGGCCCGGCACGGCCCCGGTGAGCTCCCCCTACGGCCGGGGACCCGTGTAGAGCCCCTCGGGCCGGAAACGGAGCCCGGGTTCCCGGTACTCCTCGAGGGCGTGCGCGATCCAGCCGGCGGTCCGGGCCACCGCGAAGACCGCCTCGCCGACGTCCGCGCGCAGGTCCAGCATGTGGGCGAGCGCCGCGAGGGCGAGGTCGATGTTGGGGAACACCCCGGGTCGCTCCGCCACGCCCTCGACGACGCGGTCGACCGCCCGGAGGACGGGCGCGTCCGGATCGCGGTCCCGGAGCACCGCGAACAGCCGCTCGGCCCGCGGGTCCCTGCGCCGGTAGACCCGGTGTCCGAAGCCCGGCACCCGGGAGCCGGTCCGCAGCCGGTCGGACAGCGCCCGGACCGGGTCCTGCAGCGCCTCGCCCAGGAAGCGGTGGGCCAGTGCGCTCGCGCCGCCGTGGTACTGGCCGTCGATCGCCCCGAGGCCCGCCGAGACGACGGCGTAGGGGTTGGCCCGGGCGCTCGCCGCCAGCCGGGCGGCGAGGGTGGACACGGCCAGGTCGTGGTCCGCCAGCAGGATCAGGAGCAGGTCCAGCAGGTCGACGTCCGCGGGATCGGCGGGGGTGGGTCGGCGGGACAGCGCGGGCCACAGCCGCGCGGCCACCGAGGCCGCGCCCCCGGCGCCCCCCGCGACCCCGTCGCTCCCGTCGCGGGCGGGAAGGGCCTCCGCCAGCACGGCGATCAGCCCCTCCGCCCGGCGGACGACGACGTCCGGGGACAGGTCGTGGCGCAGCGGGTCCGACGCGCCCGCGGCGGCCACGGCCACCCGGACCCGGTCCGTCAGCTCGGCCGTCGGGGGAAGGGCGGCGACCGCTGCCCGCGCCGTCGCGACCGACCCGGCCGGGGCGTGGAACTCCGGAGCCCGCGCGAGCTCACCGGTCCAGAGCAGACGGGCGACGGACTCGAAGGACGCCCTGCCCGCGAGCTCGGTGGCCCGCCGTCCGCGGAAGTACAGCTCGTCGTCCTCGAGGAGGGTGATCCCGGTCCGGATCCGTTCGATCGCCCCGGACGGCGCACGCCCCTCGCGGCCGCGAACGGCGAGCCGGTCGACGTCGGCCTGGGCGAACAGGCTGCCCCGGCGGGCGCCGGACCGGATGCTGGTCAGGAGCCCGCGGCTGACGTAGGCGTAGATCGTCTCGGGTTTCACGTCCAGGCGTCTCGCCGCCTCCGCGGTGGTCAGGAAGCGCTCCTCGGTCATCCCGCCGTCCTTACCAGGTTGATCCAATCAATATTGACAATAGTTGATTCGTGGACCGACAGTCGCACCCATGACTCTCATGACCGACACGGACGGTCCGATCACCGTCCCTCCGGGGCTCCGCAACGTCGTCGTCACGTCCACCGGGATCGGGGACGTCCGCGGCGGCGAGGGCTTCTACCACTACCGCCAGTACTCCGCGATCGACCTGGCGGCCGGCCGGACGTTCGAGGACGTCTGGTTCCTCTTCGTCGAGGGCCGGCTGCCGGACGCGCGCGAGGCGGCCCGCTTCGCGGCCGAGGTGGCGCCGCTGCGGGTGCTCCCCCCGGAGCTGCGCGAGGTGCTGCCCGCGATCGCCGCGGCGGGGGAGACGCTCCGGCCGCTGATGGCCCTGCGGACGGCGCTCTCCCTGCTCGGCAGCGCGCGGGACGTCCCGCCGCTGTGGGACGCGGACCCGCGGACCCGGCGGGCGAACGCCCTGCTGGTCTGCGCGGTCACCCCGACGATCCTGGCCGCGCTGCACCGGCTGCGTTCGGGACTGGAGCCGATCGAGCCGCGGGCGGACCTGTCGGCGGCCGCCAACTGGATCTTCATGGTCACGGGTGCGGAGCCGACCGCGCGGCAGGCCGCCGCCGTCGAGAAGTATCTGATCGCGACCGTCGACCACGGCTTCAACGCCTCGACCTTCACCGCCCGCGTGGTGGCCTCGACCGGCGCCGACGTCGTGTCCGCCGTCGCCGCCGCGATCGGTGCCTTCTCCGGCCCGCTGCACGGCGGCGCCCCGGACCGCGCCCTCGCGAGCCTGGACGAGATCGGCACACCGGACCGGATCGACGAGTGGGTGCGCGCCAAGGTGCTCGCGCACGACCGCATCATGGGTTTCGGGCACGCCGTCTACCGCACCGAGGACCCGCGGTCGCGGATGCTGCGGGAGGTCGCCACGGAGCTGGGCGGGGACCTGGTGGAGTTCGCGACGACCGTCGAGCGCCGGGTCGTCGAGATCCTGGCCGAGCTCAAGCCCGAGCGGCGGCTCTACGCCAACGTCGAGTTCTACGCCGGCGTGGTGATGGAGCTCTGCGGGATCCCGCGCCCGATGTTCACCCCGACCTTCGCGGTGAGCCGGGTGATCGGGTGGACGGCGAACGTCCTGGAGCAGGCGGACGAGCGGAGGATCATCCGCCCGGCCGCCCGCTACGTCGGCGAGCCGGCGCCGCAGCCCGTGCCGTCCGCGTAGGCGCCGACGCGCGCGTTTCCGCGCGCGTGGGCTACTGCAGCGGGATGTCGCGGCCCTGCTCGGACTCCGGGCGCGGGCCGAAGATGCGCCGCTCGGACTCGTCGATGACCACGTCGTTGATGCTGGCCTCGCGGCGGGTCATCAGGCCGTGC
Source organism: Pseudonocardia sp. (assembly GCA_025869365.1). Classification (GTDB taxonomy): domain Bacteria; phylum Actinomycetota; class Actinomycetes; order Mycobacteriales; family Pseudonocardiaceae; genus Pseudonocardia. Next base: position 89,578 of record JAOZVV010000180.1, read on the forward strand.
TCGTCGAACTCCCAGTTCTCGTTGCCGTAGCTGCGGTACCAGGTGCCGGCGGCGTCGTGGGACTCGTACTGGAACCGCACGGCGATGCGGTTGTCCGCGAACGTCCACAGGGACTTGCGCAGCGCGTAGTCCAGCTCGCGCTCCCACTTCGCGGTCAGCAGCGCGACGATCTCCGCGCGGCCCCGGACGAACGTGTCCCGGTTGCGCCACACGGAGTCCTCGCTGTAGGCGAGCGAGACCTTCTCGGGGTCCCGGGTGTTCCACGCGTTCTCGGCGGCCTGAACCTTCGCGCGTGCGGTCTCGAGGGTGAACGGGGGGAGCGGCGGGCGGTCGGCCATGCGGATGGACTCCTCGCGAGTGGGTGAGAACGTGCGTTCTCTGCGTAAGATAGAGAACGCTAGTTCTCCCACGCAAGGTCGGACCCCGCATGGCCCCGCTCGACATCGACGTCGCCCGTTCCCGCCTGCTCGACGCGGCGGAGGGACTCTTCTACGCCCGCGGCATCCAGGCCGTCGGGATGGACGACATCCGCACCGGCTCGGGCGTCTCGCTCAAACGCCTCTACGCGCTGTACCCGGCGAAGGAGCAGCTCGTCGAGGCGTACCTGAGACGGCGGGACGTGCGGTGGCGCGGTCGGCTCGCGGCCCACGTCGAGGCGGTCGACGGGCCGCGCGAGCGGATCCTCGCCGTGTTCGACTGGCTGGGGGAGTGGTTCCGCGAACCCGGCTTCCGGGGCTGCGCCTGGATCAACGGCTACGGGGAGCTCGGCACCACCTCGGAGGTCGTGGCCCGGCTCGCCCGCGAGCACAAACTCGCCTTCGCGGCGTACCTGGAGGATCTGGTCCGGGCAGCGGGCCTGCCGGAGACGCTTGCGCCGCAGGTCCTCCTGCTCGCCGAGGGGGCGATGGTCACCGCGGGGATCCTGGGCACGGACGCGCCCGCGGCGCAGGCCCGGTCCGCGGCGGCGGTGCTGGTGTCGTCCGCGGCCCCCGGTGCTTGAGCGGCTCGAGCGCCACGCTGGGCCACTCGAGCCACTCGGGCGCCGGGGCCCCGGACCCGACTCACCAGCCGCGTGACTTCCACTCCGGCAGCGAGGGCCGCTCCTTGCCGAGCGTCGTGTCGTCCCCGTGGCCGGGGTAGACCCAGGTGTCGTCCGGCAGCTCGCCGAAGACCCTCGACTCCAGGTCCCCCACCAGCGAGCCGAAGTCCTCGGCCGACCAGGTCTTGCCGGGGCCGCCGGGGAAGAGGCTGTCGCCGGTGAACAGGTGCGGACGGTCCGGGCCGCGGAAGAGCAGCGCGATCGAGCCCGGCGTGTGCCCGCGCAGGTGGATGACCTCGAGCTCGATCCGGCCGAACGCGATCGTGTCCCCGTGGGATACCAGCTCGTCCATCGGGATCGGCAGCTCGGGCGCGTCGAGCGGGTGCGCGATCTGCCGGGTCTGGAACATCCCGGCGACGGCGCCGAGCGCCTCCCAGTGGTCCTTGTGCCGGTGGGTGGTGACCAGGTGCTGCAGCTCGGGGCGCGAGTCGTCCGCCCCGACCAGGTCCGCGATCCGCTGCGGCTCGTTCGCGGCGTCGATCAGCAGCGCCTCCTGCGTGGCGGTGCAGACCAGCAGGTAGGCGTTGTTGTCCATCGGCCCGACGGACACCTTGCTGATCGTCAGCGGCGCGAGGCTGCGACGGATCGCCGGCCCGCCCGGATCGGTGTGACCGGAGTACTCCTCGAGGACGTCCACCGGCGCAGCCTAACGCGGCCGCCGCCGTCCTCCGGGTCCGCGACCACCCCGGTACGGCCAGGAGGGCGGCCCGGGAGGACCGGCCTCGAACATGTGTGCGACTCTAGGTCCGGGCACCGACGGTTCTCGTGGTTCGGGAAGGCGACGGGCGGGTAGTGCGTTGACCCGAGCGGTCGGCAGTATCTGCTCCGGTCCGCCGCACGCGGACGCCCGGCGCGCCTCGGTGTTCGTCCACCGACGGAGGCACCGGCGGAACGCACCGGACACCCGAACTGTCGGACCCCCCGCTTAGCATCGAGGCGAGTCGGATCCGGCCCGCCGCCGGTCGGGCTCGGCCCGGGACATCGAGGAGGCGCCTTCCGTGGCAGATCGCAGTGTCGGCACGCACGGGACGGGCGCGCGGGGAACCGACGGGTTCACCGTGAACGTCCCCGAGGGCGACGCCCCGCGGCTCGTCGTGCGTGGCGCCCGGGAGCACAACCTCCGCGGTGTCGATCTCGACCTGCCCCGGGACAGCCTCGTCGTGTTCACCGGCCTGTCCGGCTCCGGCAAGTCGAGCCTGGCGTTCGACACGATCTTCGCCGAGGGCCAGCGCCGCTACGTCGAGTCGCTCTCGGCGTACGCGCGGCAGTTCCTCGGGCAGATGGACAAGCCGGATGTGGACTTCATCGAGGGCCTCTCCCCGGCGGTCTCGATCGACCAGAAGTCCACGAACCGCAACCCGCGATCCACGGTCGGCACGATCACCGAGGTGTACGACTACCTGCGCCTGCTCTACGCGCGCGCCGGCGTCCCGCACTGCCCCGTCTGCGGCAGCGTGATCCGTAAGCAGACGCCGCAGCAGATCGTGGACCAGGTCCTCGAGATGGAGGAGGGCAGCCGGTTCCAGGTGCTCGCCCCGGTCGTGCGCACGCGCAAGGGCGAGTTCGTGGACCTCTTCTCCTCCCTCCAGTCCCAGGGGTACTCGCGCGTCCTCGTCGACGGCACCCTGCACCAGCTCAGTGACCCGCCGAAGCTGAAGAAGCAGGAGAAGCACGACATCTCCGTCGTGGTGGACCGGCTCTCGGTCAAGGCGAGTGCCAAGCAGCGGCTCACGGACTCCGTCGAGACCGCGCTGCGGCTGGCGGACGGGCTCGTGGTCCTGGACTTCGTGGACCTGGAGGAGTCGGACCCCGCCCGGGAGCGCCGCTTCTCCGAGCGGATGGCGTGCCCGAACGGCCACCCGCTCTCGATGGACGACCTGGAGCCCCGCACCTTCTCGTTCAACTCGCCCTACGGCGCCTGCCCCGAGTGCAGCGGCATCGGTATCAAGAAGGAGACGGATCCGGATCTCGTCATCCCGGACCCGGACCTGAGCCTGGCGGACGGCGCGATCGCCCCGTGGAACAACGGGCACAACGCCGAGTACTTCGGCCGGTTGCTGTCCGGCCTGGCCTCGAGCATCGGTTTCCGGATGGACACGCCCTGGCGCAAGCTGCCGGCCGAGGCGCAGAAGGCGGTGCTGCACGGCAGCGAGGACCAGGTCCACGTCCGCTACCGCAACCGGTACGGGCGCGAGCGCTCGTACTACGCCAGCTTCGAGGGTGTCATCCCGTTCCTGGACCGGCGGCTGGACCAGACCGAGTCCGAGTCGCAGCGGGAGCGCTACGAGGGCTACATGCGGGACGTGCCGTGCCCGGCCTGCAAGGGCGCACGGCTCAAGCCCGAGGTGCTCGCCGTCACCATGTCCGAGCGGTCGATCGCCGAGGTCTCGGCGATGTCCGTGGCCGAGTGCGCGGAGTTCCTGAACGGCATGGTGCTGGACTCCCGGCAGGCCATGATCGCCGGCCGCGTGCTCAAGGAGATCCAGGCGCGTCTGGGCTTCCTGCTCGACGTCGGTCTCGAGTACCTCTCGCTGGACCGGGCCGCGGGCACGCTGTCCGGCGGCGAGGCGCAGCGGATCCGCCTCGCCACGCAGATCGGCTCCGGCCTGGTCGGCGTGCTCTACGTGCTGGACGAGCCGTCGATCGGCCTGCACCAGCGGGACAACAGGCGGCTGATCGAGACGCTCACGCGGCTCAAGGAGCTGGGCAACACCCTCATCGTCGTCGAGCACGACGAGGACACCATCCGCGCGGCGGACTGGGCCGTGGACATCGGCCCGGGTGCCGGCGAGCACGGCGGGGTCATCGTGCACAGCGGCACCGTCGCGGACCTCGAGGCCCACGACACCTCGCTGACCGGTGCGTACCTGTCCGGGCGGCGGTCCATCCCGGTCCCGGAGGAGCGCCGCGCGCTGGACCCGGCCCGCACGCTCACCATCGTCGGGGCGCGCGAGCACAACCTGCGCGACATCGACGTGGACATCCCGCTCGGCGGGCTCGTCTCGATCACCGGGGTGTCCGGCTCGGGCAAGTCCACCCTGATCAACGACATCCTCGCCACCGTCCTGGCGAACCGGCTCAACGGCGCCCGCCAGGTCCCGGGCCGGCACACCCGGATCAACGGGGTGGACCAGCTGGACAAGCTCGTCCGGGTGGACCAGTCGCCGATCGGCCGCACCCCGCGCTCGAACCCGGCCACCTACACCGGCGTGTGGGACCAGGTCCGCAAGCTCTTCGCCGCCACCACCGAGGCGAAGGTCCGCGGCTACCAGCCGGGCCGCTTCTCGTTCAACGTCAAGGGCGGGCGCTGCGAGGCGTGCTCCGGAGACGGCACGATCAAGATCGAGATGAACTTCCTGCCGGACGTCTACGTCCCCTGCGAGGTGTGCAAGGGCGCCCGGTACAACAGGGAGACGCTCGAGGTGCACTACAAGGGCAAGACCGTCGCGGACGTGCTGGACATGCCGATCGAGGAGGCCGCGGAGTTCTTCGCGCCGATCAACTCGATCGCGCGGTACCTGCGCACGCTCGTCGACGTCGGGCTCGGGTACGTGCGGCTCGGTCAGCCCGCGCCCACCCTCTCCGGAGGTGAGGCGCAGCGCGTGAAGCTGGCGAGCGAGCTGCAGAAGCGGTCCAACGGGCGGACCGTCTACATCCTCGACGAGCCCACCACCGGCCTGCACTTCGAGGACATCCGCAAGCTGCTGCTGGTGATCAACGGCCTGGTGGACAAGGGCAACTCGGTGATCGTCATCGAGCACAACCTGGACGTCATCAAGACCTCGGACTGGGTGGTCGACATGGGTCCGGAGGGTGGATCGGGCGGCGGCACGGTGGTCGCGGAGGGCACGCCGGAACAGATCGCCGCCTCCGAGACGAGCTACACCGGCCAGTTCCTCAGGGACCTCGTCGAACCGGCCGCGGCACCCGTGCGCAGGACCCGCCGCAAGAAGGTGGCCGCAGCGAGCTGACCGGCGTCGTCGGGCCCTGCTGTCCCGGCCGGGACAGCAGGGGTCAGCGAGGCGCGTCCGGTGCGGCGCCGATGGCGGGCTGCGCGGGCTCGGCCCGGGTCGGGTCGCGCCTCGCCGGGGCCCGGGTGAGGAGCTCCCGCAGCCCGCTCAGGACGAAGAGCGCATGCCGCCGGGCGAGCGCCCCGTAGGCGCCGATCCCGCCGACGAGGGCGTCGGATCGGCGGACCGCCCAGCGGTCGTCGCCGGACAGCGCCGCGGTGAAGGCCCGCTGGGCGCGGAACTGCGCCTTGCCCGCTTCACCGGAGAGGGACCCGGGATGGATGCGGAACCCGCCGAGGGACTCCCGGAACCCGACGAGGCGGCCGTGCCGCAGCAACCGCGACCACAGCAGCAGGTCCCCGAGGAAGTTCTCGTCCGGGTCGAACCCGCCGACCGCGTCGAAGTCCGCGCGGCGGAACGTCACGGACACGGGTGGCCCGATCGGGTTGCCGCCGTGCCGCACGATGCGCCGGACGACGTCCTCGGCGTCGAGCACCCCGGTGAGCCCGCCGAGGAACCGGTTGCGGAACAGGACGCGTCCGGAGGGATCGAGCAGGTCCACCCGCCCGGCGGCCAGGGCCGCGTCCGCCCGGGTCCGCAGGGCCTCCACCTGCAGCTCCAGCGCGCGGGGGAGCAGGACGTCGTCCGCGCACAGGAGCTTCACGAGCGGGGCCCGGCCGAGCCGCACGACCCGGTTCCAGTTCTCCGACAGGGGCACGGTCTCCTCGCGCCGCTCCAGCCGGATCCGCGGGTCGTCGAAGGAGCGGACGACGTCGGAGGTGCCGTCCGTGCTGCCGTTGTCCAGGACCACCAGCTCGAAGTCCGTGAAGGTCTGCGCGAGCACGCTCTCGACGGTGGCGCCGATGAACCGGGCGCCCTGGTAGGCGGGCACGCACACGGAGACCGCCGGGACCTCCCGCGCGTCACCGTGGCGGGCCGGCGAGTGCCTGACGTCGTCGCGCATCGTTCCGACTTCCCTTCGCCCGCCGAGTCCGTTCCGGCAGGCTAGGTGGATATCACGCGGTACGTCCGATTCCGCCGGTGTCGGTCGCGGGCCGGAGCGCCGGACCGGCGGGTGGTCGGTTCCGCGCGGTCGGCGGGTGGGCCGGCCGGGCCAACGGATGCCGTCGCGTGACGGGGTCCGGTCAGCGCAGCCGGTAGAAGCGGAAGAAGTCGTCGACGATGTCCAGGACCTCGATCCCGGAGAACCCGGCCTGCACGGCGTAGCGGCGCAACGTGTCCGGTCGCATGACCGTGCCGGTGCCTACGGACGGCGGATGGGCGAGACCGTCCGGCAGGCAGCACAGCAGCGAGTAGCCGTACATCAGCCGCTCGATGTCGTCGCCGGGGGCGGTGAAACCCTCGGCCACCCGCTCGTCCATCACCAGGACGACGCCGTCGGGCTCGGCCAGCGTGCGCATGCCGGCCAGCACGGACACGGGATCCGGCAGGTCGTGGATGCACTCGAACGCCGTGACCAGCGCGTACCCCGCGGTCCGGGAGCCGGCGGGGCCGCTCATGTCCGTGAGGTGGAACCTGACCCGCTCGGCGACGCCGGCCTCCCGGGCGTGCCGTTTCGCCGCCTCGATCGAGGGCGCGTCCAGGTCGAAGCCGTCGACCGTGGCGTCCGGATAGGCGAGCGCGATGCCGATCGAGGACCGGCCGAACCCGCAGCCGACGTCCGCCACCTGCCCACCGCCCCGCAGCGCGGCGTCCACGTCCGGGATCGACGGCAGGTACTCCCGGCCCAGGGCGCCGAGGAACATCGGCCGGTTCGCCGCGGCCTGCGCCTCCCGCGCGTGCGGTCCCTGCTGCGCCCAGGTCACCCCGCCGCCGCTGCGATAGGCGGTGACGAGGTCGTCGGTGCGGGCCCCGAAGGCCGCGAGCAGCCGGGCGAGCGGGACGAGGTAGGCGGTGCTCAGCTCGTCCGTGAGGGGTTCGACGTGCTCGTCCGGGAGCCGGTAGCGGCGCTCCCGCGGGCCGGCGGAAGGGTCGTCCACGGTGAGGATCCCGGTGACGGCCTGCTGTTCGAGCCACTCGCGCGCGTAACGCTCCGCGGTCGCCGTCCGCCCGGCCAGCTCGGGCGGGGTGAGCCCGCCGGCCGCGCCCGCGAGGCAGCGGTACCAGCCGAGTCTGTCCCCGAGATGGACGGCCTGCAGGTCGAGAGCGGCCAGGACCGCTCCGAACAGCCTCTCGACGAGTGCGTCGGTGGACGCCGGGACGGTGCTCATGGACCCTTCGCGGGAGAGAACGGACACTGCACCCCCACAGAGCGTGGCGATCTCTGCCGCGATACCACCGGTTCGCCATCGTCACCGGCACCCTGCTACCCTTCGGAATGCGACCACCTCGTCGCGTGTTGTTCCGTGCGTCTGCGACGGCATGCGAGACCGACACCGTGACGAGGCGTTCAAGTGGAGCCCCGCTCCCACCCGCTCACCGATGCTCGACAGGTGTACGGGTCACGGTCCGACGGTTCGACGCCGTCCCGCCTCGTGCGGTGGCGCCGTCCGTCATGATCGACGGGTCTTTGCTTGTCGTCGCCTGAAACGACGTCAATATAAGGAGACCCCATCACCACTGAGACACGCATCAACGACCGAATCCGCGTTCCCGAGGTCCGTCTCGTCGGACCCAACGGTGAGCAGGTCGGCATCGTGCGTATCGAGGACGCCCTGCGGCTGGCGCAGGAGGCCGAGCTGGATCTCGTCGAGGTCGCGGCTCAGGCCCGCCCGCCCGTCTGCAAGCTCATGGACTACGGCAAGTTCAAGTACGAGAGCGCGCAGAAGGCCCGGGAGTCCCGGCGGAACCAGCAGCTCACGGTGATCAAGGAGCAGAAGCTCCGGCCGAAGATCGACACCCACGACTACGAGACCAAGAAGCGCAACGTGGTCCGTTTCCTCGAGGGTGGCAACAAGGTCAAGGTCACCATCATGTTCCGCGGGCGCGAGCAGTCCCGACCCGAGCTCGGGTACCGGTTGCTGCAGCGCCTCGCGAAGGACGTGGAGGAGCTCGGTGTCGTCGAAGCCGCGCCGAAGCAGGACGGCCGCAACATGACGATGGTGATCGCTCCGACCAAGAAGCCGGTGAAGCGCGGCCCGGGTAGCCCGACCGCGTCGGAGGCGGCTGCGGCCGAGGCCGACGCAGCCGAGGCGGCGGTCGCGGAGACGGTCGAGGAGACGACGGCCTGACACGGTTCCGCACACCCCGGTGTGCGGGCCGTGAGCGCACGACATGACACTGACATCCGCCCGCGGACGTCACCAGTGAACGGATCAGCCATGCCCAAGAACAAGACGCACAAAGGCACCGCGAAGCGGATCAAGGTGACCGGTAGCGGCAAGCTCCTGCGCCAGCAGGCCGGCCTGCGCCACCGGCTCGAGGTCAAGTCGAGCAAGGAGACGCGCGACCTGTCGGGCACCGTCGAGGTGGCCAAGGCAGACCAGCGGCGTGTCAAGAAGCTCCTCGGACGCTGAGTCTGCTCCGCAGCTGCTCGGCCCTCCCTTCCCGCTGAACCCCCCGGCCGTACCGGTGCCCCGGCACCGGAACGGCCGACCGAGAGACAGGACTGACCCATGGCACGCGTGAAGCGCGCGGTCAACGCCCAGAAGAAGCGCCGCAGCACCCTCGAGGCGGCCAGTGGCTACCGAGGCCAGCGCTCGCGGCTGTACCGCAAGGCGAAGGAGCAGATGCTCCACTCGCTGAACTACGCCTACCGCGACCGCCGTGCCCGCAAGGGTGACTTCCGGCAGCTCTGGATCACCCGGATCAACGCGGCGGCCCGTGCGAACGGCATGACCTACAACCGCTTCATCCAGGGCCTCAAGGCCGCGGGTGTCGAGGTGGACCGCAAGAACCTGTCGGAGCTCGCGATCAGCGACCCGGCCGCGTTCACCGCGCTCGTCGAGCTCTCGCGGGCCAACGTGCCCGCCCAGGGTGCGGCGCAGGGTGAGAAGTCGGACGCTGCCTGAGCTCGTGCTCGGCACTGAACGGACCCCGCGCGTCGTGGCAGCCCGCAAGCTGCTGCGGCGCGCGGGTCGTGAGAGGGCAGGGAGGTTCCTCGTCGAGGGCTCCCAGGCCGTCCGCGAGGCCCTCGGCGGAGCCAGGGTCCACGACCTCTTCACGACCCCGGCGGCCCTCGACCGCAATCCCGAGCTCGTCGCCGCGGCCGAGGCGGCCGGCATCCCGGTCACGGTCATCACGGACCGCGCCGCGGAGACGCTGTCGGACACCGTCACCCCGCAGGGCCTGATCGCGATCTGCGATCTCCTGGACGTGCCCCTCGCCACCGCGCTCGCCGGCACCCCCGCGCTGGTCGCGGTGCTGGCCGGTGTCGCCGAACCCGGCAACGCGGGAACCGTCGTGCGGGCCGCGGACGCGGCCGGGGCGGACTCCGTCGTCCTGGCCGGGGACACCGTCGACCCGCACAACGGCAAGGCCGTGCGGGCGTCGACCGGGAGCGTGTTCCACCTCCCGCTGGCCCGCGAGCGGGACACCGGCGCGGTTCTCGACGCGTGCCGCGCGGTCGGGCTCACCCTGCTCGCCGCCGACGGCCACGGGGAGCTGGACCTGCACGATCCCGCCGCGGCCGAGGTCCTGGCGCGGCCCACCGCGTGGATATTCGGTGGCGAGGCGCACGGCCTTCCGCAGAACGTGGCGGAGGCGGCGGACCACCGCGTCCGCGTCCCGCTCTACGGGCGTGCGGAGAGCCTCAACCTGGCCGCCGCCGCGGCGGTCTGCCTGTACGCGAGCGCCGGAGCACGGCGTTCTAGACTCACAGCGCTCTAGGACCACCGGCGTCTCCCGCGCCGCCCGGCACGAAGGTGTGAGATGACGACCGAGAACGACTCCGACCTGCTCGATCCGGCGTCCCTCGACGCCGCGGTCAAGGCTGCCGCGGAGGCGTTCGCGGACGCGTCGGACCTCGACGCCCTCGCCACCGTCAAGCCCGCGCACCTCGGGGACCGGGCGCCGCTGATGCTGGCCCGCCGCGCGCTGGGCTCGCTGCCCGGCAAGGAGCGGGCGGACGCCGGGAAGCGGGTCAACGCCGCCCGGCAGGAAGCCCAGGCCGCCTTCGACGCGCGCCGCGAGGTCCTGCTCGCCGAGCGGGACGCCCGGGTCCTCGCCGAGGAGTCCGTGGACGTCTCGCTGCCGTGGGACCGCCACCCGCGCGGCGCCCGGCACCCGATCACGCAGATCTCCGAGCAGATCGCGGACGTCTTCGTCGCCATGGGCTGGGAGGTCGCGGAGGGCCCGGAGGTCGAGTCCTCCTGGCTGAACTTCGACGCCCTGAACTTCGGCAAGGACCACCCCGCGCGCACGATGCAGGACACGTTCTACCTCGGTGACTCGCCGGACTCCGGCACCGTGCTGCGCACCCACACCTCGCCGGTGCAGATCCGCGCCCTGCTGGAGCGTGAGCTGCCCGTCTACGTCGTCTGCCCGGGCCGCACCTTCCGGACCGACGAGCTGGACGCCACCCACACCCCGGTGTTCCACCAGGTCGAGGGCCTGGCCGTGGACACCGGCATCACGATGGCGCACCTCAAGGGCACGCTCGACGCGTTCGCCCGCGCGATGTTCGGCGCGGACTCACGCACCCGGCTGCGCCCGTCGTACTTCCCCTTCACCGAGCCGTCGGCGGAGGTGGACGTCTGGTTCCCGGAGAAGAAGGGCGGCGCCGGCTGGGTCGAGTGGGGTGGCTGCGGCATGGTCAACCCCAACGTCCTGCGTGCCTGCGGCATCGATCCGGCGGTGCACTCCGGGTTCGCCTTCGGCATGGGCCTGGAGCGCACCCTGCAGTTCCGCAACGGCCTGCCGGACATGCGGGACATGGTCGAGGGCGACGTGCGGTTCAGCCGCGCCTTCGGTGTCTGACCCCGGCCTTCCCGCTCGTCGCTGAAAGAGGAGTGTTCCCGTGCGCGTCCCCCTGTCCTGGCTCGCCGACCACGTCGCGTCCGTCCCGTCGGACGTCGACGCCGTGGCCGAGGCGTTCGTGCGCGTGGGGCTCGAGGTGGAGGAGATCCACGGGGCCGGCCGGGAGCCGGGCACCGCGATCACCGGGCCGCTGACCGTCGGCCGGGTGGCGGAGATCGAGGAGCTGACCGGCTTCAAGAAGCCGATCCGCTACTGCCAGGTCGAGTTCGGACCGGGTCCGGACGGGGCCCCGGAGCGCCGCGGGATCGTCTGCGGCGCGCGGAACTTCGCGGTCGGGGACCTGATCGTCGCCGCCCTGCCCGGCGCCGTGCTCCCCGGGCCGTTCCCGATCGCGGCGCGCAGGACCTACGACCACGTCTCCGACGGCATGATCGCCTCGGCCAGGGAGCTCGGCCTCGGCGCGGACCACAGCGGCATCCTCGTGCTGCCGCCCGGCACCGCCGAGCCAGGCGACGACGCGCTCGGCCTCCTCGGCCTGGACGACCCGGTGATCGAGCTGGCCATCACCCCGGACCGGGGCTACTGCTTCGCCGTCCGCGGGATCGCGCGCGAGCTCGCGGCGTCCCTGGACACGGACTACACCGATCCGGCCCTCCGCGTCGACGTGCCGGAGGAGCGGACCGCGAGCTGGCCCGTCCGGATCGAGGACGAGACGGGCTGCCCGCGCTACGTCGCCCGCCGCGTCTCCGGGGTGGACGCCTCCGCCCCGACGCCGTGGTGGATGCAACGCCGCCTCCTCGCCGCCGGGATGCGCCCGATCTCGCTGACCGTGGATGTCACGAACTTCGTGATGCTGGACCTCGGACAGCCGTTGCACGCCTTCGACGCCGGCCGGCTGCAGGGCGAGATCGTGGTGCGCCGGGCCGCGCCGGGGGAGAAGCTCCGCACCCTCGACGACGTCGAGCGCACGCTGGACCCGGACGACCTGGTGATCACGGACGACTCCGGGCCGATCGCCATCGCCGGCGTGATGGGCGGCGCGTCCACCGAGATCCCCGCCGAGCCGATCGGCACGGTCGACGTGGTGATCGAGGCCGCGGCATTCCAGCCGACCTCCATCGCCCGGTCCGCGCGCCGGCACAAGCTGCCGAGCGAGGCGTCGAAGCGCTTCGAGCGGGCTGTCGACCCGAGGCTCCCGGCGGTCGCCGCCGAGCGGGCCGCCCGGCTGCTCGCCGAGCACGGCGGCGGCACGATCGAGCCCGGCCGCACGGACGTCGGGTCCGCGCCCGCGCTGCCGCCCGTCACGATGGCGCTGGACCTGCCGGACCGCACCGCGGGCGTCGTCTACGGCCGTGGCGCCACGGTCCAGCGGCTCACACAGGTCGGCTGCACCGTGGAGGTCGAGACCGGGGCGGACGGCCGTGGTGCGGTCGTCGCCACCCCGCCGTCCTGGCGGCCGGACCTGGACTCCCCGGCGAGCCTCGTCGAGGAGGTGCTCCGCCTGGAGGGCTACGAGACGATCCCGTCGCTGCTGCCCGCCGCACCCGCCGGTCGCGGGCTCACCCCGGCACAGGTCCGGACCCGCGCGGTCTCGCGGGCACTGGCCGAGGCCGGGCACATCGAGGTCGAGCCGTTCCCGTTCGTCGGCGACGCCGTGTGGGACTCCCTCGGGCTCGAGGCCGGGGACGTGCGCCGCAGGACCGTGTCGGTGCTCAACCCGCTCGACGCGGACCGGCCACGCCTCACCACGACGCTGCTGCCCGGGCTGCTGGAGACGCTGGTCCGGAACAAGGCGCGCGGGTTCGACGACCTCGCGCTGTTCCACATCGGGCAGGTCGTGCTGCCGCACGCGCAGCCCGTCCCGATGCCGGACCCGGGCGTCACCCGGCGCCCGTCGGACGACGAGATCGCCATGATCAAGGCCGCGCTGCCGGCCCAGCCGCTGCACGTGGCCGTCGTGCTGGCCGGGGACCGCGAGCCCCGCGGCTGGTGGGGCCGGGCCCGGCAGGCCGGCTGGCAGGACGCGATCGAGGCGGGCCGCCTCGTCGGGGCCGTCGCGGGCGTCGAGCTGCGGGTGACGAAGGCCGATCTGGCCCCGTGGCACCCGGGCCGCTGTGCCGCGCTGCGCGTGGGGGAGTGGCCCGTCGGGCATGCCGGCGAGCTGCACCCGAAGGTCGTCGAGGCCCTCGGACTGCCGCCGCGCACCTGCGCGATGGAGCTGGACCTGGACGCGATCCCGCTGCAGGACGTCCGCCCGGTGCCGCGGGTGTCGGCGTACCCGCCGATCTCGGTGGACGTCGCACTGGTGACGGCGGACGAGGTGCCCGCCGCCGACGTGGCCTCCGCGCTGACTGTGGGCGGTGGTGACCTCCTGGAGGACGTCCGCCTCTTCGACGTCTACACCGGGGACCAGGTCGGTGAGGGCAACCGTTCGCTCGCGTTCTCGTTGCGCTTCCGGGCTCCGGACCGCACGCTCACCAACGAGGAGGCGAACGCGGCGCGCGACGCCGCGGTCGCCGTCGCGACGGAGCGGTACGCCGCCGTCCAGCGCTGAGGACCCGGCCGGTGACGGTCAGCCCTCGGGGCCGCTGAACCCGGTCCGGTCGCTGACCCGCTCGAGGACGGCCGGGATCAGCCCCCACAGCGCGAAGGACCATGCGCCGATCAGGGGGAAGAACGGGATCGAGATCAGGAACGCCGCCGCGGCGATGGCGGAGTGGACCCAGCCGCGGTGCAGGATGTGCCGGGGCGTCCCGGGGAGGAACATCCCGCCGCGGCCCAGCACCACGATGATCAGGGCGAACAGGGTGGTCTGCAGGGCCTGGGCCACCGCGTAGACGCCGAAGAGGATCCCGTCGAGCTGCTTCTCGGTGATGAGCTTGGTCAGGAACGGCGTGAGCACGATCATCAGCAGCCACGCCATGTTGAGCCAGACGACCGCACCGGACGCCCGTCCGACGTACCGGAACGTCCGGTGGTGGGAGATCCAGTGCCGGGCGATGACCGCGAAACTGATCAGGAACGCCAGGTACGCGTACCACTCCTCGGTGAACGACGTCACGAGCTCGGCCGCGGTGTCACCCTGGGGGACGGGGAGCTCGATCGCCAGCAGGGTCATCGCGATCGCGACCACCGCGTCGGAGAAGAACGTCAGCCGGTCCGCCGCTCCGCGGTCGGTCGAGTCGAACGCCTCGCGCCGCCCGGGCGGCTCGCTCCCCCCGGTGTCGTCGATCCCGAGGAGATGATCGTCGGTCATCCGGCGAGCGTAGCGAGCGGAACCGGGCCCGCGGCTACGGCAGCCGCGAGAGGGCGGCGCGTCCGGCGGCCCGCCATTCGGCGTCGGACGGTCGACGCTCGGCCACCGCGATCGTGACGAGGTAGGTCCCCGACGCGATCTGCATCGTGGGCCCGCTCGCGGTGTCGACGACCGCCGCCGCGTCCCCGACCTCGGACATCTCGCGCCGGCCCGCGCCGGCCCGGACCACGTCGGCGGGTGTCCCGTCCCGCACCCCGTAGACGTTCACCGCGGCGATCGCGCGCGGGTCCCCCTCGGTCGCCGTGGCGGTACAGCTGTGAGTCGTGGTGCCGTCGGGCCGGGTGGTGGTGCTGTTCGCCGGCGGCGTCGTCGGCGACGCCAGCAGTGCGGCCAGCCCGGCCGCGTCGAGCAGGCACTCGTCCCGCACCGCGTCGCCGACCAGCAGCGGGCCCACGACGCGGACGGGCGTCCCGCCGGCCGCCGGGGGCGGTTCGGCGACCGCGGTACCGGCGATCGCGTGGGCACATCCGGCGGAGCCGGCCAGGGCCGCGAGGACGGCGACGGCGGCCGGGGCGAGACGGAGCAGGCAGGGTCGACGCACGAGCGGACCGTAGCGACGCGACCCGTCCGCCCGTGGGCGTTCGGCGAGATCGGTCGCTAGCGTGCACACATGTGTGACGACGGACATGCCGGGCCGGCCGAGGTGATCACGAGCGTGCCGCGGGCCGCGGAGGGGCCCGCCGTGGATCCGATCGCGCTCCAGCCGGTCGACGAGGTCCGGATCACGACCCTCGTCGACAACGTGTTCGACGCCCTGCTCCCCGGCGACGAGCGGGTCTCCCGCGTGGGGCTCGCGGCGGGCCACGCGCCCGCCGTCCAGTTCGAGGGCGGCACCGCGGACGTGGGGCTGCGGGCCGAGCACGGGTTCGCGGCGCTGGTGGAGGTCCGGCGCGGTGCCCGCACCACGACCGTGCTGTTCGACACCGGCCTGTCCCCGGACGCGCTCGTGGTGAACGCGGCGCGGCTCGGGACCGAGCTCTCGGACGTGCAGGGGATCGTGCTGAGCCACGGCCACGCGGACCACGCGGGCGGCCTCGCCGGGCTCGCCGGGCCGCAGGGGTTCGGCCGGGGCGGGCTGCGGCGGCTGCCGATGGTGGTGCATCCGGGGGTGTGGTCGCGGCGGCGGTTCGCCGTCCCGGGCCGCGAGGTCTGGGAGCTCCCGACGCTGAGCCGGGCCGCCCTGCAGGGCGAGGGCTTCGACGTCGTCGAGCGGCGGGAGCCGTCGCTGCT
Source organism: Pseudonocardia sp. (assembly GCA_025869365.1). Taxonomy (GTDB): domain Bacteria; phylum Actinomycetota; class Actinomycetes; order Mycobacteriales; family Pseudonocardiaceae; genus Pseudonocardia. Next base: position 105,110 of record JAOZVV010000180.1, read on the forward strand.
GGTCGACGGATCGGTGCTGATCACCGGCGAGGTGGACCGCACGACCGAGTTCGAGCGCGGCATGCCGAAGGCCCACCAGGCCTGGACGGGCTCGGACTGGGTCCACGACCCGCTCGTGCTCGACGACCAGGCGCTCGTCGTCCACCTCCGGGACCGCGGGCTGGTCGTGCTGACGGGCTGCGGGCACGCCGGGGCCGTCAACATCGTGCGGCACGCGCAGCGGCTGACCGGGGTGCCGACGCTGCACGCGCTCCTCGGCGGCCTGCACCTGGGCGGGCCCGCGTTCGAACCCGTCATCGCCCCGACCGTCTCGGCCCTCGTCGAGCTGGGACCGGCGATGGTCGTGCCGGGGCACTGCACGGGCTGGCGCGCCCAGCACGCGCTGGCCGCCGCCCTGCCGGACGCGTGGCTGCCGAACAGCAGCGGCAGCACCTACCGGCTCGCGGGGTGAGCGCACCGGGACCGCTGCTCAGAGGTGCTTGAGCGCCTCCTTGCGGGAGAGCGGGGACAGCCGCGGATGGGACTCCACGAACTCCCGCACCCACAGCGGATCGGTCCGCGCGTGCTGGCGCAGCGCCCACCCGATGCCCTTGCGCAGGAAGAACCCCTGGTCGTCGATGCTGAGCTCGACGGCCTCGGTGAGCAGCGCGAGGTCCGTGGCGTCCTTGGACTGCAGCTGACAGAGGATCGCCGTCCGGCGCAGCCACGGGTCCGCGTCCCGCGCCCATTCCCGCATCACGGGGGTGACCTGGGCCGGCGCCCCCCGCAGCAGCGCCCCGACCAGCCGGGACGCGATCTCGTCGACGTGGTCCCACCAGGCGCCGGTGACGATCCAGTGCCGGTAGCGCGGGAGCCACGCCACGTCCGGCCAGGAGGCGTACCGGCGGAACCCGGCCAGCCCCGTCGCCAGGTAGCGCTCCTCGCGGTAGGCGGCGCCGTCCCACATCGCGTCCGCCGCGGCCCCGAGCCCGGCGGCGTCCGGCGGCGGGTGCGCCTCGAGCGCCTCCCGCAGGACCCGGGCCCGCACCGGGCTCGGGACGCCGCGGAAGGGCATGGCGGACTTCATGTAGGCCTGCATCCCCGGCGCGGCCCGCGGGTCCGCGGCCGCCGCGAGCCCGGCCCGCAACGCCTCGACGAGGCCGGTGCCCGGGGCACCCCGACGGGGCGGCGACTCCGGTGCGGGCACGTGGGGAACGCTCACGTCGCCCACCGTACGGGGGGCGACCGACAGAACCAGGTTGCATGAGATTGCATCGCTCTGCATACTCATCCGCGTGGTACGGATCGCGGTGGCAGGGGCCAGTGGATACGCCGGGGGAGAGCTGCTCAGGCTGCTCCTCGGGCATCCGGACGTCGAGATCGGCTCGCTCACGGCGGGCGGCAACGCAGGGAAGCGACTGGGTGAGTTCCAGCCGCACCTGACGCCGCTGGCCGAGCGCGTGCTCGAGGAGAGCACCCCGGAGGTCCTGGCCGGGCACGACGTGGTGTTCCTCGCCCTCCCGCACGGGAAGTCGGCCGAGATCGCGGCGCGGCTCGGCGAGTCGGTGCTGGTCGTGGACTGCGGGGCGGATCACCGGCTCACCGACGCGGCGGCCTGGGACCGCTGGTACGGCGGCGAGCACGCGGGGCACTGGCCCTACGGCCTGCCCGAGCTCCCCGGTGCCCGGGAGGCGCTGCGCGGCACGACGCGGGTCGCCGTCCCCGGGTGCTACCCGACGGCGTCGAGCCTCGCGCTGGTCCCCGCGCTGGCCGCGGGCCTCGTCGAGCCCGCCGTGGTGATCACCGCCGTGACCGGGACGTCCGGCGCGGGGAAGTCGCTCAAGCCGCACCTGCTCGGCGCGGAGGTGATGGGTTCGCTCTCCGCCTACGGGGTGGGGGGCGTGCACCGGCACACCCCGGAGATCAGCCAGAACCTGTCGGGGGCGTCCGGTACACCCGTGTCCGTGAGCTTCACCCCCGTCCTCGCCCCGCTCCCGCGCGGGATCCTCGCGTCCTGTTCGGCCGTCCTCACGGGGGACGGCGCGGACGCGCGCGCCGTCTACGAGAAGGCCTACGCGGACGAGCCCTTCGTGCACCTGCTGCCCGAGGGCCGGTGGCCGACCACCGGGTCGACGCTGGGGTCCAACAACGTCCTGCTCCAGGTCGCGGTGGACGCGGACGCGAACCGGCTCGTCGTGGTCGCCGCGATCGACAACCTGACCAAGGGCACCGCCGGCGGTGCGATCCAGTGCATGAACCTCGCCCTCGGCCTCCCCGAGACCACTGGCCTGCCGACGACGGGGGTGGCGCCGTGAGTGTGACCGCACCCCACGGTTTCCGGGCGTCCGGCGTCACCGCCGGCATCAAGGTCAGCGGCCGGCCGGACCTCTCGCTCGTGGTGAACGACGGGCCGCAGTACACCGCCGCCGGCGTCTTCACCCGGAACAAGGTCAAGGCCGCGCCCGTCCTCTGGTCCCAGCAGGTCGTCGGCACCGGGACGGTGCGGGCGGTCGTCCTGAACTCGGGCGGCGCGAACGCGTGCACCGGCCCGGAGGGCTTCCAGACCTCCCACGCCACCGCCGAGAAGGCGGCCGAGATCCTCGGGTGCGGTGCGATCGACGTCGCCATCTGCTCCACCGGGCTGATCGGCGCGCAGCTCCCGCGGGAGATCGTGCTGGCCGGGGTCGAGAAGGCCGCCGCCGCGCTGGACTCCTCGCCGGAGGCCGGCCTCGCCGCCGCCACCGCGATCATGACGACGGACACGGTGCCGAAGGAGTCCGTGCACGTCGACGCGGCGGGTTGGAGCGTCGGCGGGTTCACCAAGGGCGCAGGCATGATCGCGCCCTCGATGGCCACGATGCTCTCCGTGCTCACCACGGACGCCGTCGTCGACGCGGCCACTCTCGAGGCCTCGCTGCGGGCGGCCGTCCGGGTCAGCTTCGACCGGTTGGACGTCGACGGCTCCATGTCCACCAACGACACCGTGCTGGCCCTGGCCTCGGGCGCCACCGGCGTCACCCCGGACCCGGCCGCGCTGACCGCCGCGCTCACGGACGTCTGCAAGGACCTCGCGGCCCAGATGCAGGCGGACGCGGAGGGCGTCACCAAGCGCATCCTGGTCCGGGTCACCGGCGCGGCCGGCGAGGACGACGCCGTGACGATCGCCCGCACCGTGGCCCGCGACAGCCTGGTCAAGACCGCGATGTTCGGGTCGGACCCGAACTGGGGCCGGGTCGCCGCGGCGGCCGGCTACGCGGACGCGGACCTCGACCCGGACCGGCTGAACGTCACGATCAACGGGGCCCTGCTCTGCGAGGGCGGGGTGGCCGCCGCGGACCGCACCGGCGCGGACCTCTCCGGCACCGAGATCCTCATCGAGATCGCGCTCGGCCTCGGGGACGGCACCGCCGAGATCCGGACCACGGACCTCTCGCACGCCTACGTGGAGGAGAACAGTGCCTACTCCTCCTGAGACCGATGTCGCGACCCGGCTCACCCGGGCGGGGGAGAAGGCAGGGGTGCTCGCCGAGGCCCTGCCCTACCTGGAGCGCTTCCACGGGAAGATCGTCGTGATCAAGTACGGCGGCAACGCCATGATCGACGACGAGCTGAAGCAGGCCTTCGCCCAGGACATGATGTTCCTGCGGCTCGCCGGGATCCATCCGGTCGTCGTGCACGGCGGGGGCCCCCAGATCAGCGCGATGCTCAAACGCCTCGGCCTGCCGGGGGAGTTCCGCGGCGGGCTGCGGGTCACCACGCCCGAGACGATCGACGTGGTGCGGATGGTGCTGGTCGGCCAGGTCGGGCGCGAGCTCGTCGGGCTGATCAACCAGCACGGGCCGTACGCCGTGGGGCTCTCCGGCGAGGACGCCGGCCTGTTCCGCGCCGAGAAGCGGACCGCGCTCGTCGGCGGGGAGGTGGTCGACATCGGCCTGGTCGGCGACGTCGTCGAGGTCAACCCGGACGCCGTGCTGGACATCGTGCGGGCGGGCCGGATCCCGGTCGTCGCGGGGGTCGCGCCCGACGTCGACGGACAGGTCTACAACATCAACGCGGACAGTGCCGCCGCGGCGCTGGCCGCCGCCCTGGGCGCCGCGAAGCTCGTCGTGCTCACGGACGTCGAGGGCCTGTACGCGAACTACCCGGACCCCGGGTCGATCATCAGCGCGCTGACCGCCGCCGAGCTGGAGCCGATGCTCCCGGAGCTCGAGAGCGGGATGGCGCCGAAGATGGAGGCCTGCCTGCGCGCCGTGCGGGGCGGGGTCCCACAGGCTCACGTGATCGACGGGCGGATGCCGCACTCGGTGCTGCTCGAGGTGTTCACGAGCGAAGGAATCGGAACGATGGTGGTCCCCTCATGACGACACACGCACAGCGGTGGCAGCACGCGCTCATGAACAACTACGGCACCCCGCCGCTGACCCTGGTCCGCGGGCAGGGGGCCGAGGTGTGGGACGCGGACGGCCGCCGCTACCTCGACCTGCTCGGCGGGATCGCGGTGAACTCGCTCGGCCACGCCCACCCGGCCGTCGTGGAGGCCGTCACCCGGCAGATCTCCACGCTCGGGCACACGTCGAACCTCTACATCACCGAGCCGCCGCTGGCCCTGGCCGAGCGGCTGCTCGAGCTCCTCGACCAGCCGACCGCGCGGGTCCTGTTCTGCAACTCCGGCGCCGAGGCGAACGAGGCGGCGTTCAAGATCGCGCGGCGGACCGGGCGGCCGGGCATCGTCGCCTGTGAGGGGGCGTTCCACGGTCGCACCATGGGTGCGCTCGCGCTCACCGGCCAGCCGGCGAAGCGGATCCCCTTCGAGCCGATGCCCGCGGGCGTCACGCACATCCCGTTCGGGGACGTCGCGGCGCTCGAGGCCGCGGTCACCGAGGACACGGCGGCGGTGTTCCTGGAGCCGATCCTCGGCGAGGCCGGGGTGGTCGTGCCGCCCGAGGGCTATCTCGAGGCCGCGCGGGAGATCACGGCGGCGAAGGGCGCGCTGCTGGTCCTCGACGAGGTGCAGACCGGTATCGGGCGAACCGGCGCGTGGTTCGCCCACCAGCCGCTCGGGATCGTCCCGGACGTCGTCACCCTGGCGAAGGGTCTCGGCGGCGGGCTGCCGATCGGCGCCTGCATCGGGATCGGCGCGGCCGGCGCACTGCTCGAGCCCGGCCAGCACGGCACCACGTTCGGCGGCAACCCGGTCAGCTGCGCCGCGGCGCTCGCGGTGATCGGGACGATCGCCAACGACGGCCTGCTGGAGCACGTGACCCTCGTCGGCAAGGAGATCTCCGCGGCGATCGAGGAGCTGCGGCACCCGCTGGTCTCGGACGTGTCGGGACGCGGCCTGCACATCGGCGTCGGGCTCACGGCGCCGGTGTCCGCGGCGGTCGCGTCGGCGGCGCGGGACGCCGGCTACCTGATCAACAACGCCGTCCCGGAGCGGATCCGGCTGGCGCCCCCGCTCGTCCTGACCTCGGCGCAGGCGCAGGAGTTCCTGGCGGACCTGCCGTCGATCCTGGACGCGGCCGGGAGCGCGTGATGGCCCGGCACCTCCTGCGCGACGACGACCTCTCACCCGCCGAGCAGGCCGAGATCCTCGCGCTCGCCGCGGAGATGAAGCGGGACCGCTTCGCGCACCGCCCGCTGGCCGGGCCGAAGTCGGTCCTGGTGATCTTCGACAAGTCCTCGACCCGCACCCGGATCTCGTTCGAGGTGGGCATCACCCAGCTCGGCGGGAGCCCGGTGATCCTCGACGCCGCCACCAGCCAGCTCGGCCGGGGCGAGACCATCGAGGACACCTCCCGGGTGCTGTCCCGCTTCGCGGACGCGGTGGTCTGGCGGACCGGCGGGCAGAGCAGGATCGAGGCGATGGCGAGCGTGTCGTCGGTCCCGGTCGTCAACGCGCTCACCGACGAGTTCCACCCCTGCCAGGTGCTCGCGGACCTGCAGACGATCCGCGAGCGGTTCGGCCGCCTGGCGGGGCTGACGCTCACCTATCTCGGCGACGGCGCGAACAACATGGCGCACTCGCTGCTCCTGGGCGGTGCCACCGCGGGCATGCACGTGCGGATCAGCGCGCCGGAGGGCTTCACCCCCGATCCGGACGTCCTGCGGGACGCCAAGGCCCGGGCCGCGGAGACCGGCGGCGGCGCGGACCTGATCCAGGATCCGCACGCGGCGGTCGAGGGCGCGGACGTGCTCGTCACGGACACCTGGGTGTCCATGGGTCAGGAGAACGACGGGATGGACCGGGCGGCGCCGTTCCGCCCGTACCGGGTCGACGCCGATCTGGTGGCCCGGGCGAACCCCGGCGCGATCGTCCTGCACTGCCTGCCCGCGCACCGCGGGGACGAGATCACCGACGAGGTGCTGGACGGTCCGGCGAGCGCGGTCTGGGACGAGGCGGAGAACCGGCTGCACGCACAGAAGGCGCTGCTCGCGTGGCTGCTGGACCCGGCCCGGGGATGACGGTGGTGCTGCGATGACGGTGGTGTCGGGATGACGGCGGTGTCGGGATGACGCTGGTGCTGCGATGACCGCCGCTACACGGGTCGCCCGTCAGGCCCGGATCGTCGAGATCATCGCCCACCGGGCGGTGCACAGCCAGGGCGAGCTGCTCACCCTGCTGGACGCCGAGGGGATCGGGACCACGCAGGCCACCCTGTCCCGGGATCTCGACGAGCTCGGCGCGGTCAAGATCCGGGGCGCGGACGGCGGGCAACCCGTCTACGTGATCCCGGAGGACGGGAGTCCCGTCCGGGGCGTCGAGGGCGGCACCAGCCGCCTGGAACGGCTGCTGTCCGAGCTGCTCGTCTCCGCGGACTCGAGCGGCAACCTGGCGGTCCTGCGCACGCCGCCCGGCGCGGCGCACTACCTTGCGAGTGCACTGGACCGCGCCGCGCTGCACGCGGTCGTCGGGACGATCGCGGGGGACGACACGATCTTCGTGCTCGCCCGCGAGCCGCTCACCGGGGCCGAGCTCGTCGCGCGCCTTCGTGAACTCTGACCTGCGTGAACTCTGACTTGCCTGAACTCTGGTCTGTGTGACCTCTGATCAAGGAGCAACCATCTCGTGAGCAAGGTCCTGACCTCCCTCCCCAAGGGCGAGCGCATCGGCATCGCCTTCTCCGGGGGCCTCGACACCTCCGTGGCGGTCGCGTGGATGCGCGACAAGGGCGGGATCCCGTGCACCTACACCGCCGACCTCGGCCAGTACGACGAGGCGGACATCTCCGGCGTCCCCGTACGCGCGAAGCAGTACGGCGCCGAGATCGCCCGCGCGGTCGACATCAAGCCGCAGCTGGTCGAGGAGGGTCTCGCCGCCCTCGCGTGCGGCGCCTTCCACATCCGGTCCGGGGGCCGGACGTACTTCAACACCACGCCGCTGGGGCGCGCCGTCACCGGGACGTTGCTGGTGCGGGCGATGCAGGCCGACGACGTGAACATCTGGGGCGACGGGTCCACCTTCAAGGGCAACGACATCGAGCGGTTCTACCGCTACGGCCTGCTGGCCAACCCCGAGCTGCGCATCTACAAGCCGTGGCTCGACGCGGACTTCGTCTCCGAGCTGGGCGGCCGGGACGAGATGAGCCGCTGGCTCACCGCCCACGGGCTGCCCTACCGGGACTCGGCGGAGAAGGCGTACTCCACCGACGCCAACATCTGGGGCGCGACGCACGAGGCCA
>JAOZVV010000181.1 GCA_025869365.1 Pseudonocardia sp.
ATTCCCGTCACCGAGTCGCGGTACATACGCTCGGATCCACCGCGACTCGGTGACGGGAATACCCCGACTCGCGCGGGTGCCGGCCGACTCGCGGCGGTCAGGCGGGGGTGGGGTGGCTCGTGAGGTAGCCCCCCATCCTCGTGAAGTACTCCTGCGCGGGCAGCTCGCGGCCGTCGTCCGTGCGGATGACCTCCACCAGCAGTCCCTTGTTGCGCCCCTTCCGGGCCTCCGCCCCGGCGACGATCACCACGCCGTTCCCCTGGCGGATGAAGATGCGGCCGGCCGTGCCGCCGAAGGGGGTCTCGGTGACCCGGGCGCGCACGATCCGCAGCCGCTCCGTGCCGTGGTAGCAGTACGCGTTCGGGTAGGGGTCCACCTGGGCCCGGACGAGGTTGAAGATGTCGCGCGCCGGCCAGGTCCAGTCGATCCGGTTCTCCTCGTCCGTGCGGCGGTGGAAGTACGACGCGGCGCGACGGTCCTGCGGCTGCCAGTCCGTCCGCCCGGACGCGATCAGCCCCAGCGCGTCCACCGTGATCGGGCCGAACATCGCCAGCGTCCGGTCGAACAGGTCGACGACGGTGTCCTCGTCGGTGATCGCGGTGGACCGCTGCAGGACCACGTCCCCGGCGTCGAACTCCGCGTTCATCATGTGCGCCGTGACGCCGACCTCGGGCTCGTCGTTGATCAGCGCCCAGTTGAGCGGGGCGAATCCGGCGTAGGCCGGGAGCAGCGCGTCGTGCACGTTCAGCGTGCCGAGCCGTGGGAGCGAGAAGACCTCCGGGGGGAGCCACGTCCGCCAGTTGGACACGACCATGACGTCCGCCTCCGCGGCCCGGATCGCCGCCTTGACCTCGTCGTCGTCCGCCCGGTTGCGGACGAGCACGGGGATCCCCCGGTCCGCGGCGAGCTCCGACACCGACTCGTTGAAGATCTTCTCGTACGGATTGTCGCTGTCCGCGTGCGTCACGATCAACGGAACCTCGTGCCCGGCGTCGAGCACCGCTTCGATCGTCCGGCGACCCCAGGTCATGTATCCGAACGCGACGACCCGCATCCGACCTCCTCGCTCGTGGATCCGGGCTCGCCCCGGCACAGTCGATAAGGATAGCCTCACATTATGACCCCGCAAGTGATCACCGGCAGGGCCGTGCTGCTCGACTCGATCAGGCACCATCGCCGCCAGCTGGTCACGGCGTCGGTGCTGTTGTGCGGGCACCAGGGCGGCGAGGCGCTCGTGCCCGTGCTCGTCGGGGTCGTGATCGACCGGGCGGTCGGCACCGGGGACACCGCCTCGCTGCTGTTCTGGCTCGCGGTGCTCGGGCTGGACTTCCTGCTGCTCTCGCTGTGCTACCGGTTCGGCGCCCGGAAGGCCTGGCAGGCGGACGTCCGGGCGGATCAACGGATGCGCCACGCCGTCGCGGACCGGGTGCTGCACCCCGGCGGGGGCGCCGAGGCCGGTCGCCTGCCCGGAGCCCTGACCAGCATCGCCGTCGCGGACGCGAAGCGGGTCGGGGTGCTCAACTTCGTCCTCCCGCTCGGCGTCGCGGGCCTCGCGGCACTGGTCGTCGCCACGGTCTCGCTGCTGTGGATCTCCCTCCCGCTCGGCCTGCTGATCCTGCTCGGCAGCCCGCCGCTGCTCTACGTCGTGCACCTGCTGGGCAAACCCCTGGAGAGGCGCAGCGGCCCCGAACAGGAACGGGCCGCGCAGGCGTCCGGCGTGGCGGCGGACCTCGTCGCCGGGGTCCGGGTGCTGAAGGGGATCGGCGCCGAACCGGCGGCCGTCCGCCGCTACACCGCGACCAGCCGGGACGCCCTGGGCGCCACGCTGCGGGCCACCGGTGCACAGGCCCGGTACTCCGGCTCCGTCCTCGCCGTGAACGGCCTGTTCCTCGCCCTCGTCGCGCTCGTCGGCGGCCGGCTCGCCGCGGAGGGCTCGATCACGGTCGGCGGGCTCGTCTCGGCCGTCGGGCTCGCCCAGTTCCTGCTCGGCCCGCTGGAGATCTTCGGCTACGTCAACGCCCGGTTCGCCCAGGCCAGGGCCTCGGCGGCGCGGATCGCCGAGGTGCGTTCGGCCGCCCCCGCGGTCACCGGCGGACGAGACGTCCTCCCGGCCGACGGGCCCGGCCGGCTGACGCTGCGCGGGCTCCGCTCCACGGCGGGCCAGGACCCGGTGGACCTCGACATCGCTGCGGGCGAGACCGTCGGGCTCGTCGCGGACCCGGCCACCGCGACCGGGCTGCTGGCGGTGCTCGGCCGCGAGCAGGAGCCCGCGGCCGGGACGGTCGAGCTCGACGGCATCGACCTCACGCGGGTCGCGCCGGCGGCGGCGCGGGCGGCCGTGCTCGTGGCCACGCACGACGCCCGGCTCTTCTCCGGCACGGTGCTGGACAACATCCGCGCCGGTCTCCCCCCGGACACCGGCGGGGACGTCGCGGAACGGGCGATGCGCGCCGCGCAGGCGGACCAGGTCGCGGAGGCGCTGCCGGACGGGGAGCACACCGAGATCGCCGAGCAGGGCAGCTCGCTCTCCGGCGGGCAGCGGCAGCGCGTCGCCCTGGCCCGGGCCCTGGCCGTGGGTGCCGCCACCCGCGCGCCGGTCCTCGTCCTGCACGATCCGACGACCGCCGTCGACACCGTCACCGAGGCCCGGATCGCGGCCGGGCTGCGCGCCATCCGGGGCGGCCGCACCACGCTGGTGCTCACCTCCAGCCCCGCCCTGCTCGCCACGGTCGACCGTGTCGTGGTGCTCGACGGCGCCCGGCGCGCGGAGGGCTCGCACGCCGAGCTGCTCCGGGCGGACGCCGGGTACCGGGAGCTGGTGCTCTCGTGAGCCGCGCCTCCCGCGAGCTGCTGCCCGTCGCCACCGGCACCCGGATCCGCACCGTCCTCACCGGACTGCTGCGTCCGCACCGCGCCCGCGCGCTCGCCGCCCTCGCCGCCCTCGTCGCCGGAGCGGCCTCGGGCCTGCTCACCGCCCCGCTGCTCGGCCGGATCGTCGACGTCGTCGCGAGCCGGCAGGGCGCGGACGCCGTCACCGGGCCGGTGCTGCTGCTCGTGGTCGTCGCCCTGGTGCAGGGCGTGCTCGCGGTCCTGGGAGCGGCGCTCGTCGCCCGGGTCGGCGAGAGCATGCTCGCCGAGCTGCGGGAACGGTTCGTGGCCCGCGCACTCGGGCTGCCGCTGGAGCGGATCGAGGAAGCGGGATCCGGGGACCTCACCTCACGGGTGACCGCGGACGTCCAGCAGGTCGGCGAGGCGGTGCGCGACGCCGTCCCGCGGTTCGCGCAGGCCGCGCTGATCATCGCGCTCACCCTGGTCGGGATGGCGGTGCTGGACTGGCGGTTCCTGGTGGCGGCGCTCCTGGCGGTGCCCATCCAGATCGCGACGGCGCGCTGGTACCTGCGGCGTTCCGGGCCGATCTACGCCGAACAGCGACGGGCCGGCGGCGCCCAGCAGCAGCAGCTGCTGGACACGGTCGGCGGGGCCGGGACGGTCCGCGCGTTCGGCCTCGCGGACACCCACTCGGCCAAGGTCCGTACCCGCTCCGAGGACGTCGTCCGGCTCGCGCTGGACGTCGTGCGCTTCCAGACCCGCTTCTTCGGCCGGCTCAACGGCGCCGAGTTCATCGGGGTGGCCGCCGTCCTCGCCGTCGGGTTCTGGCTGGTCGAGGACGGGACGGCGACGATCGGGACGGCCAGCGCCGCCGCGCTCTACTTCATCAACCTCTTCGGCCCGATCAACCAGGTGCTGTTCCTGCTCGACATCGCCCAGTCCGCCACCGCGAGCCTCGCCCGGATCGTCGGCGTGGCGGACGTGGCCCCCGAGGAGCGCCCGGCCACACCCGCGCGGCCGGTGGACGCCACGGTCGTCACGAAGGACCTGGGACACTCCTATGTGGACGGCCATCCCGTGCTCGACGGGGTCGACCTCCGGCTCGAACCGGGTGCCCGGGTCGCGCTGGTCGGCGCCAGCGGGGCGGGGAAGACGACCCTGGCCAAGCTCGTCGCCGGGGTGCACCGCCCCACCACGGGCGTCGTGCGGATCGGCGGCGCGACGCTCGAGGACCAGGGCCAGGACGTCGTCCGGGAGACCGTCGCGTTGATCACGCAGGAGGTGCACGTCTTCGCCGGACCCCTCGCCGAGGACCTCCGGCTGGCCCGCCCGGACGCGACGGACGAGCAGCTGCGGGCCGCACTGGGCGTCGTCGAGGCGCTGGAATGGGTCGACGCGCTGGACCAGGGGCTCGCGACGGTGGTCGGCAGCGGCGGGTACGAGCTCACCGTCGTGCAGGCCCAGCAGCTCGCGCTGGCCCGGCTCGTGCTGGCGGACCGTCCCGTCGCGGTGCTCGACGAGGCCACCGCCGAGGCGGGCAGCGCCGGCTCCCGGGTGCTCGAGCGGGCCGCGCTGAGCGCTCTCGCCGGCCGGACCGGGCTGATGGTCGCGCACCGGCTCACCCAGGCCGCGACGGCGGACCAGGTCGTCGTGCTCGACGCGGGCCGGATCGTCGAGCAGGGGACCCACGCCGATCTCGTCGCAGCGGGTGGCCGATACGCCGCGCTCTGGTCCGCATGGTCGGACGAACGAGACGAACCGCAACCCTCGTCGTGACACTCCTGTTACTTGACCACGAGTGTTCGGATAGGCGAACCTAACTCGGCCGGGTGATCGGCCCATCCGGGCCGGCGCCCGATACACGGAGGAATCCCCGATGACCCGCACGACCGCCCCGCCCGCTCCCCCACGCCGACGGGGGCTGCTGCGCACCGTCGCCGCGGGGACGCCGGCCCTCGCGCCGGTCTCGGCCACACCACACCCTTCGCCGGCGCACTCGGCTACAGCAGCCCGCTGAGCCTGCCGGACGCGGCCGACCTCGTCGCCCCGCGGCTGCAGACCGCACTGACCTCCTGATCGACGCGACCACCCACCACCACGGCGGTACACGGGGAGCGGCGCGCCCGGCGCCCTCCCGGGGAGTGAGGAATCTGATGCCATCGTCACCGTTCGGCGCGTTCTCGGCGCGCCGTGTCCGTCTTCTCCTGGCCGGTATGGCCGCCGCACTGGTCCTCGGCGGATGCGGTTCGGGCGGCACCACCTCGGCCACCGAGCCGAGCGCGGCACCGGCGCCCGCCACGTCGGCGGGCACCTTCCCGGTCACCGTCGACCATCTCTACGGCAGCACGGAGATCACCGCCGCGCCCCAGCGGGTCGTCGCGCTCGGTTACAGCGACGCGGACGCGCTGCTCGCCGTCGGGGTGAAGCCGATCGGCATCGTGAACTGGTTCACCGTGCCGCCCGAGAACAACAAGTGGTCCTGGGAGGAAGCCGGATTCGGCAGCACCGTGCCCGAGGTCGTCGGGGTGCGGGACGACTACGACCTCGAGAAGGTCGCGGCGCTCAAGCCGGACCTCGTCGTCGCCGCCTACTCGGGTATGACGAAGGACCAGTACGACGCGCTCTCGAAGATCACCAAGGTGGTGGCCCAGCCCGCCGGCGTCGAGCCGTTCACCGCGACGTGGCAGCAGCTGACCACCCAGATCACCAAGGCGGTCGGGCAGGAGGCGAAGGGCAAGGAGCTCATCGCCGAGGTCGAGAAGAAGATCGCCGCCGCCAAGGCGGCCCACCCCGAGTGGGCCGGGCAGACCGCGGTGACCGCGGCCTACGGCGGCGGCCAGTACTTCGCGTTCACCAAGGGTGACCCGAAGACGGACCTGCTGACCCAGCTCGGCTTCACCGTGCCCGCGGAGCTCGACGCCCTCGCCGCCGGCGGGGGCACCGCGATGGTCAGCGCCGAGCGCGTCGACCTGCTCAACGTCGACAAGCTGGTCTGGGTGCTGTCCACCGACGCCGACGAGGCCGAGGTCAAGGCCCGCCCCGAGTACGCGGCGCTGCCGGTCGCGAAGCAGAACCGGGCGCTGTTCCTGCTCACCCAGGAGCGGCAGAAGGCGATCGCCGCGGCGTTCTCCTACAACAGCGTGCTGAGCCTGCCGTACGTGGTGGACCAGCTGGTGCCGGAGCTGGCGGGCCTGCCCGCGAAGAGCTGAGCACCGCCGCAGCCCCGGATCCTCGCGTCGAGGGTCCGGGGCTGTGTCGTGTCAGGGGGACCGTCCTGGTCCGCGCTGATGCTCGCGTCGTGGTCGTCCACGTCAGCCGGCAGGGCATCCGCTGCGCTACAGCAGCGTGGGCGACGGGCCGGCGCTCGTCCTCCTGCACGGGCTGGGCGGTGATCGCGACTTCTGGAGGGCGGGACACCTGCCGGGTCAGTTGTGCGAGCAGGGTGGCGTCGATGATCAGGTCGATCAGGCGGGGGCGTGCCGGTCGGTGTGCGGGGTGCTCGGGCCGAGTGCGGGCCGTGAGGGCGGGCGCGGAGTGCGCGTGCGCGGAGCAGGCGTCCGTCCGGATCGGTCACGGTGTAGCGCCACGGTGCCGTGTGCTGGGCGGAGGTGAGGGCGCGGGCTCGGGAGGCCGGGAGCGGCCCCATCCCGGGCAGGGTGGCGGGGCGCTCGTCGAGGCCGAGCAGGGTTGCGAGGGCGACCTGTAGGTGGACGCCATGGCGGGCCCGGAAGCCTCGTCGTCTGCGTCATGGACCGAACACACATTCGACCCCCGACAGTGTCGGAGGATCTGGACGCCGAGGACCGGATCGAGGCCGCCGCGGGGACCGCGACCCCGCGGCGGGCCCGATGGGGGCCTATCCCACCTCGGCGATCCTCTCCAGCGCCGCCGTCCACGCCTCGGCGAGAGCCCGGACGTCCTCCTCCTCGAGCACTCCCCCGGGATGGATCCACTCCGCGACCAGCTCCGGCCCGCCCTCCCGGTCCTCCGCGTGCGCGACGATCGACAGCGGGTAGTTCACCGGCATGTCCGCGTCCACCCCCACGTCGACGGCGTCCGCCTCGGCGGCGAACTCCCAGTCCCGTCCCGCGCCGGGCTCGGGCCGGGGGAACCTGCCGAGGTAGTTCAGCTCGATCGGCGGGACCGGCAGACCGGCCAGCTCGGCGGCCGCCCCGGGCTCGAGGTGGCGCAGCAGGCCGAAGCCGAGGCCGTCGTCCGGTGCCGCGGCGAGGGACTCCCGGGTCCTGGCGACGGCACCCGCGACCGACGCGTCGTCGAGAGCGACGTGCACGGGCCGCAGGGCGGTGAACCAGCCGACGGTCCTGGACAGGTCCGCGCCCGGGACCAGGTGCTCGGCCCGGCCGTGCCCTTCGACGATCGCGGAGAGCGGCCCGCCGAACCGGTCCCGTACCGCGAGCGCGAGGCCGGCGACGAGCAGGTCCCCCACGCCCGCGCCGAGCGACGCCGGGGCTCGGGTCAGCAGGGCCTCCGTCGCCGCCGCACCGAGTCGCGTGCGGATCGAGCGGCACGTGGCGAAGGTGTCGATCGCCCCGTCGAGCGGCCGGTGCTGCGGCAGCGCGGCACCGGGCCGGAGCTGGTCACACCAGGCCGGGAGCTCGCCGATGCGCTGTGCGGCGAGCGCGGACAGGCCCTCGGACCAGCGGCGGAACGACGTGCCGGACTCCGGGAGGGCCACCGAGGGCTCGCGCCACGCGGCCTCCAGATCCGCGAGGACGATCCCCCAGGACACCCAGTCGATCACCAGGTGGTGGGCCACCAGGAGCAGGCGGCCGGGGCTGTCCGGGCCCGCGTCGAACCAGACGGCGCGCAGCATCACGCCGGAGTCGGGGTCCAGGGCCGCCTGGGCCTGCCGGGCGTGGGAGGCGATCGCCTCCCGCAGCGGGTCGCCGTCCCCGCCGGAACCGTCCCCCCCGGATCCGTCCCCCGCGGCCGAGCCGGCGGTCGATCCCGTGTCCGCCACCGCGACCCGTTCGGTGAACCCCGCCGGGTCCGGCGCCTCGGTGCCGACCCTGAGCAGCCAGTTCGCGGTGTCCCGCGGCCCGGGTGCCGTCGACCGCTCCGGTCGCACGAGCCGGGCCCGCAGCAGGTCGTGCCGTGCGGTCACGGCGCCCAGCGCGGCGTGCAGCCGCGTCTCGCCGAGGCCGCCCGGGACCTGCACGAGGACCGCCTGGCAGTAGTGCTCGATCGGCCCCCCGGCCCCGGCGACCCAGTGCAGGATCGGGGTCAGCGGGACGTCGCCGGTACCCGGCTCCGCGGCGGCCGGGACCGCGTCCCGCGCGAGCGAGGCGAGGCAGGCCGGGGTCCGGGCGGTGAAGACGTCCCGGGCGCCGAACCCGAGCCCGTGCGCCCGCGCGGCCCGGACCAGCTTGATCGAGACGAGGCTGTCCCCGCCGAGGGCGAAGAAGTCGTCGTCCGCGCCGACCTCGTCGACCCCCAGCACCTCGGCGACGAGCCGGCACAGCAGTTCCTCGCGGGGGGTGGACGGCGCCCGGCCGACCGGGCCGCGGCCGGGTGCGGGCAGGGCGCGGCGGTCCAGCTTCCCGTTGGGCGTCAACGGGAGCGGTCCGTCCAGGACGACGACCGCCGAGGGCACCATGTAGGCCGGCAGCACCGCGGCGGCGTGGTCCCGGACGGCCTGCGCGCCGGGGGCGGCGGCTCCGGTCTCCGGGACGACGTAGCCGACGAGCCGCGCCGCACGCCCCTCCCCGTCGACGACCACCGCGGCCTGCTGCACCCCCGGATGCCCGGCCAGCACGGCCGAGACCTCCCCGGGCTCGATCCGGTGCCCGCGGATCTTGACCTGGTCGTCCGCGCGGCCGAGGAAGTCCAACGTGCCGTCGGCGCGCCAGCGGGCCCGGTCGCCGGTGCGGTACATCCGCTCCCCCGGACCCGCCAGAGGATCCGCGAGGAACCGTTCGGCCGTCGGCCCCGGACGTCCGAGATAGCCGCGGGCGAGGCCGCGGCCCGCGACGTACAGCTCCCCCGGCACGCCGACCGGCACCGGGCGCAGCCCGGCGTCCAGCACGTAGCAGCGGGTGTTGGGATCCGGCAGCCCGATCGGCGCGGGGGCGGCCCAGGCGGGGTCGCCGCGCCACAGCGTGGAGTTCACCGTCGCCTCCGTCAGCCCGTAGGCGACGAAGAGCCGCACCGTCCCCGCGAACCGCGCGATCAGGTCCGGCGGGACGGTCTCGGTGCCGACGAGCAGCACCGCACCCTCCGGCAGCGTCGCTTCCGGCGGCAGGGCCCCGACCAGCGACGGCGGCAGGATCATGTGCGTGATCCGTTGCTCGGCGATGAAGTCGGTCAGGGTCTTGTCCGGCACCCGCAGCTCGTCCGGCGTCAGGACCAGGCAGCCGCCGACCCCGAGGGACATCGCGATGTCGAAGATCGCCACGTCGAAGCCCATCGACGCGAACTGGAGCACCCGGCTGTCCGGGCCGACCCCCATCCGGTCGACGGCGGTGGCCACGAGGCTGCCGATGCCCTCGTGCGGCACCACGCAACCCTTGGGCCGGCCCGTCGACCCGGACGTGTAGATCACGTACGCGGCGCCGTGGATGTCTTGTGGCGCAACGGGTGCGGGGTCAGCGGGCTGGTCCCCCAGGACGAGCCGCGGCGGACCACCCGCCGGCAGCGCCGGTTCGTTCGCCGCGTCGGTCACCACCAGGGAGGCGTCGGCGTCGTCGAGGATGTGGGCGATCCGCTCCGCGGGGTGCGCCAGGTCCAGCGGCAGGAACGCCGCGCCCAGGCGCTGCACCGCCAGCAGCGACGCCACGGCGGCCGCGGACCGCGGCAGGGCGACGGCGACGATCCCCTCCCGCTCCACGCCGTGCTCCGCGAGCAGCCCGGCGATCCGGGCGACCTCCCGGTCGAGCTCGGCGTAGGTGAGGGTCACGGACCCGTCGACGAGCGCGGGCGCCGTCGGGCGAGCCGAGACGCACATCGCGAACAGCTCCGGCAACGTCAGGTCCGGCACCGGGCGGCGGGCTCCGGCGAACTCGTCCAGCAGGGTCGCGCGCTCCTCGGGCGCGAGGATCTCCAGCGTGCGCACGGGTGCGCCCGGGTCCGCCACGGCGGCGGCGCAGAGCCGTCGCAGCTGCTCGCCGATCCGGACGATCGTCGACGGGTCGAAGAGGCCGCTGCGGTACTCGAGGAGGCAGCCGAGCTCACCGGTGTCGCCGTTCTCGGTGAACGCGAACACGAGATCGAACCTCGCCGTGGAGCCCGGTGACTCCACCGGCGTCACGTCCACACCGTCGAGCCCGAACCGCCCGGCCCCGCCGCGCGCCCGGTAGACGACCATGGTGTCGAAGAGCGGGTTGTCCGACGCGGTGCGGTCCGGGTTCAGCTCCCGGACGACGGCCTCGAACGGCAGGTCCTGGTGGGAGAACGCGGCCAGGTCCGCGGTCCGGACGCGCCGGACGAGCTCGTCGAAGCCGGGGTCCCCGGAGACGTCGGTCCGCAGCACCAGCGTGTTGACGAAGAAGCCGACGAGGTCGTCGAGCCGCTCGTCCGTGCGCCCGGCGATGGGCGCGCCGAGCGGGATGTCCGTCCCGGCACCGAGCCGCGACAGCAGGGCCGCGACGGCCGCCTGGGTCACCATGAACATGCTCGCGCCGGTGTCCTGCGCGATCCGGCGCAGCCCGTCCGCGACCTCCGGCGCGAACCCGATCCGGTGCTCCGCGCCGGCGGTCGGGTCCGCGGCGTGCGTGCGGTCCGTCGGCAGCTCCAGGCGGTCCGGGGCGCCGCGCAGGGTCTCGCGCCAGAAGTCGAGCTGGGCGCGCGCCCGGCTGGCCGGGTCGGCCGGGTCCCCGAGCAGCGCCCGGTGCCACAGCGTGTAGTCCGCGTACTGGACGGGCAGTGCAGGCAGGTCGGGCGCCGTGCCCGCCCGGCGCGCCGCGTAGGCCGAGGCGAGGTCCGTGAGGAACGGCCGGTCCGACCACTCGTCCGTCGTGACGTGGTGCAGCAGCAGGAGCAGGACGTGCCGGTCGGCACCGTCGCGGACGAGGGTCACCCGCAGCGGCAGGTCGGTGGTCAGGTCGAACGGCCGCGCCGCCGCCCGCGCGATGATCGGCGCCGCGTCCGGGGCGTCCACCTCGTCGAACACCGGGGCGGTCCCGACGGGGAGGACGGACTGCACCGGCTCCGGCCCGTCCGGGAACACGGTGCGCAGGGCCTCGTGCCGGTCGACGACGTCCTGCACCGCCGCCCGGAGTGCCTCCCGGTCCAACGGCCCGTCGAGCCGCATGGCGAGTGGGAAGTTGTAGGCCGCGGACGGGCCGTCGAGCTGGTCGATCGCCCAGAGCCGGGCCTGCGCGTGCGACGCCGGGATCACCGCCGGACGCGGCCCGGCGACCAGCTCGGGCCGGGTGGCCCCGCTCGTGGATCCGCCCGCCCCCGGGTCGGCCGCGAGCGCGGCGAGGGCCTCGACGCTCGGCTGCTCGAACAGGTCCCGGATCGCCAGCTCGACACCCAGCGCGGTCCGGATCCGGCTGATCAGCCGGGTGGCCAGCAGGGAGTGCCCGCCGAGGGCGAAGAAGTCGTCGGTGACACCCACGGACGCGAGGCCGAGGACCTCGGCGAACAGGCCGCTGAGCGTCTCCTCCTGCGGTGTCGACGGCGGCCGGCTCCGGCCGCGGCCGACCGGCTCGGCCTCCGGCAGCGCGGACACGTCGAGCTTGCCGTTGACCGTCAGCGGCAGCCGACCCACCGTGACCAGCGCGGACGGCACCATGTGGTCCGGCAGGACCCGGGCGACCTCGGCGCGCAGCCGGGACAGCAGGGAGCCGGCGGAGCGGGCGGCGGCCGGATCGTTGGCCACGGGCGCGCCGGGGCGGCCGGGGCGGTGCAGGCCGGTGACCGGGCGCCCGTCGACGAGCGCGGGCCGGGCGAACACCGCGTCGAGCAGGCCCTGGCCCCCCGGCGCCGGGGTCAGGAGCGCCCGGTAGCCGTGCCGGGCGGCGAGCTCGTGCAGGTCCTCGGGCTCTGCGCCGGGGCTCTCCGTGCCGGGGCTCTCCCTACGGACGGCGAGCACGCGGGTCAGCGAGGCGCCGCCCTCCAGCGCGCGCATCGCGGCGATCTCCCCCGCCACCCGGGCGTCCGGGACGTCCGTGACGCGCAGCAGGTCCGGCCCGGCGGCGAGGGCGTCCTCGACGCCCGCCCACGGGACCACCGGGGCGTCCGCCAGCGACACCGGATCGCCCGTACGCAGCACCACGTCGTAGCGGTAGCGGCTCAGCTCGTTGCGCGCCCGGCCGCGCTTGACCGTGGCGGCCACGCCGAGATCCGGCCGCAGCCCGGTGAACAGGTCCGGGTGGACGAGCAGCTCCTTCTCCAGGACCGCGGAGCGGTCCGCCGCGGCGCGCACGGCGCCCGGGGTGTGGGTTCCCCCGGCCCTGCTCAGGGCCACGCCGGTGTGGAAGGCGGCGGCGAGGTCCAGGGACCGGACGTCGCCGACGAACACCGCGCCACCGGGGGCGACCAGGTCGACGAGCGTGCGCACCACGTCCCGCAGGTACTCCCCGCCCGGGAAGTACTGGATCACCGAGTTGACCACGACGACGTCGAAGCGGCCGGCGGGGATCCCGTCCAGCTCGTGCGCGGCGCGCACCTCGAGGGCGACCTTCCCGGCCAGCTCGGGGACGGCCGCGACGTCGCGTCGCAGCTTCTCGATCACCGGGGCCGCGAAGTCCGTGCCCAGGTACTCCTCGACGTGCGGCACGAGCTTCGAGAGCAGCAGGCCGGAGCCGACGCCGATCTCGAGCACCCGGCGCGGGTGCAGCGCGAGGATCGCCTCGACCGTCGCGTCCCGCCACTCGCGCATCTCCGGCAGCGGGATGGGGCTGCCGTCGTCGCTGGAGTTCCAGCCCGCGAAGTCGTCCACGCCGTGGAGGTGCTCGGCGGCGACCGCGGTGCCGATCTCGGTGTACTCGGCGTCGTAGATCTGCTGCCATTCGCCGACCTGCTCGGACTCCTGCGCGGCGCGGTCGGCGGAGCGCTCGCCGGCCCCGGCGGCCGGGACGACGTACCCGACGAGGCGCTTCAGGCCCGCGACCGCGGGATCGGGCCGGGCGACGACGGCGGCACGGGCCACCCCGGGGTCCGCCTCCAGCGTGGCCGCGACCTCGCCCGGCTCCACCCGGTGCCCGCGGATCTTGACCTGGTCGTCCGTGCGGCCGAGGAAGTCCAGCAGCCCGTCCGCGCGGCGGCGCACCAGGTCGCCGGTGCGGTACATCCGCCCGCCCGGCACGTCCGAGAACGGGTCCGCGACGAACCGCTCGGCGGTCAGCCCCGGACGGCGGTGGTAGCCGTGCGCGAGCCCGACGCCGCTGATCCACAGCTCCCCCGCGACGCCCGGCGGGACCAGCCGCAGCCGGGAGTCCAGGACGTAGGCGCGGGTGTTGTGGATCGGCCGCCCGACCGTCGGGGCCGGGCTGTCGCGTGTCGAGCCGCCGAGGGTGTTGATCGTGTACTCGGTGGGGCCGTAGAGGTTGTAGCCCAGCGTGCCGGGGGTGTCCCGCAGGCTGGACCACACGGCGTCGGACACCGCCTCGCCGCCGAGCAGGACCAGGACCGGGCGGTGCCGGCCGGGCCCGTCGTCGAGCAGCCCGCTGTCGATCAGCAGGCCGGCGTAGGTCGGGGTCACGTTGACGACGTCGATCGCGTGCGTGTCGCAGTAGGCGACGAGCCCCTCGGCGTCGCGGCGCAGGTCCTCGTCGCAGACGTGCACCTCGTGCCCCTCGACGAGCCAGAGCAGCTCCTCCCAGGACATGTCGAACGCGAACGACACGGTGTGGGCGATCCGCAGCCGACGACCGGCCTCGGTCACGACCGGGCCGAAGATCTCGGCACGGTGGTTGGCCAGCATGTTCGTCAGGCCGCGGTAGGGCGTGGCCACCGCCTTGGGCCGGCCTGTCGAGCCGGACGTGAAGATCAGGTAGGCGGTGTGCTCCAGCCGCCCCGGGGACCCGGGTGCGAACCCGGGCACCTCCGGCGGCCCCGCGGGCTGCGCCGCCAGCTCGGCGAGGATCTCCGGGGCGTCGACCGCGACGGCGCCCGGGAACCGGTCGAGGCCGTCCACGGTGGCCAGCACGACCGCGGGCTCGACGTCGTCGAGCATGGCGCGCAGGCGGTCCGCCGGGTGGTCCAGGTCCAGCGGCAGGTAGGCCGCACCGGTGCGGAGCACCGCGAACAGCGCCACGACGGTCTCGATCCGCCGGGGCAGCGCGAGCGCGACGGCCTGGCCGGGGCCCGCCCCGCGGGCGACGAGGAGCCGGGCGAGCCGGTCCACCGCGTCGTCGAGCTCGGCGTAGGTGCGGCGTTCGGCTCCCGCGACCAGTGCGATCTCGTCCGGGCGGGCCGCCGCGGTGTCCGCCAGCAGCTCGGCGATCGTGCGGTCCTCGACGGGGCGCTCGACCTGGGTCCACTCGGCGGCGAGCGCGGCGCGCTCGTCGTCGAGCAGCAGGTCGATCGCGGCGACGGGGACGTCCGTCCCGTCCGTCGCGAGCCGTTGCAGGAACGCGGTGTACCGGCGCAGGACGGCCTCGGCGAGCGTCCCGTCGACCACCTCCGGGCGGTGGGAGAGGGACACCAGCAGGTGGCCCCCGTGGCCGGTCGACATCGGCGTGACGACCACGCTCAGCGGGTAGTGCACCGCGTCCGTCGAGCCCGCGTCGACCACGCCGTGCGAGGCCAGCAGCTCCTCGCCGCCCGCCCCCGCGGCGCCGAGCGAGCGCAGCACGAACAGGGTGTCGAAGAGCTGGCGCTGCCCGGCCTCCTGCTGCAGGACGCCGAGGCCGATCCACTCGTGCGGCATGACCGCGACCCGGTCCGCCTGCACGCGGCGCAGCAGGTCCCGCACGGGCTCGGCCGGCTCGACCCGAACCCGGGCCGGGACGGTGTTGAGGAACAGGCCGATGACGTCGTCGATGCCGTCGAGGTCGTCCGGGCGCCCGGCGACCGCGGTGCCGAACACGACGTCGTCGCGGCCGAGCGCGTTGCCCAGCACGACCCCCCAGGCCGTGCTCAGGACGGTGTTCAGCGTGACGCCGCCGGCACGGGCCCGATCCTGCAGGCGCGCCGCGACCTCCGCCGGGACGGTCGCGTCGAGCCGGACGGGCTCGCTGCGCCCGGTGTCCCCGGGCGGGCCGACGAGCGTGGGCTCCTCGAGGCCGGCGAGGACCTCCCCCCACGCGTCGACGGCGTCCGGCAGGTCCCGGTCGTCGAGCCAGGCGAGGAAGTCCCGGTACGGCCGAGGGCGCGGCAGGGCCGGGTCCTCGCCGCCCGCGTCGTAGAGCGCGAACAGCTGGCGGCGCAGGACGCCCTCGGACCAGCCGTCCCACAGCAGGACGTGGTGGTTCATGACCAGCCGGTCCCGGCCGCCGGGCAGGTGCACGAGCGTCACCCGGAACAGCGGCGGGGAGCCGAGGTCGTAGCGCTCGGCGCGGTCCGCGGCCAGGAGCGCCCCGAGGCGCCGCGCGGCGTCGGCCGCGGCGAGGCGGGACAGGTCGACCTCCCGCCACGGCAACGGCGGGGTGGCCGCGACGAACTGCACCGGCGCCGGGAGGCCGTCGCTGGTGAAGCCTGCGCGCAGGCCGGGGTTGCGCTCCATCAGGGCCGCGACGGCGGCCCGCATCCGGGACGCGTCCAGCGGCGCGGAGAACTCGAACCAGCCCTGGGCGGTGTAGTAGTCCAGGCCCCCCGGGTCCCCGCCCGCCGCGTGGGCGTCGTAGCTGGCCAGGAAGAACAGGCCTTCCTGCAGCGGCGAGAGGGTCCAGACCTCGTCCACGGGACCGCCGGCCCGGGCGTCGACGACCGCGCGCCCGGCGGGGTCGAGATCGACGAGGCCCCGGCCGGTCGGGGTGCCGGGCCGGAGTGCGGAGAGCCAGGCGTCGGCGAGCTGTTCGACGTCCGCGGGGCCGCCGGGGGCGACGGTCCAGATCGCCCGGGCCGAGTCCCCGGTGCGGACGACGTCGATGCGCAGCGGGTAGGGCTCGGGGCCGACGGCGTCGGGCGCGGTCTCGACCGACCAGTCCCCGCCGGTGTCCGTGGGCAGCACGGCGTGCGCGGCGAGCAGGACCTGGGGGCGCGCGCCGCCCGCCAGCATCGGGCCGGCCTGGGCGTGCAGGTGCCGCAGCATCCCGTAGCCCGCGTCGGTCGCCGCGTCGATCTCCGGGAGGTCGGCGCGGGCCGGGTCGAGCCGGACCGGGGCCGCGGTGACGAACCGTCCGGCCGTGCGGGAGACGTCGAGATCGGGGAGGGCCTCGCGGCCGGACCGCTCGACGTCGACGAGCAGGGCGGTCCCGCCGGGCTCGACGACGGCGGTGCGGAGCGCGGCCAGCAGGCCCGGGACCGGGTCCTCCGGGAGCGCCGCGATCGTCGCGGCCGGGATGTCGATCTCGTACCGGGACGGGGTCCCGACCGTGGACCACGCGGGCTCCGCGCCCGGGGCGAGGGTCTCCGCCCAGCCCGCGAGCCGCCCGAGCAGCTCGGGGTCCTGGGCGCGGGCGGCGACGGCGGCGGCGTAGGTGCGCAGGGATGTGCCGTTGTCGGCGACGGCAGGCTCCCGACCTGCGACGACGGCGGCTCCGGCGGTCGCGAGGTCCGCCAGGACGGTGTACCAGCCGGTCGGGTCGAGGAGGATCTCGTGGGCGGCGAGGACGAGGCGGGGCCCGTCCGGGGTCTCCAGCCAGGTCCCGGCGAGGAGGACGCCCGCGTCGGGGTCGATGCGGGCGGAGGTGGTGGCGAGGGCGTCCTCGACCGTGCCCCGGCCTTCCTCGACCAGGTCCGCGGCGCGCGGGGCGGCGGGCGGCACGGTGAGGGACCAGAAGAGCGGCAACGGCCTGCTCAGCCGCAGGCCGAGGCCGGGATGGGCGGCGAGGACGGCGTCGAGCGCGGCGTCGAGCTGCGCGCGGCGCAGGCCCGCGGGGGTGCGGACGACGGCGGAGCGGACGGCCTCGGTCGCGCGGTCCCCCGCCTCCCGGAGGCGGTGCACGCCGGGGAGCAGGGTGATCTCGCCGATCGCGTCGGGGTGCGCGGGCGGGGCGGCTCCGGGCTGGGCGGTCGCGGGCTGGGCGGTCCCGGGCTGGGCGGTCCCGGGCTGGGCGGTCCCGGGCTGGGCGGCACCGGGCTGGGCGGCACCGGGCTGGGGGGTCTCGGCCGTGAGGCCCTTGTCCGCCATCAGCGCCGCGAGGCCCGCGGCGGTCGGGCGGGCGAAGACGTCCCGGGGGCTGATCGGGAGCCCCTGGGCGCGGGCGCGGGTCGAGACGCTCACCGAGGTGATGCTGTCCCCGCCGAGGGTGAAGAAGTCGTCGTCCGGGCCCACCGCGCCGATCGCGAGGACCCCCGCGATCACGTCGCACAGCTGCTGGACCACGTCCCCGGAACCCGCGGCGCCGCCCGTCGAGGGCTCGGGGGTCTCCGGCGCCGGCAGCGCGGCGCGGTCGACCTTGCCACCCGGACGCAGCGGCATCCGGTCCAGGAGCACGATCTCCGCCGGGACCATCGGCGCGGGCAGCGACGCCCGCAGGAGGTCCCGCAGGCCGGGCGCGTCGACGTCCCGGCCGGTCACATAGCCGACGAGCCGCGGCCGCGGCCCCTCGGTGCGCAGCACGGCGGCCGCCGCCGAGACCCCGGGCAGCGCCGCCAGCGCGGCCTCGACCTCCCCGAGCTCGACCCGGTTGCCGCGGATCTTGACCTGGTCGTCCGCGCGGCCGAGGTGGGTGAGGACGCCGTCGGCGTCGCGGCGCACCAGGTCCCCGGTCCGGTACAGGCGGGCGCCGGCCGGACCGGCGGGATCCGCGACGAACCGGGACGCGGTCAGCCCCGCGCGGCGGTGGTAGCCGCGGGCGAGCTGGACGCCCCCGATGTAGAGCTCGCCGTCCTCGTCCGGGCCGACCTCGCGCAGGCGCGCGTCGAGGACCCGCAGCGTCGCCGTCGGGCTACCGGCGCCGAGCGGGACGCGACCGTGCCGCAGCACGCCGTCGTGGCGGTGCCGGGAGACCTGCACGGCCGTCTCGGTGGGCCCGAAGGAGTTCACGAGCTCGCCGTCGGACACCGCCGCCCAGCGGGTCGCGAGGGCCTGGCCGAGCGCCTCACCGCCGCAGTTGACCTGCCGCAGCGCGCGCAGCGCGTCGGCGGTGACGCCGTCCGGTTCCTGCTCGGCCGCCTCGACCAGGCCCGTGAGCAGGGACGGGACGGTGAACGTCACGGAGACGCGCTCGTCCAGGACCAGTGCGGCGAGCTGCAGCGGGTCCCGGTGCTCGTCCGGGCGCGGGAGGACGAGCGCGGCGCCCTGGGTCAGCGGCAGGAAGATCTCCAGGACGGACGGGTCGAAGCTGACCGCGATCTGCTGCAGCACGCGGTCCGTGCGGCGCAGGGGATCCGTCTCGGCGAGCATGCGGAGCAGCGCCGCGACGGCCCGGTGGGGCACGACGACGCCCTTCGGCGTGCCGGTGGAGCCGGAGGTGTAGATGACGTACGCGGCCGAGTCCGGGTGGATCTCCGGCTCCGCGACGACATCGGGCCCCGGGCCGGCGGCGGGGACCCGGACGGGTCCTTCGGGGAGGGCGAGGTCGTCTCCGGTCACCACCGCGACGGCACCGGCGTCGCCGAGCATGAACGCCAGCCGCTCCGCCGGGTACGTGACGTCCAGCGGGAGGTACGCCGCTCCGGTCCGGAGCACGGCGAGGATCGCCGCGACCATCTCGGGGGAACGCGGGACGGCGACGCCGACGACGGTCTCCGGGCCTGCCCCGGCCGCGACCAGCCGGGCCGCGAGGGCGCGCGAGCGGCGGTCCAGCTCGGCGTAGGAGAGCTCGGTGCCGTCGAACACCAGCGCCGTGTCCCCCGGGGTGCGCGCGACCTGGGCGTCGACCAGGTCGACGAGCGTCCGCGCCTTCCGGAGCGGCTGGTGCGCCTGCGGGAACGGCTGGTCGGCGGTGGACGGGAGGTCCGCCATCGCGTCGGTCACGGATCGGCCGGTGTCGGCCACCATCGCCTCCAGGAGTGCGGCCGCGCGCGCCACCAGGGCAGCCGCGGCCTCGGTCGGGAACCGGGTCCCGTCGTGGTTGAGGATCAGTTCGAGCCGCTCGCCGGGCAGCGCCGCGAGCGCGAGCGGGTAGTGCACGCCGTCCGCGTGGTCCCACCGGACGACGCGCAGGGGTGCGGGCGGGGCGAGCGCGTCCCCGCGCCCGTCGGTGCCGGGGGCGGGGTAGTTCTCCAGGACGACCGCGGTGTCGAACAGCGGGCCACCGCCGAGCTCGCGCTGCAGGTCCGCCAGGCCGGCGCGGTCGTGCCCGGTCAGCGCGGTCTGCTCGGCGCCCACCCGGCGCAGCACGGCGTCGAGCGGCTCGTCCGGGGCCCAGCGCACGCGCGCGGGCAGGGTGTTGACGAAGAGCCCGACCATCTCCTCGACGCCGTCGAGCCCGGTCCCGCGGCCGGACACCGTGGTGCCGAACAGGACGTCCGTGCGCCCGGTGAGCTCCCCGAGCAACAGCCCCCAGGCCACGTGCACGGCGGTGCTGACGGTGACGCCGAGGGCGCGGGCCCGACGGTCGAGGCCGCGCGTGGCCGCTGCGCCGAGGCGCACCGCGACGCGTCCCGGTCCGGCCGGTGCCGGTGCCTGCGCGCCCGCGGATGTCGGCAGGGCGATCGTCGGCGAGGCACCGTCGAGCGCGGCCGTCCAAGCCCGCAGGTCCGCGGCCGCCCCGTCGCCGAGGAGTCGGCGGGCGTGCTCGCGGTAGGCGGGCAGGGGCGGCAGGGGGACGGCGTCGCCGATCGCCGCGCCGTACAGCGCGAAGAGGTCCCGGAAGAGCACCGGGACGGACCAGCCGTCGAGGACGAGATGGTGTCCGGTCAGGACCAGGACGTGGCGATCGGTCCGGGTGCGCACGACCGCGGCCCGCAGCAGCGGCGGCACCGTGACGTCGAAGGGCCGCGCACGTTCCTCGGCGATGACCGGCTCCGCGTCCCGGGCGTCGACCAGCCGCCACGGCACCTCGGGCCGGTCCGCGACGACCTGGACCACGGTCCCGTCCGTCCGCTGGTGGAAACCCGAGCGCAGCGGGACGTGCCGGCGGACCAGCGCGTCGAGCGCACGGCGCAGCGCGTCCGGGTCCAGCGGGCCGTCGAGCTCGACGATCTGCTGCACGACGTACACGTCGTCGCCGCCGAGCACCGCGTGGAAGTGGAGCCCGCGGTGCAGCGGCCCGGCCGGCAGCACGTCCGCGAGCCCGGGGACGGCGCGCTCCAGCGCGTCGATCTCCCGCTGGCGCAGCGGGACCAGCGGGAAGTCCGACGGCGTGTGGCCACCGCGCTCCCCCGCCCGCGTGGCGAGGACCCGGGCCGCCGCCGCGAACCGGGCGGCGAGGTCGGCGATCGCGGCGGCGTCGAACACCCCGGTCGAGTAGCCGATGTGCAGCGTCAGCCCGGGTCCGTCCGCCCCGTCGAGCGCGAGCGCGTTGATCTCGATCGGATGTCCGGCCGGGACGTCCGGCGCCGCGCCGGACCCGAGCGGCGGCGCCTCCGGGGCGCCGGCCCACGGTTCGGCCGCCCGCTCCCCGCCGGGGTAGCGGCCGAGGTAGTTGAGCAGCACCTGCGGGGTGACGGCGGGCAGGACCGGCTCGGGGGCCAGATGCCGCAGCGCCCCGTACCCCAGCCCGCCGGCGGGCACCGCGCGGAGCTGTTCCTTGACCCGCCGGAGCGCGCCGCCCGGGTCCTCGGCCAGCTCGTCGACGCCGGGATCGACGCGGACCGGGTAGAGGGAGGTGAACCAGCCGACCGTCCGGGAGAGATCCACGGCGGTGAGCGCGTCCTCCTCCCGGCCGTGGCCTTCGAGGTCCACCAGCACGGCCGGGCCCGCGTCCCGTCCGCGGTCCCGCCGCCATCTGGCGACGGCGGCGGCGAGGGCGGTGAGCAGCACGTCGGTGACCGTGCCGTGGTGCGCGGCGGGCAGCTCGGTGAGCAGCCGGCCCGCCACCTCCGGTCCGAGGTGGAGTGTGTGCGTGGCCACGGCCGACACCGTGTCCCGCACGGGATCCGGTGCCCGGTGCCCGAGGAGGGGGTCCGCGGTGTCCAGGATGCGACGCCACGCGGCCGGCTCCGCGGGATCCGGCTCCGTGGCGTGCGCGGCCAGCGCGGCCGACCAGGCCCGCAGGGACGTCCCGACGGGCGCGAGGTCGTTCCCGGCGTGCGCCTCCGCGAGGTCCGTGGCGAGGATCCGCCAGGACACCGCGTCGACGACGGCATGGTGCGCGACGAGCAGCAGGCGGCCGCTCGTGTAGTGCACGGCCCGCAGCACGACCCCGGCCTCGGGGTCGAGCGCGTCCACCTCGGCCTGCACGTCGGCGTCGAGATCGACCGGGGACCCGTCGACGGAACGCAGCAGGCGGGCCGAGCGGACCGCGCCGGGCGGGCGGATCTCCAGCGCCGGGCCCGGGTCCAGGAGCAGCCGGGAGCGCAGGGCGTCGTGCCGGTCGAGCACCGCGTCGAGCGCGGTGGCGGCGTCGAACCCCGCGGGTGTCACCAGCAGCACCCACTGGTGGACGCTGCGCGCGGCGCCCGCCCGGGCGACGAGATCGTGCAGGATCGGCGTTCCCGGCGTGATCCCGACGTCCGGGCCCGCCTCGGCGACGACCTCCCGCGGCGCGGCGGCCGCCAGCGCCGCCGGGGTGCGATGGGTCAGGACGTCGCGCGGGCTCACCGGTCGCCCGGCCCGGCGGGCCCGGCTGGACACGGCGATGGCCAGGATGCTGTCCCCGCCCAGGGCGAGGAAGTCGTCATCCGCGCCGACCTCGTCCAGGCCGAGGACCGCGGCGATCGCCTCGGCGAACACCGCGGCGCCGCCGGTGGCGGGCGCGGTCGGCCCGGCCGGCCGGTCGGGGGCCGGGGCCACCAGCGCGGCCCGGTCCAGCTTGCCGTTGCGCGTGACGGGCAGGTGGTCGAGCACCGCGACGACGTCCGGGACGGCGTGCGGCGCGAGCACCTCGCCGAGCCCGGTCCGCAGCGCCACGGCGTCGAAGCTCCCGGCGTCGGCGGGAACGACGTGGGCCACCAGCCGACGCTCGTGCACGGCCACGGCCGCCGCGGACACGTCCGGGCGCGCCGCCAGGACCGCCTCGATCTCGCCGAGCTCGACCCGCTGTCCGCGGATCTTCACCTGGTGGTCCGTGCGGCCCAGGTAGTCCAGGGCGCCGTCCGGGCGGCGGCGCACGAGGTCCCCGGTGCGGTACATGCGGGCGCCGGGCGGCCCGGCGGGGTCCGCGACGAACCGCTCGGCCGTCAGCGCCGGACGAGCGGTGTAGCCGCGGGCGAGCTGCGGTCCGGACAGGTAGAGCTCTCCGGGCACACCGGTCGGCACCGGGCGCAGGTAGCCGTCGAGCACCTGGGTCCGGGTGTTGCGGACCGGCCACCCGATCGGCAGCGAGCGCGCGTCGGCAGGATCGTCGGGACCGCAGGTCCAGGCCGTCACGTCGACGGCGGCCTCGGTCGGGCCGTAGAGGTTGTGGAGGTCGACGCCGGTGAGCGCGTGCCAGCCGGCGGCCTGGTCCGGGCGCAGCGCCTCACCGGAGGCGAAGCAGCGGCGCAGCGTGGCGGCCCAGGAGGGATCCTCACATGCCTCGGGCGACGCCAGGAACGCCCCGAGCATCGACGGGACGAAGTGCAGCGTCGTGACCCGGTGCCGCCGGATCGTCTCCACCAGGTGCGCCGGGTCGCCGTGCCGTCCGGGCGCGGCCAGCACGACCGCGGCTCCCTCGCACAGCGCCCAGAAGAACTCCCAGACGGACACGTCGAACCCGGCGGGCGTCTTCTGCAGGACCCGGTCGTCCGGCCCCAGCGGATAGGCCTCCTGCATCCAGTCGAGGCGGTGCAGGATCGCGCGGTGGCTCACGGCCACGCCCTTGGGCCGGCCGGTCGAGCCGGAGGTGAACAGGACGTAGGCGGCGTCGTCGGGGTCGGCGGGGCGAGGCGTTCGGCCGGCGGCCCCGGGCCCGTCGACCAGGACGAGCGGCGGAGCCTCCGCCAGCAGTGCGGTCGCCGAGGCCGCGGTGGTCACCACCGCGCTCGCGGAGGCGTCCGCGAGCATCCCGGCCATCCGGGCCTGCGGGTGGTCCAGCTCCAGGGGCAGGTAGGCGGCACCGGCCTTGAGCACGCCGACGAGCGCGATCATCAGCTCCACCGAGCGCGGCACCGCCACGGCCACGACGTCCCCGGGGCCGAT
>JAOZVV010000182.1 GCA_025869365.1 Pseudonocardia sp.
GCCCGCAGGTAGACCGATCGGGTGAAAGGAGCTGGTCAGCTGTTCTGCAGGAACACCAGTACCGCGCTCACCCGGCGGTTCAGGTCCCGCTCCTCGGAGAGCCCGAGCTTCGAGAAGATCGAGTTGGTGTGCTTCTCGATCGCCCGCTCGGAGAGCACCAGCGCCGCGGCGATCGAGGCGTTGCTCTTGCCCTGCGCCATCTCCCCGAGCACCTCGAGCTCGCGCGGCGTCAGCGCATCGAGGGCCGACGGCTTGGCCCGGTTCGCCGCGACCAGCCCCTCGATGACCGTCGGGTCGATGACCGAGCCGCCCTCGGCGACG
The DNA here is from genome assembly GCA_025869365.1 of Pseudonocardia sp. GTDB lineage: Bacteria > Actinomycetota > Actinomycetes > Mycobacteriales > Pseudonocardiaceae > Pseudonocardia. Next base: position 322 of record JAOZVV010000182.1, read on the forward strand.
CGGCGGATCGCCTCGGCCAGCTCGTCGCCGTCCGCCACGCGTTCCTTGAGCAGGTAACCGCGCCGGGCCGTGCCGTCCGCCAGCAGGGTCAGCGCGTACTGCGCCTCCGCGTACTGGCTGAGCAGGATGACGCCCGTGTCCGGCTTGCGGGTGCGCAGGTCCGCCGCGACGGAGATGCCCTCGTCCGTGTTGGTCGGGGGCATCCGGATGTCCGTGACGACGACGTCGGGGTCGTGCTCGGCGATGAGGGCGTTCAACGACGGCAGGTCCGGCGCGGAGCCGACGAGGGTGAGGTCCTCGGTGCCGTCGATGAGCCGCACCAGGCCGTGCCGGAGCAGCGCGTTGTCCTCCGCCAGGACCACTCGGATCTTCACGCGGACAGCCTACGGCGTGATCCCACCCGAGTGCGGGTGTGCTGGCCACACCCCCGCGCGGGTGGGCGCCCGCCCGTGGATCGGCATGCAGACACGGTCGGTCCGGCCGTCGGCGGAGAGCAGAGTCCTCGGCAACGCAGAACGCCGCACCGAACCGAGGAGACCCACCATGAGCAGCACAGACATCTCCGGCGCCGAACTCTCCGGTGTCGCGGTCCCCGGGACCCACCGGGACGAGAACTCGCCCTCCGCCGCCGCGACCCGGGGGAACGCGTCGTCCGCACCACCGGACCCCGCGGTGCCGCCCGCCACCGGGTTCCGGCGGGTCGCGCTGGGAGCGTCCGTGGTCGTCGGGGGCCTGCTCACGGTCGGCGGCTTCGCCACGACCGTCTGGGAGACGGGCCCGGGCAAGCTCGCCTACCTGGACTCGCTGGTGGTGAACCCGCTGCAGAGCCAGATCGCCGCGGTGCTGCTGTTCTTCGGCTACCTGGCGATCTTCCCGATGATGCTGGCCCTCGCGGCCATGACCCGGCGCCGCTGGCGGCTCGGCGGGAACATCGCGGTGGGGCTGTCCGCGATCGGTGCCCTGGCGCTGCCGGGCCTGCTCGTCACGGACTTCTACGACCTGGCGATCCGCCAGGGGCTGCCCGCGGACGTCGCGGTGCGGGTGTCCGACGCCGCGCAGGACCTGCCGCTGGCCGTGCTGATCGGCGGCCCGTTCATCATGCTGACCTTCGTCGGGATGATCGTCGGGGCGGTGTCCGCCTGGCGGGCGGGGTTCTTCCACTGGGGCTTCGCGGTGCTGATCGTGGCGTCGTTCGCGGTGATGTTCCTGCCCGAGGACATCGCGTTCACCCCGGGCGTCAACATCGGCATGGGGGCCCTGCTGGGCGCCTTCATGGCGAGTGTCGGGATCGCCGCCCTGCGGATGACGAACCGCGAGTGGGCGACGGGCGAGCGCCGCTGATCCGGGCCCACCTGCAGGAAAGCCACTTTCACGCCAGAATCTGGCGTGAAAGTGGCTTTCCTGCCATGAGGTGGATCGGCGCAGGGTGGGTCGGCGCAGGGTGGGGTCAGCGCAGGGCGATCGCCGGGCGGGTGCGCCCGCCCATCGGGCCGTCCTTGTCGCTGCCGCGGTCCTGGTCCCGCGCCGCGACGAGCGGGGGGACCCGGCCTCCCGCGCGGCGCGCCTTGCGCCGGGCCCTGAGGTAGACGTACGGACCGGCGATCATGCCGCGGACCCGCGTGCGCCCGGCGCCGCTGGGCATGGCGTCGCCCGCACCGGCCTCGCGGTCCGCGATCCGGCCCAGCTGGCGGACGGCCGCGGGGATCCGCCGGAACGCGGCGGCCCGGCCACGGGGGGACAGCGCGACCTTGGTCAGGAAGCCGGCGAGCCCGATGGCGTAGCCCTCGACCTGCTCGCGCAGCGCGGCGCCGTCCGGGCGGTGGTGGTGCCAGACGTAGGCGCTGGGCTCGTAGCCGAGCACGTGCCCGGCGAGCACCAGGCGGACGAGGAACTCGCAGTCCTCGCCGGAGCGGGTGGCCGAGCCCGGGCCGAGCGCCTCGTCGAAGCCGCCGGAGACGCGCGCGACGTCCGCGCGCACCGCCAGGTTGGCGCCGATCCCGAACAGGCCGGGGGAGAAGGGGAAGATCGCGGAGTCCGCGGGCGGGTTCGCCAGGGAGAACGTGCGGGAGGCGAAGCCCTTGTTCCAGCCGAGGGCGGCGTCCGCGGCGCGCTCCTCGTCCGATCCGAGGCTGGCGGCGAGCACCGGGCCGCTGACGCAGACGAGCTCCGGGTTCGCGGCGAACGCGCCGGCCATCCGGCGGGCCCACGAGGTGTCGACCTCCGTGTCGTCGTCGGTGAAGGCGACGATCCGGGTGCGGGCCTCGGCGAGCCCGCGGTTGCGCCCGGCCGATGCCCCCCGGCGGGCCTCCCGGACGTACCGGACCCGCTCGTCCCCGATCGCGGCGACGGCGTGCCGGGTGAGCTCGTCAGCCGGGTCGTTGTCCACGACGAGCACGGTGACGGCCGGATGGTCCGACTCCAGGATGCTCTGCACGCAGCGGCCGATGCTGTCCGGCCGCCCCCGGGTCGCGACGACGACGGTGATCGGCTCCGACGACGACGGCGCGGACGGCACGGCCCTGTTCCCGAAGCGGGCGTCGATCGCGGCGCGGACGTCCGCGGCGGCGGCCCGGCCGGCCCGCAGCGGCACCGTGACCTGGCCCAGCGGAGCCCCGTCCGGCATCGTCACCAGCAGGCGAGCGGCGCCGAAGCGGGCGTCGACGTCGATCGCGGTCGCGTCGGTCCGCTCGACCCGGCCGACCCAGGTCGGCTCGCGAAGCGTCTCGTCCGGCATGAGTGGGGCGTCCTTCCGTCTGTCGCGCGGCGGTCCGGTGACGGGCTCCACCGGGTCCTGCCGTCGCGGTGCCGCTCCCAGGGCGGGAAGAGCGACCGTTCGCGCTGTCCTGGCCAAGTCTCCGCATGCCCGCTGTGACGACACTGAGAGACGGTCGATCCGCTGGTCAGAGCGCTCTTTCCGGTGTGTTCGGACGCGCCGGAGTGAGCATAGCGTCACGCTCCGTGCCTCGCTTCGTGGGCGCGGGCGAGGCCCCGGCCCAGGTACGGTTCGACCATGGTCGAACGGGCTCCGGGGAAGCGGCCGCGTGCCGGGATCGTCGTCACCGGGAGCGAGTTGCTCACCGGTGCGGTACGGGATGCGAACGGTCCGTTCGTCGCCACCGAGCTCGGGAACCTGGGGTTCGAGGTCTCCCACGTGCTGCTCGTGGGGGACCGGCCCGAGGACCTGACGCAGGCCCTGCGGTTCGTTGCGGACTCCGGGGCGGAGCTGGTCGTCACCAGCGGGGGTCTCGGGCCCACGGCGGACGACCTGACCGCCGAGATCGTCGCGGAGTTCGCCGGTCTGGAGATGTACGCGGACGAGGAGATGCGCGCGCTGATCGCGCGGCGCGTCGAGCGCTGGGCGGCGCGGACCGGGTTCGGCGGCCCGGCCCTGGACGCCGCGACGGCGAAACAGGCGAGGGTTCCCCGGGGCGCGATCGCGCTGAAGCCCGTCGGGACGGCCCCGGGGCTGGTGGTGCCCCGCGAGGGCGGCCCGCTCGTGCTCGTCCTGCCCGGGCCCCCGCGGGAGCTGCAGGGGATGTGGGCGGACGCGCTCGCGTCGGCGCCGGTGGCCGCGCTGCTGGAGACCGTCCCGCACACGGAGCCGGTCTCGCTGCGGTTCCAGGGGCTCCCGGAGTCCGAGATCGCCGAGACGTTGCGGGTGCTGCCGGACTATCCGGACGTCGAGGTCACCACCTGCCTGCGCCGCTCCGAGCTCGAGGTGGACCTGCACCCGTTCCCCGGCGCGGAGGCGGACGCGACGGCACTGGCGGACGCGATCGTCGCCCGGCACGCGAAGAGCCTGATCAGCGCGGACGGCACGACGAGCGACGAGCTCCTCGGCCGGGCGCTGGAGGCCTCGGGGCTCACCGTCGCGACCGGGGAGTCCTGCACCGGGGGCATGCTCGCGGCCCGGCTCGTGGACCGCGCCGGGTCCTCGTCCTACGTGCTGGGCGGTGTCGTCGCCTATTCCAACGAGGCCAAGACCGCGCTGCTGGACGTCCCGGCGGAGATGATCGCCGAGCACGGCGCCGTGTCACCGCAGGTGGCCCGGGCCCTGGCGGACGGGGCCCGGGCGAAGCTGGGGGCGTCGATCGGGGTCGGGATCACCGGTGTGGCCGGGCCCGGCGGCGGCACCGAGGCCAAGCCCGTCGGCTACGTCTGCTTCTGCGTGACGACGGCGGACGGCCAGGTCCTCGCCGCGGACCCGGTGCTCCCGGGCGGCCGCAACGACATCCGCGAGCGGTCCACGGACCTCGCGATGCACCTGCTCCTCCGCGCCGCCGGCGCCCTCCCGGCCCGCTGACCCCCGCGAGTCGCGGTATTTCCGTCACCGAGTCGGGGCATTTCCGTCGTGCGAGGTCACGGATCCACCGCGACTCGGTGACGGAAATACCCCGACTCGCGGGTCAGGGGCGGGCGGCGGCGAAGCGGGTCTGGGCGTCGGCCCAGTTGACGACGTTCCACCAGGCCGTGACGTAGTCCGGCTTGACGTTCTTGTACTGCAGGTAGAACGCGTGCTCCCACATGTCCAGCATCACCAGCGGGACCTGACCGGCGGGCAGGTTGGCCTGCTGGTCGTAGAGCTGGTGGATCAGCAGCCGGCCGCCGAGGGTGTCCCAGGCCAGGATCGCCCAGCCGGAGCCCTGGATCGTGGTGGCCACGGCGGTGAAGTGGGCCCGGAACGCGTCGAAGGACCCGAAGGTGTCGTCGATCGCGGCGGCGAGCTCGCCGGTGGGCTCGTCCCCGCCGTCCGGCGACAGGTTCGTCCAGAAGATCGAGTGGTTGACGTGCCCGCCGAGGTTGAAGGCGAGGGTCTTCTCCAGCCCGACGATCGCGTCGAAGTTCCCGGCCTCGCGGGCCGCGGCCAGCTTGCCGATGACGCCGTTGAGCGCGGAGACGTAGGTGTTGTGGTGCTTGGAGTGGTGCAGCTCCATGATCTCGCCGGCGATGTGCGGGGCGAGCGCGCCGTAGTCGTACGGGAGATCGGGAAGCGTGTACTCGACCATCTGCTGACGTACCTCCGGAGTGGTGGTGCACGAGACGTGCAGGTGAGATCTTGACGCAAGAGAGCCGCAGATGCCACTCTTATGCAGCAAGGGGGGGCGTGGGAGGTCGTTCTGGCAGCTCGGCACCGACGCGACGACGAGGGGCCGCACAGAATCCGTGCGGCCCCTCGTCGTGCCCCTCGTCCGGTCAGCGCACCAGCCGGAAGAACGCCCGCAGCTCGTCGACGAACGTCTCGGGCTGCTCCATCGACGCGAAGTGCCCCCCGGAGTCCGGATAGGTCAGCCGCCGGAGGTCGACGTAGCGGCGCTCGAGCCAGCTCCTCGGCATCCGGTTCATCTCGCGCGGGAACAGCGCCGCGCCGGTCGGCACCTCGACGACGTCGTAGCGCGTCTTGCCGTAGCTCTCCCAGTACAGCCGCGCGGACGACGTCGCGCTCGCCGTCAGCCAGTAGAGCGTCACGTTGTCCAGGAGCCGGTCCCGGCTGATCACGTTCTCCGGCGGCCCGGCCGAGTCCGTCCAGTCCCAGAACTTCTCGATGATCCACGCGCACTGGCCCGCGGGGGAGTCCGTCAGCCCGTAGCCGAGGGTCTGCGGGCGGGTGGACTGCTCGGCCGAGTAGCCGGTGCCGAAACGGGCGAACGTCTTGACGTCCTGCCGGGCCTTCTTCTCGGTGGCGGTCAGCGGCGCGCGCTCGTCCTCCGGCGGCGCCTCGGCCAGCGGCATCGTCAGGTGGATCCCCACCAGCGCCTCGGGCATCCCGGTGCCGAGCGCCGAGGTGACCATCGAGCCCCAGTCCCCGCCCGCGGCGGCGTAGCGCTCGTAGCCGAGGCGGTCCATGAGCTGTGCCCAGGCCGTCGCGATCCGCTCGACGCCCCAGCCGGACGTCCTCGGCTTGCCGCTGAACCCGTACCCGGGCAGCGACGGGATGACGAGGTGGAACGCGTCCGCGGGATCCGACGGCTTCGTCAGCCCGTCGATCACGCCCAGGAACTCGACGATCGATCCCGGCCAGCCGTGCGTGAGGACCAGCGGCAGCGCGCCCTCGTGCGGGGAGCGGACGTGCAGGTAGTGGACGTCGCAGCTGTCGTCGCCGCCGCCGTCGAGGCCGGTGACGAACTGCGGGTAGGCGTTGAGCTCGGCCTCGACCCGTCGCCAGTCGTAGCCGTCCGCCCAGTAGGCGCACAGGTCCTGCAGGTAGTCGAGCGGGACGCCCTGGGTCCATCCCTCCACCGTGGACGGATCCGGCCAGCGGGTCCGGTGGAGCCGCTCGCGCAGGTCGTCGAGGTCGGCTTGCGGTGTCTCGATCCGGAAGTCGCGCACGGGACCTACAGTTGCACGCCGCGCGTGAGTGCGCCGTCGGCGACCAGGTTCGTCCCGCTGATCCGGCTCGCCCGCGGGCTCGCCAGCATGACGACGGCGTAGGCGGTCTCCTCGGGTGTCCCCATCCGGCCGGTGGGGTTGAGCGCGAGCGCGCCGTCGAAGAACTCCCGGTTGTTCTGCTCCATGCTCTGCCACACGCCGCCGTCGAAGTAGACGTTGCCGGGGGAGACGGTGTTGGCGCGGATCCCCTTCGCGGCGAGGTCGAAGGCGAGGCCGGACATGTAGTGCGCCAGGGCCGCCTTCATGACGCCGTAGGAGCCCGTCGCGAAGTCCACCTCCCGACCGGACACGCTGGAGACCGCGATCACCGACGCCGCGTCGCTGGCCTCCAGGTAGGGCATCGCCGCCTCCACCATCCGCACGGTGTGCATGAGGTCGACCTCGAACGAGTTCCTCCAGTTCTCCTCGCCCGGCCCGATCGCGAGCGCGCTGACGTTGGCCACCAGGATGTCGATCCCGCCGGCCTCCTTCGCCTCGTCGGTGACCCAGGCGGCCAGCGCCGCCCCGTCCGCGACGTCCAGCGCACGCCCGGCGACCTCGAAGCCCTTCGCCCCGAGCGCGTCGACGCGCGCGACCACCTCGTTCTCGGACCGCGCGCAGAACGCGACCCGTGCACCCTCCGCGGCGAGCAGGTCCACGACGGCGCCGCCGATCCCCTTCGTGCCCCCGGTGACGAGCGCCTTCTTCCCGGCCAGCTGCAGATCCATGTGACGTCTCCTAGAGGGAACGGGCCTGGTCGCGCAGGTGGGAGTGCATCCCGCCGTACGCGGCGCCGGCGGGGAGCAGGTTCTTCGCGATCTTGGTGACCGCGCTGTAGTTGGTGTCGACGACGTTCGCGAGCGGGGACTCGCTGATCTGCGTCAGCAGCTGGTAGGCGTCGAGGCGGTCCAGCCCGTAGAGCTCGCCGAGCCAGCCGATCATGCCGACCTGGCTGGCCCGCCACGCGTCCTCCAGCGGCCGGGACGACCCGACGACGACGTAGTGGCTGTCGCTCTCGATCCGTGGCCAGGTCGTCGGTGTGCCCTTGATCAGCTCGACCAGGATCGTCGCGTCCATCGCGCCCTCGACGGCGGTCCCGCAGCTCTCGCCCTCACCCTGGCGGTAGTGCCCGTCGCCGACGGAGAACATCGCCCCCTCGACGTTGACCCCGAGGTAGCAGGTCACGCCGGGCTTCATCTCGGGCGTGTCCATGTTGCCGCCGAAGACGTCCGGGACCAGCGAGCTGCGCACCTCGCGGCCCGCCGGCGCCACCCCGACCGTGCCCAGCATCGGGTTGCACGGCAGCTCCAGCTGCAGGCCGGTGCTGGCCGCCTCGAACAGCACCGTGCCCTTCGCCCGGTCCAGCTGGTAGATCCAGGTGCGCTCGGGCAGCGGATCGTGCAGCAGCGCGGTCCGGTCCGTGGTGGACAGTGCGCCGAAGAACGGGATCAGCGTGGACGCGCCCCAGTCCCGCGCGGGCGTCAGGTCCACGATGTGCAGTGCGAGCGTGTCCCCGGGCTCCGCGCCCTCGACGAAGAACGGTCCGGTCTGCGGGTTCACCTCGGTCATGTCCAGCACGGCGCTGGGACTGTCGTCCGTCCTGGTCAGGCGGCCGGAGAAGGCGTCCTCGGTCCAGAGCCGCAGCAGCGTCCCGGGGGCGATCCGGTGGGACGGGGCGACGCCGCCGAAGGTCCAGACGTACTGGTCGCGCGTGGGCCGGTACTCGACGACGTCCATGACCAGATACTTGCGGGCTCAGTTACTCCTGGCAAGAGCCCGTCCGATGCCCCGGGCGGCGGTACGGACGGCCGGGACGTAGGCGTGCGGGTTGCCCTCCGCGGGGACGACGATGGACAGCGCGGCGACCACCTCGCCCGACGGGCCGCGCACCGGCGCCCCGATCGACTGCGAGACCAGCTCGATCTGCCGGTCGCTGATCGCCACCCCGGTCCGGCGCACCTCGCCGAGCATCCGGCGGACCTCGTCCGGGTCGCAGAGGGTCATCGGGGTGAACCGGCGCAGCGGCGCGGCGAGGACCCGTTCCTGCAGGTCCGGATCGGCGAAGGCGAGCAGGACCAGCCCCACCGCGGTCGCGTGCAGCGGCATCCGCGAGCCCGCCCTGGTGAGGATCGAGACCGCGTCCCGCGCGGCGAGCCGCTCGACGTAGACGACCTCCACGTCGTCGAGGACCGCGAGCTGCACGTTGTGCCGGGTGACCTCGTGCAGGTCCTCCAGATAGGGCATCGCCGCGTCCCGCAGGCCCAGCCCGCGCGGGGCGAGCGCCCCGACCTCCCAGAGCCGCAGCCCCACGCCGTACCGCCCGTCGTCGGCACGCTCGAGCGCGCCCCAGGCCGCGAGCTCGCCGACGAGCCGGTGCGCCGTCGTCAGCGGCAGGGCGGTGCGCCTGCTGATCTCCGTGAGGGTGAGCTGCGGGGTGTCCGCGGTGAACGCCCCGAGCACGTCCAACACCCGGGCCGTCACCGTCGACCGTCCGCCCACGCTGGCATCCTTCCGCACAACGGAAGTGTGGTCGAGTCCGGAGCGCCGGGTGCGGAAGGCTGTCGTCATGCGAACGCGGGTTGCCATCGTGGGCGCCGGTCCGGCCGGGCTCCTGCTCTCCCATCTGCTGTCCCGCCAGGGCATCGACTCGGTCGTGCTCGAGGCGCGCAGCCGCGCCCACGTGGAGCAGCGCGTCCGGGCCGGGGTCCTCGAGCACCCGACGGTGGAGCTGCTGCGTGAGGCCGGCCTCGCCACCCGGCTCGACGCGCAGGGCCTCCCGCACGACGGCATCTCCCTGCGGTTCGACGGGGAGGACCACCGGATCGACTTCGCGGGCCTCGTCGGGAAGGGGATCACGGTCTACGGCCAGCAGGAGGTGGTGAAGGACCTGATCGGGACCCGGCTCGCCGCGGGCGAGCCGATCGAGTTCGAGGTCTCCGACGTGGTCCTGGACGGGCTCACCACGGACACCCCGTCGGTCGGCTACACCGCCGCGGACGGCACGCGGCACGTCCTGGAGTGCGAGGCCGTCGCCGGCTGCGACGGCTTCCACGGGGTCAGCCGCCAGGCGGTCCCGGACCTCCGGATCGCCGAGCGCGAGTACCCGTTCGGCTGGCTCGGCGTGCTGGCGAAGGCCGCCCCCACCCACGACGAGCTCGTCTACGCCAGCCACGACAACGGCTTCGCCCTCTACTCGATGCGCAGCCCCGAGATCACCCGCCTGTACCTGCAGGTCAGGCCGGACGCGGATCCGCAGGACTGGTCCGACGCCCGGATCTGGGACGAGCTCGGCACCCGCCTGGCCGCGGACGGGTTCACCCTCAACGAGGGCCCGTTCCTGGAGCGGCCGTCCGTCACGGGGATGCGGAGCATGGTCGCCGAGCCGATGCGACACGGGCGGCTGTTCCTCGCCGGGGACGCCGCGCACATCGTCCCGCCCACGGGTGCGAAGGGGATGAACCTGGCGATCGCGGACGTACGGCTGCTCGCGGACTCGCTCGGGGACCTGCTGCTGCGCACGGAGGCCACCGGCGTCGACACCTACTCGGAGCGCGCGCTGCGCCGCGTCTGGCGCGCGGAGCACTTCTCCTGGTGGATGACCTCGATGCTGCACCGGTTCGACGACGACCACCCCGACGGCGACGCGTTCGGGCGTGCCCTGCAGCTCTCGCAGCTGCGCTACACGGTCTCGTCGCGGGCCGCGGCCACCAGCCTCGCCGAGAACTACGTCGGCCTGCCCCACGGAGCCCTGTGATGACCGAGCTGATCTACCCGTACGCCGAGGACACCCATCCGCCGCTGGACTCGCCCGGCTACCGGAGCACCGGCCTGCGCGCGCCGACCCGGCGGCCGATCGTCCTGCCGCAGCGGTTCACCGAGATCACCGGCCCGCTGCTGGTCGGGGAGATCGGGCCGAACGACCACGACCTCACCCGCCAGCACGACGGCGAGCCGCAGGGCCAGCGGATCACCGTCTCCGGCCGCGTCCTGGACTCCGGCGGGCGTCCCGTCCCGGACACCCTCGTCGAGGTCTGGCAGGCCAACGCGGCGGGCCGCTACCGCCACGCCGGGGACACCTGGCCGGCGCCGATCGACCCGAACTTCTCCGGCGGCGGGCGCGTGGTCACGAACTCGCTGGGGGAGTACTCGTTCACCACGGTCAGGCCCGGCGCCTACCCGTGGGGCAACCACCCCAACGCGTGGCGGCCCGCGCACATCCACTTCTCCCTGTTCGGCCGGGCCTTCACCCAGCGCCTGGTCACCCAGATGTACTTCCCGGACGACCCGCTCTTCGCCTACGACCCGATCTACAACTCCGTGCCCGAGGGCGCCCGCGAGCGCATGGTCTCCCGGTTCGACCTGGACACGACGCAACCGAACTGGGCGCTGTCCTACCGGTGGGACATCGTCCTGCGGGGGCGGGAGCAGACCGTGTTCGAGCAGGTCGACGCGGGGGAGCCGCACGATGACTGAGTACCCCCTGACGCCGTCGCAGACCGTCGGGCCGTACCTCTCGCTCGGCCTGACCTGGCCGGCCGGGCCCGACGTGGTCCCGCCCGGCACCCCGGACGCGATCCGGATCTCCGGGGTCCTGTTCGACGGCGCCGGGGCGGTGGTCCCGGACGGCATGATCGAGACCTGGCAGGCGGACCCGGACGGCCGGTTCGCGCACCCGGACGACCCGCGCGGCGCCGCCGAACCGGGCGTCCCGGGCTTCCTCGGCTTCGGGCGGAGCACCACGGACGCCGAGGGTCGATGGGAGATCCGCACGGTCCGACCGGGCGCACTGCCTGCGGGCGACGGGCTCACCGAGGCACCGCACCTGGACGTGTCGGTGTTCGCCCGGGGTCTGCTGGACCGCGTCGTCACCCGGATCTACTTCTCCGACGAGCCGGCCAACGACACCGACCCGGTGTTGGGTGACGTCCCTACCGAACGCCGGGAGACCCTGGTGGCGCAGAAGGACGGCGACGGCGACTACCGCCTCGACATCCACCTGCAGGGCCCGCGGGAGACGGTGTTCTTCCAGGTCTGAGACCTGCCGCGGAGCCTCAGGGCATCGACGAGAACGTCACCGAGCGGAACGCCTTCCCGGACCCGACGACGTCCCCGGGGCCCAGGAGGGAGTCCCCCGCGTCGGGCCGGTCCGCGACGGCGTCGGGAGAGGACCCGGTCGCGTCGTCCTCCGCCGGGCCGTTGTCCGCCGCGATGGCCGCGCAGGTCCGCGAGGACAGCAGCGCCACCCGGTCCGTCTCGTTGACCGACGTCTGCCAGGCGACCTCGTCGCCCTCGGGGGAGGTGAGGTCGATGCACTGCCCGACCGGGGTGTCCACGAGCGTCCCGGACGTGTCCAGGTGCTCGCCGAGCTCGCTGGTCCCGTTCTCGGCGTGGTAGGAGCCGTGCGCGACGAGCGGTGTGACCTCCGCCACGGCGATCCCGGCTCCGCCCAGCACGGCCAGGCCGATCGTCGCGACCAGCACGGCCGTCCTCGGAGTTCTACGCATGGTGACCATTCCCGCCTTCCGGACGGCGGAGGTCCCCCGTCCGTGTCTGTGCTCACGTCCCTGGGTCAACGCGCGCGCCCCGATCGGGTTACGGGGAGTCGTCCGTCACACGGTGTATCGGGATGGAATGTATCGGCACTCATGGGGTATTCACAGTCAAGGAGGGGCACGCGCTCATCCGCAGATGCGATAACTGTTGCAGGTAGTCGGAACGGGTCGAGGAGTTGATGGGATGGCCGACCGGGCAGCGGCTGCGCACCTCGGTCTCGCCATCACGCTCGCGAGGTCCGTCCAGGCCGCCACCGGTCGGGTGGGAGCAGCCCGCCGTCGCGGGCGCGAACGGTTCCCCCGGTTCTCGCAGCTGATCCGCTACGCGCTGGTCGGCGGGTTCGGCACCGGGGTCAACGCCGCCGTCTACATCGCGCTCCGCTCCACACTGGACCCGCTGGCCGCGAACCTCGCCGCCCTCCTGATCAGCACGGCGGTGAGCACCGAGGTCAACCGGCGCTTCACCTTCGAGGGCGCCGCCGCACACCGCTGGCGCGTCTACGTCCAGGACATCGGCACCGTCGTCTTCTACGTGTTCTACAGCTCGGCGGTGCTGCTCGTCGTGGACGAGATCTTCCCCGGCATCACGCCCGTGGGCGAGTCCGTCGCGGTCGCCTCGGCCAGCATCGTGGGTGGCGTGGTCCGCTTCGCCGTGCTCAAGGCGTGGGTGTTCGACACCGCGAAGGTCGGCCCCGCGGACTACGGTCGGGAAGATGTTCCCGGGGTTCGAGACGTTCGACCTGCAGGTGCCGGCCCAGAGCTCGGCGGCCCAGAACTCGGCGGCCCGGAACTCGGCGGCCCGGAGGTCCCCGACGACGATCCACGGGGTGATCGGGGGCTCGGGCCCGCCGTTGCTGTTGCTCCACGGGTTCCCGCAGAGTCATGTGCTGTGGCACCGGCTCGCCCCGTTGCTGGCGGAGGACTACACCGTCGTCGCCACGGACCTCCGCGGCTACGGGGACTCCGGTCGTCCTGTGTCCGCGGACGAGCCGGGAACACCCCGGTCTGAGCGGCACGCGGAGTCCTCCTTCCGCGCGATGGCGGCGGACCAGGTGGCCGTGCTGGCGGAGCTCGGGTTCGACCGGTTCGCGGTCGTCGGGCACGACCGCGGAGCCCGGGTCACGCACCGGCTCGCGCTGGACCATCCGGATGCGGTGTCCCGGCTGGCCCTGCTGGACATCATGCCGACGGCGCACGTGTACGCCCACCTCGACCGGAAGCTCGCGACGGCGTACTACCACTGGTTCTTCTTCATCCAGCCCTTCGACCTGCCCGAACGGCTGATCGCCGGGGATCCGAGGGGGTTCCTGCACAGCATCCTGGGCGGCTGGGGCAGCAGTGGGCTCCAGGTGCACGACCCGGCAGCGCTCGCCGAGTACGAACGGATCTGGGCCGATCCCGCGGCCCGGCACGCGCAGCTCGAGGACTACCGGGCCGGGGCGTCGATCGACCTGGCGCACGACGCCGAGAGCGAACGGGCCGGCCGCCGGATCACCGCGCCCTGCCTGGTCCTGTGGGGGGCCAACGGCATGGTCGGCAACGGCCCGGACCATCCGCTCGACGTGTGGCGTACCCGCGCGTCGGATCCCGCGCTCGTCACGGGCGAGGCGATCGCGGACGCCGGGCACTTCTTCGTGGACGAGCAGCCGGACGCGACCTTCGCGGCGCTCACCCCGTTCCTCAAGGGCTGACCGTCAGGAACCGAGCACCCGGCCGTCCCAGAGCTCCAGCAGGGCCGCCCGGCGTTCGGTGCGGTCCAGGCCCCGCAGATCCGCGGTGCCGCGGTCGGTGACCACCACGTCCACGTCGTGCGAGGCGGTCGTGACCGGCCGGGACAGGCGTTCGACGAGGGTCGGCCGGTCCTTGTGGGAGGACGCCAGCGCGATCACCGACAGCCCGGGGCCGCGCACCCCCGCGGCGGCGAAGTCCGGGTGCCCGCCGATCATCCCGGCCGCGGACCGGCCGAGGCCCTCGACGTTGATCTGGCCGTCGACGTCGATCTCCAGGGCGGCGTTCAGGCCGATCAGCGGGGGTGCGCCCGCGGCGGAGAGCCGGCCGATGTCGTGGGTGACCTCGATCGGGTGCAGGAGCGGCCGCCCGTCCGCCCAGTCGTAGAGGCGGCGGGTGCCGATGAGGTAGGCGCACACCGGGTCGCCCAGCAGCAGGCCCTTCTCGTCCAGGTCCACGACCGGTTCGGGGAGCAGGCCCGAGTCGATGCGGACCGGAACCGCCAGCGCCGAGACCATCGCCTGCGCGAGCCGTCCGGGGCCGACCTGGATGCGCGCGCCCTCGGGGACGAGCGCGGCGACGTGCCGGGCGATCGCCTCGTCCGCCGCCGTCGGGGGAGGCGTGGGGATCTCGGCCGGTCCCTCGTCCGTCTCGCCGAGCACGGTGACCGCGTCCGCCGGGAGCGGATCGCCGGCGTCGGCGAACGGGGTGGTCGTGGAGACGACGCCCGCCACCGGTACCCCGGCCTCGACGAGGCCGCGCATGTAGGAGGCCTCGGCACCCAGGTACAGCCCGCGCGGACCGCGGACCAGCGTGGCGACGAGCAGGTCCGGCTTCAGCACCCCGGCGAGCAGGGCGGGGACGGCGGAGAGCCGGCAGGGGACGACGCGGGCGTGCCCGGCCTCGACCATCGCGCGGACGCCGGGTCCGCCCATCAGCACGCGGACGTCGGCGAACGCCGTCGCGTCGAGATCGGGGGCGGGCGCGGGCATCCACCCGAGGACGAGCCGCACGTCCCCCGCCCGCGCCGCGGCCCGGCTCAGCGGTCCGTGCAGGACGGCAGGGGTGCCGCAACCGTCCGCGAGGGCGACCCGGGATCCGGGCCGGACGACGTCGTCCAGGGAGAAGTCCACCATGATCCGATTCGACCACACGAACGGTCGCCCGGGGATGTGAGCGAGCGCTCCCCCACACCCCGCCCCCGCGAGTCGCGACGTGGGGCCGCGCGAGTCGCGACATGGGGCCGGGCGAGTCGGGGTGTGGGGCCGCGCGAGTCGCGACATTGGGCCGGGCGAGTCGGGGTGTGGGGCCGCTCGAGTCGCGCCCTGCGACGTCGTGCCCGGCGCCGTAGCGTCGGGTCATGGGAACGTCGCCGAACGGTGCCGCGAAGTCCAGCAGCGACGAGTTCGTCCGCGAACCGCTCGGTGTGCGGGAACGGATCACCTCCGACGGGTCCTCGCCCTGGCCGGTGGAGCCGGGCCGGTACCGGCTCGTGGCCGCGCGGGCCTGCCCGTGGGCCAACCGTGCGGTGATCGTGCGCCGCCTCCTCGGTCTCGAGCCGGTGATCTCGATGGGCATCGCCGGACCCCTGCACGACGAGCGGAGCTGGCGGTTCCACCTGGACCCGGGGGACCGGGACCCGGTGCTCGGCATCGAGTGGCTCCGCTCCGCCTACGAGGCCGCGGTCCCCGGTTACGACAAGGGCGTCACCGTTCCGGCGATGGTCGAGGTGGCCAGCGGCAAGGTCGTGACGAACGACTACAAGGCGCTCGAGTTCGACCTCGCGACCCAGTGGACGCGCTTCCACCGGCCGGGCGCGCCGGACCTGTTCCCCGAGCGGCACCGCGACGAGATCGAGGAGGTCTCGGAAGGGGTGTTCACCGACGTCAACAACGGCGTCTACAAGTGCGGGTTCGCCAAGGGGCAGGCGTCCTACGAGAAGGCGTACGCGGCGCTGTTCGCCCGGCTCGACACGCTCGCCGAACGGCTCTCGGCCCGGCGCTACCTCGTCGGGGACACGATCACCGAGGCGGACGTGCGGCTCTGGGTCACCCTCGCCCGCTTCGACGCCGCCTACCACGGCCACTTCAAGTGCAACCGGCAGAAGCTGAGCGAGATGCCCGTGCTCTGGGCCTACGCCAGGGACCTCTTCCAGACCCCGGGCTTCGGGGACACGATCGACTTCGAGCAGATCAAGCAGCACTACTACGGCGTGCACCACGAGCTGAACCCGTCGGGCATCGTGCCGGTGGGCCCGGACGTCACGACCTGGCTCACCCCGCACGGTCGCGAGGAGCTCGGCGGGAGGCCCTTCGGGGACGGCACCCCACCGGGACCCCCGCCCGCTGCCGAACGCGTCCCCTCCCTCGCCTGAGATCCCGCGACTCGGTGACGGAAATACCGCGACTCGCGGGGTGGGCACTCGCGCGAGTCGCGGTGTCTCCGTCACCGGGTCGGGGGATTCGGGGTGGTTCTCGGGGTCCGGTCGGCGGGGGCGCGCGGGGTTCGGGGGGCGGGCACGGGACAATGGCGGTGATGCGGTTCCGCAAGAGCACCACCACACGTCGACGCGCGGTCGCGACCGTTGCGGGCGGCCTCGTCCTCGGCGCCCTGCTCAGCGGCCTCGGCGTCGCCACGGGAGCGGCGCCGGACATCGTCCGCGCCGCCGGTGCCGAGCCCGCCACGGCCCCCGCCCCGGCCACGCCCGCCGCGGGCCCCGAGACCTCGCAAGCGCCCGCGGATCCCCGTCCCACGTGTCGGTCCCTCGTCGCGGGGCTGGGGCCGCGGGACAGGCTCGCGCAGCGGCTGATGGTCGGCGTCGACGCCGCGGACCCCGCCGGCGCCGTCGCGATCGTGCGGCAGAACCACGTCGGCGGGATCTTCCTCGGTGGCAACGCCACGGCGCTGCTGCAGAACCGGAAGCTCGACGCCGTGCAGGCCGCCGCGAACGTCCCGCTCGCCGTGGCCGTCGACGACGAGGGCGGCCGGGTCCAGCGCATCGACGAGCTCGACGGCGAGCTGCCCAGTGCCCGCGCGATGGCGAAGAAGACGCCCGAGCAGGTCCGGGCGCTGGCCGTCGAACGGGGGAAGCAGCTGCTGGCCCGCGGGGTGAACTGGGACCTCGCCCCGACCGTCGACGTGAGCGACCAGCCGTCGAACTCCGTGATCGGGGACCGCGCGTTCTCGAACGACCCGGCAGTCGTCAGCGAGTACGCGGGAGCCTTCGAGGAAGGCCTGCACGAGGCGGGCGTGCACGGGATCTTCAAGCACTTCCCCGGGCACGGGCACTCGACCGGGGACTCGCACAAGGGCCGCGTGTCCGTCCCGCCGCTGGCGCAGCTCCGGGCGAAGGACCTGAAGCCCTACGCGGACCTCCTCGGCCCGCTCGGGCCGCAGCGGGCGAGTGTGATGGTGGGCCACCTGGACGTCCCGGGCCTGACGGACGCCCTGCCCAGCTCGCTCACCCCGGCCACCTACCGGCTGCTGCGCGACGACTACGGCTTCGACGGCCTGGTCATGACCGACGACCTGGGGGCGATGAAGGCCATCAGCGCCACCCTCGCCCTCCCGCAGGCCACGCTGACCGCGCTGCAGGCCGGGGCGGACGTGGCGCTGTCGTCGAACGTGGAGCCGGTCGCCCCGATCCTGGACACGCTCGAGAAGGCGCTGGATGACGGCCGGCTCTCCGCGGCGGACAACGACACCGCCGTCGAGCGGGTGCTGAACGCAAAGGGTCTCTGCCGGCGGTGAGACGGCAGGAAAGCCACCCTCCCGCCGGAATCCGGCGTGAAGGTGGCTCTCCTGCCCTCGGCGCGGGGACCTACATGTCCAGCCCGCCGTTGACCGCGATGATGCTGCCCGTGATGTAGTCCGCGTCGTCGTCGACGAGGAACTGCACCGCGCGGGCGATCTCCCGCGCCTGGCCGAGCCGGCCGATCGGGACGTTGGACAGCAGCTTCTCGAGCACCTGGTCCGGGATCGCCGCGACCATCTCGGTCTCGATGTAGCCCGGGGCCACGCAGTTGACCGTGACGCCCTTGCGCGCCACCTCCTTCGCGAGGCTCTTGCTGAACCCGAACAGCCCGGACTTCGACGCCGCGTAGTTCGCCTGGCCGATCGCGCCCGACTCCCCGATCACCGAGCTGATGTTCACGATCCGGCCGAAGCCGCTGCCCGTCATGTGGTCCAGCACGGCCTTGGTCATGTAGAACGCGCCGGACAGGTTGACGCGCATGACGGCGTGCCAGTCCTCCACCGTCATCTTGCGGACGGTCTTGTCCACGGTGATGCCCGCGTTGTTGACCAGGATGTCCACCCGGCCCCGCTGCTCCAGCACCTCCGACACCACCCGCTGGCAGTCCTCGGGCTCCCCGACGTTGCCCTGGTGGATCGAGACCGATCCGCCTTCCGCCTGCAGCTTCTCCGCGAGCTCCTCCGCGGCCTTGCCGTTCGAGCTGTAGCCCGCGGCCACGTGCACGCCCTGCTTGGAGAGGGCAGTGGTGATCGCGGCCCCGATCCCGCGGGCGCCGCCGGTGACGATCGCGGTGCGGGGCTCGGGGTGGGTGTCCATGGCCGGTGCAGCAGTGGTCATCAGGTCTCCTCGTGGGTTTCCGGATTGCGTGCGAGTGTCTTCGCCATGCCCCGCTGAACGGCCTCGACCAGGTAGGGCCGGAGCCGGTGCGGGTTCACGATGTGGTGCACCGAGCCGACGCGCTGCGCCCGCTCGATGGAGTGCTCGGTGTCGAACTCGTCCGCGACGGCGCCGAGCTTCTCCGATCTGACGTCCGCCCGGACCGCCGAGAGCTCGGCCCGCAGCCGGGCGGCCTCGGGCTCGTCCCCCGCCTCGGTCGCCGTGGCGACGCGGGCCTCCAGGCCCGTCACCCGCTCGTCGGAGTTGGTCCGCTTGCGGACCTCACCGGCGAACACGACCGCCGCGGCCGGAGCGCCACCGAGCACCGAGGCGTACGAGCCCTCGACGGCGGCGATCTCCATGGTGTCGTTGAGCGTCGCGGAGAACACGACGAACGCGCCGCCGTGGTAGCGCGACACCACGCAGAACACGATCGGGCCGTCGAAGTTGACGATGGCCCGGCCGATCTCCGCGCCGTACTCCAACTGCAGCGAGCGCAGGGACTCCGGCGAGCCGTCGAACCCGGACAGGTTCGCCAGCACGACCAGCGGCCGGCTGCCGCTCGCCGCGTTGATGGCCCGCGCCGCCTTGCGCGACGAGCGCGGGAACAGCGTGCCCGCGGTGAACTGCTGCGGGCCGTCGACGGGCAGCGGGCCCCGCCGCGGGATCGGCTTGGACTCGATGCCGATCAGCTCGACCGGGATGCCGCCGAGGTGGGCGTCGAACACGACGACGGAGTCCGCGTCGTGCATGTCCTCCCACCGCTCCAGCGGCGTGTGGTCCGAGTCCGACACCCCGCGCATCACCGAGCGGATGTCGAACGGCTTCTTGCGGCCCGGGTTGGTGGCCGAGGAGAAGATCTCCCCGAGGGTCGTGAAGTCCCCGCCCGCGTGCGGCGCGGTGGTGATGTCGCGGTCCACCGGGTCCGTCGTGCGGGCCGGCCGGGGGAAGCGCTCACCGGGCAGCCGGTAGGCGTACTCGTAGTGCCGGAACAGCACGTCCACGGCGCCGCCGAGGTCCGGGGCCCAGTACTGGCCCTGGCCGTTCGGTCCCATGATCCGGTCGTAGCCGCCGATGCCGAAGTTGTCCTCGGCCGAGACGCCGCCGGAGTAGTCCAGGGACTGCTTGCCGGTCAGCACCATCGTCGAGTCCGGCGTCATCACCAGGATTCCCCTGGTGTGCATGAGCATCGTGGCCTCGGCGTTCCAGTACGGCTGGGCGCCGACGTTGATCCCGGTGACGATGATGTTGATCTCGCCGCCGGCCTGGGTGAACTCGATGATCCCGCGCAGCACCCGGGAGATCCAGTCCATGTTCTCCGTGCCGGAGTCCATGGCGATCTTCGCGCCGGCCGAGACGGCGAACCACTCCACCGGCGCGTCCAGCCGCTGGGCCAGCTCGATCGCCGCGACGACCCGGGCGCACTCGGGCTCGGCCAGCGCGCCGAGCGCGCGGGTCGGGTCCCCGATGAGCACGACGCGGGTCATGCCCTCCGGGTAGCGCTCGGTCGGCGTGGTGACGGTGCCGAGCACGATGTTCGCGGAGTTGCGGCCGGGTTCGCGCTGCACCGGGACGGCCAGCGGGTAGCCCTCGGCGGAGTCCGACAGGTCGTACTCGGTGAACGTGCCACCCGCCTTCGTGAGCAGCGGGACGATCTCGTACGGGTACACCGCACCCCGCCGCCGCGCCTTGATCACGTTCTGCGCGTAGGCGTCCAGCTCGCGCAGCGGCCCGGTCGGCGGCTCGGTGACCTGCAGCGTCAGCCCTGCGCCCGGCGGGCGGGACATCCGCAGCATGTACTCGCGCGCGCCGTCCCCGCCCGGGTCGGGCGCGCGGAACTGCACCATGACCTGCTCGAGGCCGAGCGCCCCGGTCCGGGCCGCGAGCGTGCTGAGCACGGAGTCCAGCTCGTCCACCGGGATGTCCACGACCGGCCAGACGTAGAGCAGGATCCGGTTCCAGCCGAGCTTGGCGAGCGCCGGGTCCTGTCGACGGGCGGTCCGCAGGCTGTCCAGGCAGGCGTCGAGCACCCGCTCCAGCTGCGGCAGCGAGCGGATACGGCCGGGCTCGGACCCGTCCGGGCCGCCCTCGTCCCGCAGCACGGTGAGCTCCCGGACGTCCGCGAGCGCCAGCAGCCGCTGGTCCTCACGCACCTGCTTGCCGGTGGCGTGGAACAGGTGCACGTCCGGCGCGGAGTCCAGCCGGCGCAGGTCGAACGCCCCGAGCCGCCAGAGCCCGAGCCGGTCCCCGACCAGCGGGTGCAGCCCGCGCAGCGTCCGGTCCTCGACGAGCGTGCCGTCCGGCTCGGGCCGGAAGGTGAACCAGATCGGCCCCGGGTCGGCGACCGGGTCCTCGACGGTCGTCGGGTTCGGCCGCACGGCGACCGCGACGCGGGTGAGCTTCTCCGGCGGCACCGAGCCGAGGGCGGCCCGGACGCGCTCGGCGCGCGCATCGGCGTCCCCGCCGTCGTCCGCGTGGGTGGAGGTGACGTAGAGGTCGACGAGCGCGGTGCGCCCCTCGGGCAGCTCGGACACCAGCCGGCGGGTCTCCTGCGCGGCGGCCAGCGCCCGCGCGGGGTCGTTGTTGTCCACGACCGTCGCGATGACGCGCCGGCCCCGGCCGTCGTAGGAGTAGTCCGTGGTGAGCAGCGGGCGGCCGTCCTGCTCGGTCACCGTGATCTCGCCGAGCGGCCGGACCCGGTAGTACCGCCGGGTCATGACCTCGAGCAGGGCGGCGTTGTGCTCCGCCCCGAACACCCCGAGGATCGGCTCCGACGAGGCGACCAGGGACTCGATCCGCGCGGCCCGGTCCGTCGAGTCCGGGTTGGCGATGAGCTCGTCGAGCGAGGCGCGGACCTGGTGCAGCACCTCGTTCCGCTCGGCCGCGACGGCCGGGGCGTCGAAGAGCTGGTAGCGCACCTGGCGGGCCAGGTCGCCGACGACCGGGTGCCGCACCTGGGTGGCCCGGACCAGGTCGTCGAGGGTGGAGAGGTACTCGTCCCGGGCGGCCGCCGACAGCTGCGCCACCGACCCGGGGTGGGTCAGCCGCCACTGCAGCAGCGCCATGACGACGGGCACGTGCGCCGTGGCGCGGCGGTGCGCCAGGAACATCCAGTACAGGGCCGGGCCCAGGTCCTCGTCCGTCAGGTCCGTCACGCCGTAGTGCGCGAGCGCACGGCGCAGCTTCACCTGGAAGGACTCCGGGAGCTGCTCCGCCTCGACGTCGCGGGACCGCAGGAACGCGTAGAGGTACTCCTGCGGGTTGCGCCCGGTCTCCTCGACGACCTCGCCGTTGGTGGGCTCGGGGACGCTGACCTCGCGGCGGTTGCGCGACAGCGACGACAGGTCCGCGAAGATCCGCAGCGCCGCCGTCTCGCCGAGCAGGACCGACGGGTCGTCCCCGGGCAGGGCCTCGCGGGCCTTCGCCAGCCGGGAGAGGAGGGGCTTGGCCTCGCGCTCGTCGACGTCGAAGCCGAGGACCTGCCAGCGCAGCGCCGTCAGGACGTCCGCGGCGATCGCGCCCGGCTCCGTCGAGCCGTCCGTGGGGCCGGTGAGCGCGGAGAAGTCCGCCCGGTCCCCGGACGGCCCGGCCGCGGCCGGATCGGCCGTCGGCTCCAGCCGCACGAGCTTCGTCCCGCCCTCGACCTGCGTGTTCGCCGGGACCAGGACCTCGGCGACGACGCCGGCGAACGGCGCGCGCAGGGCGGTCTCCAGCTTCATGCTCTCCACGACGGCGACGACGTCGCCCTCGGCCACCGTGTCCCCGGCGGACACCGGCATCGCGACGACCATCGCCGGAGCGGGGGCGCGGACCATCCCGGCCTCGCCGCCGGAGATCCGGTGCACGGCCCCGTCGACCTCGACGAGGTAGTCCGTGTCCTGTAACGCGGAGAGGACCGAGTAGGTGGTGCCGCCGACGGTCATCCGGCGCTCGAAGCGTCCGGACCGCTCGACGTCGACGTCCGCGGTACCGGTGCCGGCCGGGCCGCCCACCAGCACGACGCGGTACCGGTTGGCCCTGGTCCGGGCGACGCGCAGCCGGTAGGAGTCCCCGCCGGCGCGGACGTCCGTCTGGTGCCAGGTCTCGTAGCCCACCTCGGGCCGGCCGCGCTCCGCGGAGGCCAGCAACCGGGCCTGCTGACGGGCGACGTGCCCGTCGTGCGCCTCGACGGCGGCGGCGAGCAGCGCGACGTCCAGGCGGCGCGGCGGGGTGTAGCCCTGCGCCATCATCCCGTCGAGCCAGGTGGTGTCGGTGTCCCCGCTGATCAGCTCGGGCCGCGACAGCAGGTCCAGCAGGAACGCCTTGTTCGTGGTGCCGCCGTCGATCACCGCGGCGGTCTGGCGCAGCGC
>JAOZVV010000183.1 GCA_025869365.1 Pseudonocardia sp.
GGGTGCATCGACGGCACGGACGCCGCCGACAGCTCCAGGGTGGACCAGTGGGCTTGGTTGGTCGACAACGCTAGAGGGCGACGTGGGGGCCTGCAGGGTCTGAGCGGTTCACCCGGCCGGGCTAACGCTCGGTGTACGGCGGGCTCCGAGGTCAGGCGGCTCTTCGACGATCGAGAGACAGGCGTCACATCACGGCGGGTCACCCGGCCATCCGCCGTCGAGCACCCGGAAGCCGGCGGTGCCGGCCGTCCAGACGTAGGACCAGCACATTTCACCCGTACCGGGCACGCCGACCCGGACCCGTGCGTACTGCGGCCCCTCGTAGGCGTCGAGTGCCGGCAGCAGGGCCGCGGGCTCGCGCACCGGGACGACCCAGCCGGGTACCCCGGGCCCGGGAAGCCGGAGCATCGCGGGGTAGCCGTACCCGGTGTCCAGCAGAGTGCCGGGCAGCTCGGCCCGGCGCGGCCGGCCGTCGAGGGCGGGGGACAGGCGGTTCCAGGCGCGCTCACCGGGCTGCAGCGAGCCGTAGACGAACAGCCGCGGCGGCCACGGTCCCGGCCTGCCCTCGACGGTCGTCGCGGCCAGTCCGTCGCCGGGCGCCGGGTCCCCGCCGAGGGCGCGTGCGGCGCTCTGTCCGACGTCGGCGCACCGCACCGGTGCCCCGTCCACGAGCAGCGGACGGCGGATCCCGGCGTCGCCGAGATAGGCGAGGACGCCGTCGATCACCGCACCGTCCTCGGTGGTCACCGTGCCCGTGTGCAGGTGGGCCAGGCGGTAGCGACCCGATGCCCGCCCCTCGCAGACGTCGAGCACGTCGAGCTGCTGCGCGGTCGCGAACCAGACGGAGTGCTCCTCGCGCACCCGTGGCGCGGCGGCGAGGACCGCGGGCCGCTGGTCGTCGACGACGCGCAGTCCGTGCGCCCAGACCGCCGCGACACCCTCGGTGCGCGCCCGGAGCACGACGACCGGCCCGCGCAGCCCGAGCTCGGCCCGCAGCCAGCTGATCTTCGACGGGTTGCGGTTCGACCCGTAGGCCAGCACCGGGAACCGTTCGGCCAGTCTCGGTGCGCCTCGGACGCCGAGCCAGTCGTCGAGGTCCGTGCGACCGGCGCGCCATCCGGAGCGGGTCGTGCCGTCCGCGGCCAGCACGTACCCGGCGCCGTCGTCGTGCACGTAGGACGTGGGCGGCACCTCGCCCGGGTAGGGGGCGGCCGGGTACGCCGCGTCCGCCCACACGATGCTCAACGGCGGCCGGGGAGGGGGAGAGCTGCCGTGGTGCTGCCCGCGGCCACCATGATCCTGCGCATCGCCGAGATCCCCGAGTTCCGTGACGGGAGGAGAACGGCCGGATCCTCCCATGACCGCCACCGCCGACCGGTTACGGTCGACCGGTGCTGCCCCGGACGATCGACTGGGACGACGGGCGGATCGTGCTCGTCGACCAGACCGCCCTCCCCGACCTGCGCACCGCCGCGGTCCGGACCGTCGACGAGCTCGTCGACGCGATCCGCCGGCTCGTCGTGCGGGGTGCGCCCGCGCTGGGCGTGGCCGGGGCGCTCGGTGTCGCACTGGCGGCCCGGACCCTCGACGGCGCCGCGCTGGCGGACGCGGCCGAGCGGATCGCGGCGGCCCGGCCCACCGCCGTCAACCTGCGGTGGGGCGTCGAGCGCGCCCTCGCCGCCGGGCCGGGAGGAGCCCTCGCCGAGGCACTCGCGATCCGGGACGCGGACATCGCGTCCTGCCACGCGATCGGGCGCCGGGGCGCGGACCTGCTCGCCGCGCTGTGCGGGGATCGCGCGCTGCGCATCCACACGCACTGCAACGCCGGGGCGCTGGCCTGCGTCGAGTGGGGCACCGCGCTCGGGGTGGTCCGGGACCTGCGGGCCGACGGGCGCCTGGAGCTCGTCGTCGCGGACGAGACGCGCCCGCTGCTGCAGGGGGCGCGGATCACCGCGGTCGAGCTCGTCGCGCTGGGGGTGCCGCACCGGGTGGTCGCGGACGGCGCCGCGGCGTCGATCATCGCGCGTGGCCTGGTGGACGCCGTGGTCGTCGGGGCGGACCGGATCGCCGCGAACGGGGACGTCGCGAACAAGATCGGCACCTATCCGCTGGCGCTGGCCGCCGCCCGGGCCGGGATCCCGTTCGTGGTGGCCGCGCCGGAGTCGACCGTGGACCTCGACACGCCGGACGGGGCGCACATCGAGATCGAGGAGCGGGACCCGGAGGAGGTGCTCGGCGTGGCCGGGCGGCGCACGGCCCCCGCGGGCTCGGACGCCTGGAACCCTGCCTTCGACGTGACGCCCGCGGACCTCGTGACGGCGATCGTCACCGAGAGGCGGACCTGGGAGCCGTGAGGTCCGCGGCGTTCCGGCTGATGCTGGCGGCGACCGTCCTCGGGTTCGGCGGCTACGCCGTCCTCCTGCCGGTCGTCCCGCTGTGGGTGACGCGCGGCGGTTCCGGTGAGTTCGGCGCCGGGCTGACGACGGGCGTGCTGATGGCCGTCACCGTCGCCACCCAGCTGGCCGTCCCCGCGCTCCTGCGCCGCTTCGGGCACCGGCTCGTCGTCGCGGCCGGGTTGCTGCTCCTCGGCGCGCCGACGCCGCTGCTGATGCTCTCCGCGGACCTGCCGCCGGTCCTGGCCGTCTCGGTCGTGCGCGGCCTGGGGTTCGGCCTGCTGACGGTGGCCGGGAGCGCGATCGTCGCGGAGCTCGTGCCGGCGGCCGAGCACGGCCGGGCGTCCGCCCGCTACGGCTACGCCGTGGGGATCCCGCAGCTCGCGCTGCTCCCCGCCGGCGTCGCCGTCGTCGATCTCGTGGGGTTCGACGGGGTGTTCCTCGCGGCGGGGATCGCGCCCCTGCTCGGGCTGGTGTGCGTGCCGTTCCTGCAGGTGCGCCCGCCCGTGCCGGCCGGGCACGACCGGTCCGCGCATCCTGGGGAGAGGTCGGCCGCGTTCCGCCGCCGGGCCGTGGCGCCGGTGCTGGCGATGGTGGCGTGCTCCACCGCGCAGGGCGGCCTCGTGACGTTCCTGCCGCTCGTGGCGCCGGGTTCGACGGTCGCGGTGCCGCTCGCGCTGTTCGGCACGGCGCTGGGCGGGCTGCTCGGACGCGGCCTGTCGGGCGAGATCGTGGACCGCCGTGGCGGGGCGGGCCGGCTGCTGCCGGTCGGGGTGGCGATCACGGCGGTCGGGATGGCCGGCGAGGTCGTCGCGGGCGGGGGAGACGTGCCCGTGCTGCTGGTCACCGGTGCGGTGT
Source organism: Pseudonocardia sp. (assembly GCA_025869365.1). Classification (GTDB taxonomy): domain Bacteria; phylum Actinomycetota; class Actinomycetes; order Mycobacteriales; family Pseudonocardiaceae; genus Pseudonocardia. The sequence continues at coordinate 3,252 of JAOZVV010000183.1, forward strand.
TCGTCGGGATCGGCTTCGGGCTCGTGCAGAACGACTCACTGGTCGCCCTGTTCGCCGCGGGGGGAGCCGGGCGCTACGGCACGTCGAGCGCGGTGTGGAACATCGCCTTCGACAGCGGGACGGGGCTGGGCGCGACCGGGCTCGGCGCGGTCGCGGAGCCCTTCGGCTTCCGGGCCGCGTTCGGTCTCGTCGCCGTGCTCCTGCTGCTGGTCGTCCCGGCGAGCCGCCGCGTCCCCCGGTGAGGGGAGTCGGTGTCCGGCACCGTCTCCCCGCACCGGGGCCCGCGACCGCCTGCTCGGTGACCGCCGGTTCAGCGACCGCCTGCTCAGTGACCGCGGGCGATCCACTCCTCCAGGTGCGGGGCCTCGCCGCCGATGGTGGTCGAGTCCCCGTGCCCGGTGCGCACGGTCGTGTCCCCGGGCAGTGGGAGCAGGGTGCTGCGGATCGAGTCGATGATGGTGTCGAAACTCGAGTAGGACCGGCCCGTCGCCCCGGGGCCGCCCTGGAACGGGGTGTCCCCGGTGAACACCGTCTGCAGCTCCGGCGCGTAGAGGCACGTCGAGCCCGGCGAGTGCCCGGGTGTGACCAGCGCGCGCAGCTCGATCCCGCCCGCGGTGATGACCTGCCCGTCCGCGAGCTCGCCGTCCGGCTTGCGGTCCGGCCAGGTCATGTCCCACAGCGGGGCCTCGGCCGGGTTGAGCAGGATCGGCGCGTCGAACCGGTCCGCGAGCGCCGGGGCCTGGTTGACGTGGTCGTCGTGGGCGTGGGTGCACACGACGGCGACGACCCGGCGCCCGGCGACGGCGACGGCGATCGCCTCCGCGTCGTGCGCGGCGTCGATCACGATCACCTCCCGGTCGTCCCCGACGACCCAGACGTTGTTGTCGACGTCCCAGGTGCCGCCGTCGAGGGAGAACGTGCCGGACGTGACCAGGTGGTCGATCCCCTGTTCGGTGCCGGGCATCAGAGCACGACCACCGAACGCAGGACGTCGCCCTTGTGCATCTTGTCGAAGGCGGCCTCGATGTCGTCGAGCCCGATCTCCTCGGACACGAACTTCTCCAGCGGCAGCCGGCCCTGCAGGTGCAGGTCCACCAGCATCGGGAAGTCCCGCTCGGGCAGGCAGTCCCCGTACCAGGAGGACTTGAGCTGGCCGCCGCGCCCGAAGTACTCGATCATCGGGATCTCCGGGGCCATCAGGTCCGGCGTCGGCACCCCGACCAGCACCACCGTCCCGGCCAGGTCCCGGGCGAAGAACGCCTGCTTCCACGTCTCCGGCCGCCCGACCGCGTCCACCACGACGTCCGCCCCGAACCCGCCGGTCAGCTCCTTGATCGCCTCCACCGGATCCGTCGACCGGGCGTTGATCGTGTGCGTGGCCCCGAAGCCCTTGGCCCACTCCAGCTTCCGGTCGTCCATGTCCACCGCGATGATCGTCGACGCGCCCGCCAGGTTCGCCCCCGCGATGGCCGCGTCACCCACCCCGCCGCAGCCGATCACCGCGATCGAGTCCCCCCGGCCCACGCCGCCGGTGTTGATCGCGGCCCCGATCCCGGCCATCACGCCGCAGCCGAGCAGCCCCGCGATCTGCGGGGTCACGGCCGGGTTCACCTTCGTGCACTGACCCGACGCGACCAGGGTCTTCTCCACGAACGCCCCGATGCCCAGCGCGGGGGAGAGCTCCTGCCCCGAGGCCAGGGTCATCTTCTGCGTGGCGTTGTGGGTGGCGAAGCAGTACCAGGGCTTGCCCTTCTTGCACGCCCGGCACTGCCCGCACACCGCCCGCCAGTTCAGGATCACGAAGTCCCCCGGGGCGACGTCGGTGACGCCCTCCCCGACGGACTCCACGACACCGGCGGCCTCGTGACCGAGCAGGAACGGGAACTCGTCGTTGATCCCGCCCTCGCGGTAGTGCAGGTCGGTGTGACAGACGCCGCACGCCTGGACCTGCACCACCGCCTCACCCGGACCGGGATCCGGCACCACGACCGTCTCGACCGAGACCGGCTTCCCCTTGCCGTGCGCGACGACCCCGCGGACCTCTTGAGCCATCTCTGCTCCACCCCACTCACTCTCGTCGGTGAGCGCCGTGCCCTCCGGACACGGGCGCCCCGGGCGATCCTGCCCTCTCCGGGAGAGCCTTGCATGTGTCTCCGCCGGTGGGTCGGGGACGGTCTCAACCAGCCCGGATGAAGTCGACCGCCCGGATCCAGATGCCGTTGCGGGTGCGCGCGAGATCGAGCGTGGCCGGGTCGACGCACACGTCCCGCTTCCGGTGCGCGTCGAAGAGCCGCGCGTCGTCGAACACCTGGGAGCAGCCACCGGTCCGGGCGCAGCAGTGGGCCCGGTCGGCGCCCACCCAGGTGAAACCGCAGCAGGACATCCGGATGAGCTCCACGGCGGGGAAGGCTACGTGCCGACCCCGACAGTCGCGAAGACGGTGATCACCCCTGTCGGGAGAATCCCAGACCGCACGCCCGCGCCCCACGACGATCCGGGCATGACCGAGGTGACGGGCGGCTCGGGCACCGGCGAGCTCAGCGGGCTGAGCGGGGACCTGCAGATCGCGCGCTCGCCCGAGGGCGTGCACACGTACTCGTTCGCCTACGAGCAGGCCTGAGCCCGGGGGCGGCACGAGGCCGCCCCGCGGTGCTCAGGGCTTGACCAGGGAGAGCTTGCGGCTCGCGATCAGCTCGTCCACGATCCCGTACTCGACCGCCTCGGGGGCGGTCAGGATCCGGTCCCGGTCGATGTCCTCGTGGACCTGCTCCGGGGTGCGGCCGGTGTGCCGGGCGAGCGCGAGCTCCATCTGGGTGCGGATCCGGGTGATCTCCCTGGCCTGGATCTCCAGGTCCGAGACCTGGCCCTGGAACCCGCCCATCGACGGCTGGTGGATCAGCACGCGCGCGTTCGGCACGGCGAGGCGGCGCCCCGGCGTGCCCGCGGCCAGCAGCACCGCGGCGGCGGAGGCGGCCTGCCCGAGGCAGACCGTCTGGATGTCCGGCCGGACGAACTGCATCGTGTCGTAGATCGCCATGAGCGAGGTGAACGAGCCGCCGGGCGAGTTGATGTAGATGCTGATCTCGCGGTCGGGGTCCATGGACTCGAGCGTGAGCAGCTGCGCCATGACGTCGTTGGCGGACGCGTCGTCGATCTGCACGCCGAGGAAGATGATGCGTTCCTCGAAGAGCTTGCTGTAGGGGTTGGTCTCCTGCGTCCCGTTGCTCGTCCGCTCGACGAACGACGGCAGGACGTAGCGCGACTCCGGCATCCTGAATCCACTCATTACGGCGTCACCTCTCCTGCCCGTGCGACCACCTGGTCCACGAAACCGTATGCCAGGGCCTCCTGGGCGGAGAACCACCGGTCCCTGTCGAAGTCCGCCATGATCCGTTCAGGGGTCTGGCCGGTGTGCTCGGCGATCAACTCGGCCACCTCCTCCTTGTGCCTGCGGAACAGCTCCGCCTGGAGGCGGATGTCCGACTCGGCGCCGCCCACTCCCGCGGACGGCTGATGCATCAGGATCTTCGTATGGGGCAACGCGTAGCGCTTGCCCGGCGTTCCTGCCGACAGGAGGAACTGCCCCATCGACGCGGCCATTCCCATCGCGTAGGTGGCGACGTCGCAGGGGATGAACCGCATGGTGTCGAAGATCGCCATCCCGTCCGGCACGGAGCCGCCGGGGGAGTTGATGTAGAGCGCGATGTCCGCGTCCGGGTCCTCGGCGGCCAGGAGCAGCATCTGGCCGGCGATCCGGTTCGCGATCGCGGCGTCGACCTCCGTGCCGAGGACGACGATCCGGTGCCGCAGCAGGCGCTCGTACACGGAGTCCGCGAGGTCGAGGGTCGGGGTGGTCATCGGCACGCTCCTGGACTGGTCGGTTCCGGCTGACCCGCCCGACGCTAGGCAGGCCGCACCCCGCCCCGCGCCCGGATTCGCTCACGGCGAAGCGGGAGCCGCCCCGCACCTGCGCCGCTTCGCTGCGGGCGAACCGCGTCAGGACCGCTGTGCCCGCGCAGCCGGGCGCAGGACGAGCCACGCCCCGGCCCCGACGCCCGCGACGATCACCGCGGCCGCGGCCACGGTCACCGCGTCGGGCGCCATCACGGACTGCCCGCGCAGCGCCTGCCAGGTGAGCAGCGCGAGGACGGCGGCGAACCCGGCCGTGGCCACCCCGACGAGACGGTGCCGGACCTCGGGGCCGCGCAGGACGGGGTGGCGCCGGGCCAGCAGTTCCAGCGCGATCAGCACCAGCGGGATCGCCTGCAGCGCGTGCATCCCCACGAAGTGCGGGATCCGCAGGTCCCCGCCGAGGGTGCTCCAGCCGAGCAGTGGCAGGCCGGGCCCGCCGTCCGGGAGGCCGACGGTGTGCGCGCCGACGATGTCCCCGCCCGCCTCGATCTGGGCCGCGGACGGCGTCGTCATCAGGAACCCGAGCGCCATCCCGACGACGGCGAGCACGGCACCCGCCCGGATGGCCCGGGCCCGGGCGGGATCGATCCCGCGGACCCGGAACAGCTGCGCGGTGACGTAGAGCGTCGCGATCCAGACCGCGACGATCGACACGCCCATCAGCTGCCACAGCGCCGAGTTCAGCGCGGTGGTGTTGTTGAAGTGGCTGGTCGTGCCCCGGACGACCTGGGTCACGATGATCACGAGCTCGACGCCGAGCAGGACCGCGGCGACGGTGCCGGCGAGGTGGGCGCGCCGGGCGGTGCGGCCGGGGCGGTGCTCGCGGACCAGCGCGATCAGCCAGGCCCAGGTGAGCGCGTAGATCAGGACCGAGATCGCGAACTTGGTGGGCTTGTCCCAGATCGGCAGGCCGGTGAGCACCCGCCCGTCGAGGATCATGCCGCCGATGCCGACCAGGGTGAGGGCGGCCATCGCGACGGCCAGGGTCATCAGCGGCCGGTGCCAGGAGAACGCGGTCCGGAGCGGGCCGAACGGCGCGGACGGGCGGACGGTGGTGGTCATGTCGACTCCGGAGGTGGTGGGGCGAACCGGGTGGCGGACACGTTCTCCTGCGCGAGCCGGCGCAGGGCGGCGAGCAGGTGGTCCCCGAGGACGGTGCCGATGAGCGCGGCCTCGGCCCGCAGGTCCCGGTCGGGTACCGCGGAGACCGTGTCCAGGTCCGCCTCCGCGATCCGTTCGACGGCCGCCGCGTAGGGGGTGAGCAGGCCGGCGAGGCGGTCCCCGCCCACGCGGCGCATGGTGGCCAGGACGTCGATCGCGGTGTCCCGCGCGGGTGAGGTGCCCGAGACCCGCCAGCCCCTGTCGGCGATCAGGCGCCCGATCTCGTCCGCCGCCCGCGCCCGGTACTCGTCGTGCTCGGCGCCCGCGGGGCCGGGCGTGATCGTCTCCATCGTCGCGCCGAGCATCTGGTGCAGCGGGACCGACGGGTCGTCGACGGCGTCGAGGACCTTCCGGACCGCCGAGATCGACAGCCCGCCGACGTCGACCAGCGACCGGATCAGCGCCAGCCGGCGGACGTGCGCCGCGCCGTAGCTGGCCTGGTTGGCCGAGGTGGTGACCTCGCCGCGGGGCAGGAGTCCCTCGCGGAGGTAGTACTTGATCGTCGCGACGGGGACCCCCGACGCGGAGCTCAGTTCGGACACGCGCATACGGATACTCTAACTATCGGATAGCAGACATGTCCACTATCCGTTCAGTGGGACCCGAGAAACGGCGTCATGGAGCCTCGACGCGAGCAGGGGGCCGAGAACTCGCGTCGTGGGGTCCACGACGCCGCTGGTCAGGGGATGGGCAGGAGCGGGCTCGGTTCGCCGAGGGCCCGGCGGATCAGGTCCGGGATCTCGCGCTTGCCGGACCCGTCCATCGCGACCACGACGTAGACCGTCCGGCCCAGGCAGGTGACCGCGAAGGACTCGCCCTCGTGCCGGCGCACCTCGAAGTCCAGCGCGAAGCTGGTGCGCCCGATCCGGGACGGGGAGACGGCGATCCGCACGTCGTCGCCCCACCCCACGCCGGCCTTCCAGTCGATCTCGGAGCGGACGAGCTGCACGTCGTACCCCGCCGCCGTCATGATCTGGTACGGGAGCCCGCGATCGACGAGGAAGGCGGTCATGGCGTCGTCGAAGTAGGTCAGGTACCAGCCGTTGAAGACGACGCCCTGCTGGTCCACCTCGAGGTATCGCACGTTCACGGAGTGGGTGAAGGTCACGGTCCCGTCCCCTCCGGTGGGGTGAACACGACGATCACCGACAGGTCCTCGGTGACGTCGACGAAGCGGTGGTGCTCGCCCGCCTCGATGTGGATCACCGAACCCGGGCCGACCACGACCTCGTCGAACTCGCCGACGAGCCTGGCCCGCCCGCGCTGCACGAGGTAGGTCTCGGCCTCGGTGTGCAGGCCCTGCCCGTCCTTGCCGCCGACCGGGATGCAGTAGGTGCCCATGGAGAGGTCGGGGGTACGCAGGTGCTCGCGGTACTGGTTCGGGGCGCCCTCGGGAACGGCGAAGATTCCTGCGGCTCGGACGACTTGCACCCGGCGACAGTATCCCGGGCCGCCCGCGGATCCCCCGCCGAACCCGCCCGATTCAGGACCCGGTGTCGCCCTTCTCCGTCTCCACGCGCTCGCGGATGTTCCGGTTCACTGCGCGGCCGAACGCCGTCACCACGCCCTGCACGGTCACCGGCTTGAGGTGGGACAGCGCGGCGGCCAGCCGGGTCCGCTCCCCGGCGGGACGGCCGGCGTCCCGGTAGGGCTGCAGGACCTGGTCCTGGAACAGCTTCATCAGGTCCTCCGCGAGCGCCGCGGTGTGCTGTTCGATCACCTCGTGCGAGCGTCGCCAGAAGTCCGCGGGCATGCCGTGGTCCAGCGAGACCAGCCCGGACGCGAGTGCGGCGGGACCCTGCACCCGGACGCGGCCGTCGTCCAGGCGTTCGACGACGCCGAACGCCACGAGCGCGTCGACCTCCGCGTCGTCCAACGGGCGCCCCGCGCGCCGGTCCAGCTCCGCGCGCTCGAGCTCCTCGAGCGGCTCCGGTGCCCACGGGGTGAGCAGGGCGAGCTGCAGCGCAAGCTCCTCGGGGCCTGCCGAGTGCGGCACCCGCTCGAGATGCCGTTCGATCGCCGAGAGGGTGAATCCCAGCCCGGACAGCTCGCCCACCAGCTGGAGCCGGGCGATGTGGTCCGGTCCGTACAGGCCGGTGCGGCCGCGCAGCCGGGGCGGGGGGAGCAGGCCCCGGCCGGAGTAGAAGCGGATGTTGCGGACCGTGACCCCCGTGCGCTCGGCCAGCTGGTCGATCGTCAGCAGGTCCTGCGTCGGGTCGGCGTCCATGGGGGCAGGTTACGACATTCCTTGACCTATGTGACAGTACTGCTGTAACAAAGGGGCAGGGGCCGCGGGCGTCGCCGTCGCAGCGCCCGAGTCGCCCTGATCCACGCAGACGAGAGGTTCGCATGAGCGAGATCCCTGAGGCGTACGTCTACGACGCCATCCGCACCCCGCGCGGCCGAGGCAAGGCCTCGGGCTCGCTGCACGAGGTGAAGCCGGTGTCTCTGGTCGTCGGCCTGATCGACGAGATCCGGGCCCGGTTCCCGGAGCTGGACACGACCACCATCGACGACGTCGTCCTCGGCGTCGTGTCCCCGATCGGGGACCAGGGCGGGGACATCGCGAAGACCGCCGCCATCGCCGCGGGCCTGCCGGACACCGTCGCGGGCGTGCAGCTCAACCGCTTCTGCGCCTCCGGCCTGGAGGCCGTGAACGTCGCCGCGCAGAAGGTCCGCTCCGGCATGGAGGAGCTCGTCCTCGCCGGCGGCGTCGAGGCCATGTCCCGCGTCCCGATGGGCTCCGACGGCGGTGCCTGGGCGATGGACCCGGACACCAGCTACCAGACGGGCTTCGTGCCGCAGGGCATCGGCGCGGACCTGATCGCGACGATCGAGGGCTTCGACCGCGAGGCCGTGGACACCTTCGCCGTCGAGTCCCAGGCGCGGGCCGCGAAGGCGTGGGCCAACGGCTACTTCGCCAGGTCCGTCGTCCCGGTGAAGGACCGCAACGGCCTCACCGTGCTCGACCACGACGAGTTCATCCGCGCCGGCGCGACGCTGGACACCCTGGCCGGGCTCAAGCCGTCCTTCGAGATGATGGGGGAGTCCGGCGGGTTCGACGCCGTGGCGCTGCAGCGCTACCACTGGATCGAGAAGATCGACCACGTCCACCACGCCGGCAACAGCTCCGGCATCGTCGACGGCGCGTCGCTCACCCTGATCGGCACCGAGGCGGCCGGCAAGGCCGCGGGCATCACCCCGCGCGCCCGGATCGTCGCCACGGCGCTGTCCGGCGCGGACCCGACGATCATGCTCACCGGCCCGGCCCCGGCCAGCCGCAAGGCGCTGGCCAAGGCCGGCCTGACCGTCGACGACATCGACCTCTTCGAGATCAACGAGGCGTTCGCCGCGGTGGCCCTGCGCTACATGCGGGACATGGAGATCTCGCACGAGAAGACCAACGTCAACGGCGGCGCCATCGCCATGGGCCACCCGCTCGGCGCCACCGGCGCGATGATCCTCGGCACCCTGCTCGACGAGCTGGAGCGCCGGGACCTGCAGCGTGGCCTGGCCACCCTGTGCGTCGGCGGCGGCATGGGCATCGCCACCATCATCGAGCGGGTCTGAGGAGGATGTCCGTGAGCGACAAGGCAGTGCGCTGGGAGAAGGACTCCGACGGGATCGCGGTCGTCACTCTCGACGACCCCGGCCGTAGCGCGAACACGATGAACGACCGCTACAAGGCGGGCATGGACGCCGTCCTGGCGGAGCTCGAGGCGGCGAAGGGCGAGATCACCGGCGTGATCATCACCTCCGCGAAGAAGACCTTCTTCGCGGGCGGGGACCTGGACTCGCTGGTCAAGGCGACGAAGGAGGACGGCCCGGCCGTCTTCGAGAACGTCACCGAGGTCAAGGCGCAGCTGCGCAGGCTGGAGACCTTCGGCAAGCCGGTCGTCGCGGCCATGAACGGCACCGCGCTCGGCGGCGGCCTGGAGATCGGCCTCGCCACCCACCACCGCATCGGGCTCGACGCGAAGGGCGTGGTCTACGGCCTGCCCGAGGTCACGCTGGGCCTGCTGCCCGGCGGTGGCGGCGTCACCCGCATCACCCGGATGCTGGGCATCGCGAACGGCTTCATGCAGGTTCTCGCGCAGGGCCAGCGGCACAAGCCCGCGCAGGCGCTGGAGATCGGGATCGTCGACGAGCTCGCGTCGACCCCCGAGGAGATGCTGGCCAAGGCGAAGGCCTGGATCGCCGCCAACCCGGAGGCGAAGCAGCCGTGGGACACCCCCGGCTACAAGATCCCCGGCGGCACCCCTGCGTCGCCGAAGCTCGCGGCGATCCTGCCGGCGTTCCCGGCCAACCTGCGCAAGCAGCTCAAGGGCGCGCCCATGCCGGCCCCGCGCAACATCCTCGCGGCCGCCGTCGAGGGCGCCCAGGTGGACTTCGACACCGCGCTGCGGATCGAGGGCCGCTACTTCGTGGACCTGGTCACCGGCCAGGTCTCCACGAACATGACCCAGGCGTTCTTCTTCGACCTGCAGGCCATCAACGGCGGCAAGTCCCGCCCGGACGGCTTCGAGAAGTACACACCGCGCAAGGTCGCCGTGCTCGGCGCCGGGATGATGGGCGCGGGCATCGCCTACGTCTGCGCGCAGTCCGGCTGGGAGGTCGTGCTCAAGGACGTCTCGCTGGAGGCGGCCGAGAAGGGCAAGGCCTACTCCGAGGGCCTGGTCGCCAAGGGTGTGAAGCGCGGCAAGCTCACCCTCGAGAAGGGCGAGGCACTGCTCGGGAAGATCACCCCGACCGCGGACTACAACGACCTCGCCGGCTGCGACATCGTCATCGAGGCCGTCTTCGAGTCCGTCGCGCTGAAGCAGGAGGTCTTCCGCGAGGCGATGAAGGTCGTCGAGCCGGACGCGCTGCTCTGCTCGAACACCTCCACCCTCCCGATCACCGAGCTGGCCGCCGGGCTGGACCGCTCCGGGGACTTCATCGGCCTGCACTTCTTCTCGCCCGTGGACAAGATGCCGCTGGTGGAGATCATCCGTGGCGAGCGCACGTCCGACGCGACGCTGGCCAAGGCCTTCGACGTCACCCTCGGGATCCGCAAGACCCCGATCGTCGTCAACGACAGCCGGGGCTTCTTCACCTCGCGCGTGATCGGGACGTTCATCAACGAGGGCATCGCGATGCTCGGCGAGGGAATCGACCCGCAGACCATCGAGCAGGCGTCGGCGCAGGCCGGTTACCCCGCGCCGGTGCTGCAGCTGATGGACGAGCTCACGCTCACCCTGCCGCAGAAGATCCGCAAGGAGTCCCAGGCCGCGGCCGAGGCGGCCGGGCGGACGTGGACGCCGCACCCGGGCGACGTGATCGTGGACCGGATGGTCGACGAGTTCGGGCGCAAGGGGAAGAGCACGGGCGCCGGGTTCTACGAGTACGTCGACGGCAGGCGTGCGGGTCTGTGGCCCGGGCTGCGCACCGAGCTGAAGGCGACGAACCACGACGTCGACCTGAAGGAGCTCTCGGAGCGGATGCTCGTCATCGAGTCGCTCGAGACCGTCCGCTGCTTCGACGAGGGCGTCCTCACGACGACCGCGGACGCGAACATCGGCTCGATCTTCGGGATCGGCTTCCCGGCCTGGACGGGCGGGGTCATGCAGTACATCGAGGGCGGCTTCCCGGGCGGGGTCGCGGCCTTCGTGGCACGGGCGGACGAGTTCCGCGCGAAGTACGGGGACCGCTTCGAGGTGCCGGAGTCCCTGCGCAAGCGGGCTGCGGAGGCCGTCGCGGCGTAGCTGCCGGTCACGAACGGCACTTTCGGGGCGCAGCACGCCCCGGAAGTGCCGTTCGTCGTTGCGGGGCCGGGGTGGGGCACCGGCCGGGGTGGGGCCGCCGCACCGTTCCCTCCGCGCCTTTGCTCTGCGCACACCGACGCACCGCCTGCGCGTACTGACCCACCGCTTGCTCTGCGCACACCGACGCACCGCGGCACATGATCATCAGCTGCGGTACATCGGGGCCACATATGGCCGGGATGCACCGCGGCTGGTGATCAAGCCGTGCGGTGAGGCCCCGGGCAGGCCCGGGCGGTGCGTCGGTGTGCGCAGAGCAAGCCGGTCGCGAAGGCCCGGTGCGTCGGTGTGCGCAGAGCAAAGGTCCTCGGACGACGACTCCGGAACCACCCGGGAGGGCGCCCCGAGGGTTGCCTCGACGTGCCGACTCTCACGGGAAGCGGTAGTGGATCGGACTATTCGGGCACTATCGAGGTGTGGCCGACTGGATTTTCTCGATCGTCGACCGTCTCGGGGCCCCCGGGGTGGGGTTTCTGATCTTCCTGGAGAACGTCATCCCGCCGATCCCGTCCGAGCTGATCCTGCCGCTCGGCGGGTTCCGGGCGCGGACGGGGACGTTGGACCTCTGGTGGGTCTGGTCTGCGGCGACGATGGGTTCCGTGCTCGGCGCGCTCGTCCTCTACGGGGTCGGGGCGCTGCTGGGCTACGAGCGCGTGCACACGCTCTGCGGCAGGCCGTGGTTCATCCTGTCCAGCCAGAAGGACCTCGAGCGCGGCCACCGGCTCATGGCCTCCCACGGGGGGAAGATCGTCCTCCTGGCCCGGTGCGTGCCGCTCATCCGGAGCGTCGTGTCCATCCCGGCCGGTCTGGCCCGGATGTCGTTGTGGCGCTTCACCCTGCTCACCGCGATCGGCAGCGGGGTCTGGAACGCGATCTTCATCGGCCTCGGCTGGTTCCTGGGGGAGAACTGGGACCGGGTCGAGGGTGCGATGGGGCCCGCGTCCTACGTCGTCCTGGGGCTGGTGCTCCTCGGGGTCGCTTGGCTGGTCGTGCGGCGGCTCCGGGCCCGCGACGCCTACGTCGGCACGCACCGGGCGAGCTGAACGAGCAGGTCCGGCGTGCGGCCCCGGCGACCACCGCGGCCAGGTCCCCCGGTCCCCTTTGCCCTCGACCCCCACCGTGCGCACCATGGGGAACCAGCAGGGGACGGTTCGGGTTGCCGAGAGGCGGGTGAGCCGTCACGATCCCGAGTCGGCGACGACGTGGAGGTGACCGGTGGCCACAGAGCAGGACTGGGCCGAGGACCGGCGGCGGTTCGTCACGGAGTGGGAACCGGAGCTTGCCGACGGGACCGGCGCGGCACCCGCCGTCGACAGCGGCGTGGCCGGGGGGCCGAGCCTGCTGGCGCAGCAGTTCGTCGCGCTCGCCGAGGCGCTGCTGTCCGCCGACACCGTGGCCGAGGTGCTGGAACGCGTGGTCCGCACGGCCAGGTCGGTCATCCCCGGCGCCGATCTCGTCAGTGTGACGATGCGGGACCCGGACGACGGGTTCCGCACGCCCGTCGAGACCGACGAGCTCGCCACCCGCCTCGACGAGATCCAGTACCGGCTCGACGAGGGCCCGTGCGTCGCCGCGACCCGGAAGGAGGGCCTCGGGCTGGTCTACGCCGGGGACCTCGGTGCGGCGCCCGCCTTTCCCCGGTACGGCCCCGAGGCCGCGGCGCTCGGTGCGCACTGCGTCCTCGCCGTCGGTCTGTTCCCCCGGGGCGACGTCCCGCGGATGGGCGCACTGAACCTCTACTCGCGCACGCCCGGCGGGCTGGACGAGCAGGACCAGGAGGTGGCGCTCGTTCTCGCGGCGCACGTGGCGACGGCCCTGGCCGCGACCCAGGCGTGCACCGCGGCGGACCTGGAGGCGGCGCAGCTCCGGGTCGCGCTGCAGAGCCGGGACGTGATCGGCCAGGCCAAGGGGATCCTCATGGAGCGTCGCGGGATCTCGGCCGCCGAGGCGTTCGACGTGCTCCGGCAGGCGTCGCAGTCCCTCAATGTGAAGCTGACGCAGATCGCCGAGACCCTCGTCAGCCGCCGCGCCGACCTGTAGGAGTCTCCTTCCGGAGCGATGTCGATCCCGGGCCCGCCGCTCCGACCTGTGTGTGACGGCGGCCGGCCGGGCCGCCCCACCGCCAAGGAGACGGCCATGCGGAAGCTCGTGCACTTCGTCCACACCTCGCTCGACGGTTTCGTCGACGGCCCGAACGGCGAGTTCGACTGGCCGCAGATGGGTCCGGAGCTCTCTGCGTACTCGTTCGGGCTGGACGACCGATCGGCGATGGTCCTCTACGGCCGCGTCGTCTGGGAGATGATGGCGTCCTACTGGCCGATCGCCGAGTCGGTGTCCGACCACCCGCACGACCTGGCGTACGCGCCGAAGTGGCGGGCGATGCCGAAGGTCGTGGCCTCCCGGACCCTGCAGGAGGCCGAGCACGGCGCCCGCGTGATCGGCACGGACCTCCCGACGGAGGTCGCGGAGCTGAAGCAGGGTGACGGCGGGGACGTGCTGCTGATGGGCGGCTCGCGGCTGGCCGCGAGCCTGATGGCCCTCGGCCTGGTCGACGAGGTGCACGTGGGGGTGCACCCCGTCGTCCTCGGGGGCGGGAAGCCGTTCCTGCCGCCGGCCGAGGGCCGTTACGCCCTGCAGCTCCTGGACTCCCGGGTCTGCGACGGCCAGGTGGTCCTCTCGCGCTACCGGACGGCCTGAACAGCCCGGGTCCGGGTCGCGAGCAGGTAGCCGCCGACGAGGGCGGCCGCGCAGCCGAGCGACCAGACCGGCGGCGCGCCGTCGGCGAGGCCGGAGGCGAAGCCCTTCGCGGCGAGGCCCAGCATCGCCGCGGCGGCGAGCACGATCCCGGCCACCAGCTGCGGCATCGGCACGGGGCCGGGCGCGGCGCCCGTCGAGCGGGTCTCCCACCGGCCGAAGGCCCGGACCAGCCCGCAGAGCACGGCCAGCAGGGCCGCGAGCCACACCGGGGCACCGATCAGCCAGGCCGCGCCGAACGGCGTCGGGGTGTGTCCGCCGAGCCCGACGGTCAGCACGCCGACCCCGACGACCAGCGCGGACATGTGCCACAGGAACACCGTCATCATCCGCGGCGCCAGCACCGCGAGCGTCCCGGCGACCCGCGGGCGGGCGGCGAACCGGGCCATCGCGGGGCGGGCCGCGAGCAGCACGCCGAGCTGGAAGACCGACAGCGTGACCAGGCACAGCGTCGGCGGGCTCATGTTCGAGACCGGCGCGCCCGGCATCCCGATCATGCTCGCGGGGTAGGGGCCGAACGCGACGAGCGCGCCCGTCGCGGCGAGTCCCCCGCCGGCCAGCGCCAGGGCCCGGCCGCCGACGATCCCGGCGAACCGGCCGTCCGCGTAGGCGATCCCGAGCTGGTGCACGGCCACCCAGACCAGCACGGCGTTGACGAACCCGACCAGCGGCACACCGGCGAACCGCAGCCCGTCGACGAGCGCGGCGCCGCCCACCAGGGGAACGAGCACGGCCAGGCCGAACCGGTCGTGTGCGGCCACCATCAGCGGGGTCAGCGCGACCAGGATCAGCTGCACGACGAGGAACCACAGCAGCTGCGGCACCACGGCGGCCGCGATCGACACCGGTTGCACGGGCGCCCCGAGCGCCACGAGCAGATGGGGGAGCGGCAGCCACACCACGACCAGGGCGAACACCGGGAGCACCAGGCGCTGCACCCGTCCGGCGAGCCAGGCCCGCGGTTCGGGGCGGCGGCGCAGCGAGATCGCCCCCGCCGCGCCGGCCGCGAAGAACACCAGCGGCATGACCTGCCCGATCCACGTCCACGCCCAGGCCCCCGGCGCGACGAGTGCGTTGCCGGCGGTGACCGCGGACCCGTCCCAGCCGATCACCGGCATCAGCCAGTGCTGCACCACGACCAGTGCGATGGCGCCGCTGCGGATCAGGTCCAGCACGCGGTCCCGCCCGGCCGGCACGTGTGCGCGGCCCGGCAGCTTCTCGACGACGGCCATGGCTCCCCCTCGGTTTCTCCGACGCCTGTGAGCCTGTCGGCGCGGGAGAGGGGAGACATCGGGGACAGCCGGTGTCCTTGCCGGGGTGACCCCGTAGGGGAGGGGTGGTGCCAGCCCCACCCCGGACTGTCGCGGACACAGCGGATTCCCAGGTCACGGTCAGGGTCCGCCCAGGCCGCCGGCGCAGGCTCGTCGGTGAGGGAGAAGCCGAAGGAGAGGACCCGCACCATGACCGTCACGACCGATGTCCTGGACCACGCCGAGCCCACGGGCCGCCTGCGTCCGCACCTGCTCGTCGCGGACGACGTCCCGGTGCTCCGGAAGCTGATCGCGGAGGCCTTGGGGACCCGGGGCTTCGACGTCACGGCCGTCGCCGACGGGCTCGCTGCGCTGAACGCCTACGGCGCGATCCGCCCGGACCTCGTGCTCACGGACCTGCAGATGCCCCGCCTCGACGGGTTCGGGCTGGCCCGGGCGCTGCGCGGGCGCGGGGAGCGGGTCCCGATCCTGATGCTGACGGCGCGGGACGACACCGCGACCCGGCGCACGGCGGTCGCGGTGGGGGTGGACGACCTGCTGATCAAGCCGTTCGGCCTCGCCGAGCTGGCCGGCCGCGTCCGGAGGGCGCTCGTCCCTGCCGCGTCCGGCATGTGACAACCTGATCCCGGTCTACGGGATCGAGGAGCGCAGAAGATGATCCGCAACGTGGTGGTCGGGCACGTCCGCGCCGGGGTGCCCGCCGTGGAGATCGAGAAGGCCCTGCAGGGCATCCGCGACCTGCGGATCGACGGGGCCCCGCTGCCCGTCGTCGCGGGCCTGGATCTCGGCCTGCGGGACGGCAACGCGAGCTTCGCCATCACCGTCGACTTCCCGGACGAGGCCGCCTACCGCGCCTACGACATCGACGCCGAGCACAACCGGGTCCGGGCGGAGCTCTTCGCGCCGATCTGCGAGCGCATCGACCGGATCCAGTTCCGGATCTGATCTGCCGCCGTGCCGGTACGACCTGGGGCACTGCGCCTCGAGGCGATCAGGAAGAGCTACGGCGGTGCCCCCGAGGTGCTCGCCGGGGTCGATCTCGGCGTCGCGCCGCGGGAGATCGTGGTGGTCGCGGGGGCCAACGGCACCGGGAAATCGACCCTGCTGCGGATCGCCGCGGGCTGCTCCCGGCCCACGTCGGGGCGGGTACGCGGGCGTGCCCCGGTCGTCGGGTACCTGCCGGACCGGTTCCCGTCGCAGCTGCGGATGCCGGCCTCCGCGTACCTGAAGCACCTCGCCGCGCTGCACCGCGAGGACGCCACGGCCGCGGCGGTGTCCGCGGCCGAACTGCTCGAGGCCCTCGGCTTCGTCGGGTCCACGCGCACGCCGATGTCCGGGCTCTCGAAGGGCAACGCCCAGAAGGTCGGCCTGGCCCAGGCGCTGTGCTGCAGCGCAGGCCTGCTCGTCCTCGACGAGCCGTGGTCCGGCCTCGACGCCCCGGCCGCCCAGGTGCTGCTCGGCCGGCTCGCCGCGGCGGCCGACGACGGCGCGTCGGTGCTCATCACGGACCACACCGGGATCGCGACCGCGCTCGCCGGGGCCCGGCACCTGCGGCTGCAGGACGGTGAGCTGAGGCCGGCGCCGCCGCAGCCGGCCGGCCAGGCGCCGCTCGTCGTCGTCGAGTTGTGGTGTCCGCTGGACCCGGCCGCGGCGGCGGCCGCGCTGGCCCCGTTCGTCCGGGCGTCGCCGGCGGGGGACCGGCTGATCGTGCACGTCCCGGTCGGGCGCAGCGACGCGCTGCTGCGTGCCGCCCTCGACCTCGGCTGCTCCGTCCTCTCGGTCGCCCCGGCACCGGACTGGTCACGATGAGGATGTTCCCGTGATGAGGGCGTTCGCGGTCGCGCGGTTCCTCGCGGCGGACGCCGTCCGCTCGCAGCGGTTCCTGATCCCGCTCTTCCTGCACGGCGCGATCCTCGCGGTGCTGTTCGGCGGGGACCCCGGCCCGCCGCCCGCGCCCTGGGCCGCGTCCGCGCTGGCGCTCTACCCGATCGCGGCGTGGCTCGCGCTGACCGTCGCGAACACCGAGGACCCGGTGCAGCGCACCGTCACCGTCGCCGCGGCGGGCGGGCAGGTCCCCGTCGCCGCCGGGACGCTCCTCGTCGCGCTGGCGGGTGACCTGCTGCTCGCCGTGCTGTCGGTGGCCTGGCCCGTCGTCGCGACCGGCTATCCCCATCCGCCGGCGGTGCTGGTGGAAGGGCTCCTCGGCCATCTCGCGTGCGCGACGACGGGGACCGCCGTCGGGCTGCTGTGCGCCCGGCCGGTGATCGGGAAGATCGGCTGGTCCCTCCTGGCGGCCGTGTTCGTCGTCGTCGTGACCGGCGTGCAGCCGTGGCTGCCACCCGTCGGGACGTCCGTGGCAGCCCTCGAAGCGGGAGCCGGTTACCCACCCCTGGCGCTCGGAGCGGTCCTCGGGCTCGCGCTGGCGGGCGTCGCGGCAGGAATCAGTGCCGCCGTCGCTCGCCGATCCTGACGCTCTGACCTGCGGTTTCCCGGATATCTCCGGATTCCGGCTTGACACCTCTCTTCGTTGGTTGCATGGTTGCCTACATGAGTAACGAACCAACGAACTGGGACAGGGCGGGGCGGTCGCCGTGAGGGACGACGGGAGGCCGCTGTTCCTGCAGATCGCCGAGCAGATCGAGGGCTCGATCATCGACGGGTCGCTGCCGGAAGAGGGGCAGGTCCCGTCGACCAACGAGCTGGCCGCCTTCCACCGGATCAATCCGGCCACCGCAGCCAAAGGTGTGAACCAGCTGGTGGCCGACGGGGTGCTCTACAAGAGGAGGGGGATCGGGATGTTCGTCAGCACGGGAGCGCGGACGCAGCTGCTGGAACGCCGGCGCGACGAGTTCGCCAAGGAGTTCATCGGCCCGCTGCTGGCAGAGGCACAGCGGCTCGGCATGGATTCCGAGCAGCTCAAGAAGATGATCGACGTCTGGGGGGACGAACAGGCATGAGCGCGATCAGGATGCGCCACGTCACGAAGCGCTACGGCACCTTCACCGCACTCGACGACGTGAGCGTCGAGCTGGAGGAGAACATCATCCACGGACTGCTCGGCCGCAACGGCGCGGGCAAGACCACCATCATGCAGATCCTGACCGGCCAGGGGTTCGAGAACTCCGGCGAGGTCGAGGTCTTCGGCGAGCACCCGTTCGAGAACGCGGGCGTGCTGGACCGGGTCTGCTTCATCCGGGAGGCGCAGAAGTACCCGGACACCTTCAAGGTGCGGCACGCACTGGCCGCGGCCGCACTGCTGTTCCCGAACTGGGACCAGGCGTTCGCGGACTCGCTCGTCCACGACTTCGGGCTGCCCCGGGGGCGCGTCATCAAGAAGCTCTCGCGCGGCCAGCTCTCGGCCGTCGGGGTGATCATCGGGCTCGCGTCGCGGGCGCCGCTGACCTTCTTCGACGAGCCCTACCTCGGCCTCGACGCCGTCGCCCGGCAGCTGTTCTACGACCGGCTGCTCGCGGACTACGCCGAGCACCCGCGCACGGTCGTGCTCTCGACGCACCTGATCGACGAGGTCAGCGACCTGATCGAGCACGTCGTCCTGATCGACAACGGCCGGATCCTGATCGACGAGGACTCCGACGTGCTGCGCGGACAGGCCGTCACCGTGACCGGTCCGGCCGAGGCGGTCGAGGCGTTCGCGTCCGGCCACACCGAGCTGCACCGGGAGAAGCTGGGGGGCTTCCTCCGGGTCACGCTCACCGGGGCGGGGCCCGAGTCGGCGCTGCGCGGCTCCGGGCTGGAGTTCGAGCCCGTGTCCTTGCAGCAACTCGTCGTCCGCACCACCCAGCAGGCCGCCGAACCGGAGCTCGTCGGGGCCTCCCACTCGAACCGGAAGGCGGTCTGACCATGAGCGTCGCGCTCGCTCCTGCCCCCGTTCGCCACAACCCGCTGGGCCGGGCGGTGAAGGTCGCCCGGATCCAGACGGTGAACCTGCCGATGCAGCTCGGGATGCCCTGGGTGATCCTGGGGACGGCGTTCGTCATCAACCTGATCATCTTCGCGCTGGTCCCGGACACGGGGGACCCGAAGATCACCGGTGCGATCATGTCGATCTACATCTTCATGCTGATCGCGCACCTGCAGTCCATGACGCAGGTCTTCCCGTTCGCCCTCGGCCTCAGCGTGACCAGGCGGGACTTCTTCGCCGGGACGTCGCTGCTGATCGTCGCGCAGTCCGTCGTGCAGGGGATCCTGCTGACGATCCTGCTCGCGGTCGAGGAGGCGACCGGCGGCTGGGGGATGGGCCTGCACTTCTTCGGGATCCCGTTCCTGGTGCAGGACAACTGGTTCCTGCAGGTGCTCGTCTACACCGTGCCGTTCCTGTTCTTCTCCTTCGTCAGCATCTTCGCGGGCACCGTGTTCAAGCGCTGGGGCCAGTTCGGGATGTACGTGCTCTCGATCGGCACGGTGGTCCTCGGGGGTGCCGCGGCCGTCCTGATCACCTGGCAGAACGCGTGGGGATCGATCGGCCGGTTCTTCGCGGACTCGTCGCCGCTGGCGCTGTTCGCGGGCTACCCGGCGATCCTGGCCGTCCTCCTGGCCGCGGTCGGCTACCTGGCCCTGCGGAGGGCGACGCCCTGACCGGGCCCGGCGCCCCACCGGGGGGTGGGCGCCGGCTCCGGGTCTCCGGGGGAGTTCAGGAAAGCCACATTCATGAAGATTCCTTACATGAATGTGGCTTTCCTGAAC
>JAOZVV010000184.1:0-2083 GCA_025869365.1 Pseudonocardia sp.
GGCGGGGACGGTGAGGTGCTGCATGACGCCGGGCAGGTCGCAGAACCTGATGTCGACGTACTCGACCTTCTCGTCCGAGATGTACTTGAGTACCTCTTCGGAGTTGCTGAACACGCTCACTGGCTCCTTCGTTCGGCCTTCACGATCGTGGCGACGCTATGACCGTGCTGTTGCCCGTCGGTCACTTGTGTGTTTCACAGACGTTAACGGGCTCGTGCAGAGGTGCTTGTCACTCAGGCCGCATAGGCTAGAGGGCATGGCCCGCTGGCACGAGACCTGGCTCCCCGGATCACACATCGGAACGGACGCGCGCGCCGCGGACGGACATCCCGGCGCGCGGTTCGGGCTGCCCGCGGCCGGCGTCGGGGCCACGGTCGGTTTCGGCCGCAGGCTGGGCGGCGTCGCGATCGACTGGCTCCTCGGGTACGTGATCGCGCTGGCCTTCTCCGGCACGGACGCGCTGGGCTCGCCGAACTTCGGCTGGACCGTCTGGCTGGTGTGGTTCGTCCTCACGGCGCTGCCGACGGCGATCTTCGGGATGACGCCGGGGATGGTCGCGCTCGGGATGAGGGTGGCGAGAGTGGACATGGCCCCGCTGGTCGGGATCCCCAGGGGCCTGCTCCGGACCCTGCTCCTCGGCCTCGTGCTACCCGCCGTCATCCGCGACCCCGATGGACGAGGCTGGCACGACCGGGCGTCGAAGACGATCGTGGTCCGCTCCCGCTGAGCCCCGGGCCGGGCGGCCGTGACGCTTGAGTGGCTCGAGCGTCACGCAACGCCGCTCGAGCCGCTCGAGCAGCTTCCGGGCGGGGCGGCCATGACGCTTGAGTGGCTCGAGCGTCATGCAACGCTGCTTGAGCCGCTCGGGCGGCGGGGGTCCGTGCGCCACAGCTCCGTCCGCACGCGCGGGCGGGGGCTCCGAGCCGCGTTCGCGTGGGCGCGGGCCAGCTCGTCGAGCACCGCGGCCCGCTCCGTGCGCAGCCGCGAGGGCCTGGTGTGCACCACCGCGATGCCCTCAGCGGCGAAGCCGGACTGCCGCCGGGTGTCCCGGTCGTGGGCCCCGGGATCGAGGTGCCACTCCCGGGAGTCGATCTCCCAGACGAGGCCGACGTCCTCCCACCAGGCGTCCGCCACCCCGATGAGCCTGCCGTCCGCACGCCGGACCGCGACGTTCCACTGCGGTGCGGGCAGACCGCTGCGCAGGACGAGCCGCCGCGCCCATGCCTCGGCCGTCGAGCGAACGCCGTCCGAGACCTCCTCGAGCACGCTGCGCGCCAGCGCGGTGTAGGGCCGCTGGACCTGGGCGAGCTCGGCTGCGAGGTCCGCGGGAGTGCAGAAGCCGCGCTGGAGTGCGTCGGCGAACATCGCCCGCACGGTGTCGGCCTGGCGCAAGGGCACGGCGGCGTCGACGAGCGCTCGGGCGACGGGCGCGAGGGGCAACCCCTCGCGCAGGATCGGGAGCGGCATCCGGCGGGTCCGGATCACGACGAAGAGCGCGGTGCCCCGGACCTGGCGCTCGTTCGGGACCAGGAGATGCAGGCGGTCGTCCGGGGGCAGCCCGCGGATGCCGTACAGCCGCGCGGCCGCGACCCCGGTGACCACGCACGGCTCGCCGCACCGGAGGAGAGCCGCGCGGGCCCGCTGTCGAGGGGTGATCTGGCCGTCGGAGAGGACGACGACACCGCGGATCGGCGATACCCACGGTCCGCCTGCCCGGCAGGCGCGGGTGATCGCCGAAGCGGAGACGCCGATGTCGAGGAGGTCCTGCCGGGTGGCGACGCCATCGGGGAAGAGAGCGCGGACACGGTCACGATCGGCTCGGGAAAGTCGCATGGGAGCAGCGTCGACGATCGGGACGACGACCGGTGCCGCCCGCCCGGCGGCCTGTGGACAACTCCCGATCCCGGAGCCTGCAGAGGCTGCCTGTGGACAACTGCGTGCCCGGGGGCGGCCGGCCCGGCGCCGCTCGAGTGGCTCAAGCAGCGCAGATTGGCGCTTGCGCTACTCAAGCGCCGGACCGGGGGCGGACCGGCGCCGCTCGAGTGGCTCAAGCAGCGCAGATTGGCGCTTGCGCTACTCAAGC
>JAOZVV010000184.1:2093-7702 GCA_025869365.1 Pseudonocardia sp.
GCCGGACCGGGGGCGGACCTCAGCGGCGGCGGACCGTGCGCTGGACGCTCCGCATCTTCGCGCCCGGGGGGAGGGGGCCCTTGGGCATCGCCGCCGCCCTGGAGCCCAGGGAGTTGAGCCTGGCCTCCAGGCTGTCCATCTCGTTCGCGGAGATGTTGCGCGGCAGCTTCATGAGGTGGCGCTGCAGCGTCTTGAGGGGGATCTGGCCTTCCTCGTTGCCGACGCTGATGTCGTAGATCGGGGTCTTGCCGGCGACCCGGGCGGTGCGCTTCTTCTCCTGCGCGATCAGGGACTTCACCCGGTGCGGGGCCCCCTCCGCGACCAGGATGATCCCCGGCCGGCCGATCACGCGGTGCACGGCGTCGAGGTGCGTGGTGCCCGCGACACCCTGGGTGACCCGCCACTGGCCGCGCAGGTTGTCCAGCGCCCAGCCCGCGGCGCCCGGCTGCCCGTCCGCCTTCTTGTAGACCGACGACTGCACCCGCCGTCCGAAGATGCTGAACGCCGCCAGCGCCCCGATCACGACACCGAACGGAAGGAAGATCCACTCCATGTTGAAGATCAGGCCGATGCCGAACGCCACGACGATGGCGAGCACCAGCACGCCGATCATCAGCGGGAGCAGCGCCTTGTCGTCCTTGCGCTGCATCTGGAAGGCCTGCCAGATCTGCGAGCGGCGCTCCTTGGAGGCCGCACGCTTCTCCGCCTTGAGGCGCTTCTGTGTTTCCTTGTCGGGCTTGCCGGCCATGCGAGCAGGATACGGCCTGAGAGCGCCCGATGAGCGACTGGTCCGGCTCACGCCGCCCGGCGCCCAGGAGCCCTACTGCCGCGCGAGCAGTGAGCGTGCCTCCTGGGAGGCCGCCCCCTCGGACGCGAGGTGCGCCAGCTCGGGCGAGATCTCCTCGCCGCGGTGCGCCACGGTCTGGGCGTAGAGGCGTCCGGCGCGGTAGGACGAGCGCACCAGCGGGCCCGCCATCACACCGGCGAAGCCCATCGCGGTGGCGGCGTCGGAGTGCTCGACGAACTCCTCCGGCTTCACCCAGCGCTCGACGGGGTGGTGGCGCTTGGAGGGCCGCAGGTACTGGGTGATCGTGATGATCTCGCAGCCGGCGTCGTAGAGGTCCTGCAGCGCTGCCGTCACCTCGTCGGGGGTCTCGCCCATGCCCAGGATCAGGTTGGACTTGGTCACCAGCCCGGCCGCGCGGGCCTTCGTGATGACGTCGAGGGAGCGCTCGTAGCGGAACGCCGGGCGGATCCGCTTGAAGATCCGCGGGACGGTCTCCAGGTTGTGCGCGAGCACCTCGGGCCGGGTCGCGAAGACCTCGTCGAGCTGCGCGTCGATCGAGTTGAAGTCCGGGATCAGCAGCTCGACGCCCGTGCCCGGGTTGAGCGCGTGGATCTGCCGGACGGTCTCGGCGTAGAGCCAGGCGCCGCCGTCGGGCAGGTCGTCCCGGGCCACGCCGGTGACGGTGGAGTAGCGCAGGCCCATCGTGTGCACGGACTCCGCGACGCGGCGGGGTTCGTCCCGGTCCAGGTCCGCGGGCTTGCCGGTGTCGATCTGGCAGAAGTCGCAGCGTCGCGTGCACTGCTCGCCGCCGATGAGGAAGGTGGCCTCGCGGTCTTCCCAGCACTCGTAGATGTTGGGGCAGCCCGCCTCCTCGCACACCGTGTGCAGCCCGCCGGAGCGGACCAGTCCCTTGAGCTCGGTGTACTGCGGGCCGGTCTTCGCCTTCGTCCGGATCCAGGACGGCTTGCGCTCGATCGGGGTCTCGCTGTTGCGGACCTCGAGGCGGAGCAGCTTGCGACCTTCGGGTGCGATCGTCACGTCCGACAGGCTACGCGTCCGGATCAGGCCGGACCGAGGTGAGATCGGCCGTCACCGCCCAGAGGGAACGGGCCAGATCGCGATCCTGCGCGGCCGCGCTGCGCCGGGCCGGCGCGGGGAAGCCACGGGTCTCCGCGGGACCGCCGGGGCCGAGGTGGTCCCCGCCGTGCACGTCGTCGGCGAAAGCGGCCTTGAGCTGCGGAAGGACTCCCCGTTCGACGCTCTGGGTGATCAGCGCGTTGATCGGTGCGGCCAGCGTCGCGGCGAGGCGGCCACGGTGGCGCAGCGAGTTGCGGAGCAGCGCGGTGTCCGTGAGCCCGGGATGGGCGGCGACGGAGATCACGGGATCACCCGCGGCGCGCAGCCGCCGGTCCAGCTCCGTGGCGAAGAGCAGACAGGCCAGCTTCGACGCGCTGTACGCGCGGTTCGCCCGGTAGGGCCGCCGGTCCCAGTTCAGGTCGTCGACGTCCAGGCCGCCGCCCCGGTGGGCGAGGCTGGACAGGGTCACGACCCGGGACGGCCGGGCAGCGGTCCCCGCGGCCCGCAGGGCCGGCATGAGCAGCCAGGTCAGCGCGGCGTGGCCGAGGTGGTTCGTGCCGATCTGCAGCTCCAGATCATCGATCGTGCGCATCGGCGGCGTCCCCATCACCCCCGCGTTGTTCATCAGCACGTCGAGCGAGTCCGCGGTGCGGTCGCGGATCTCGGCCGCGGCCTTGCGCACGGACGCCAGGTCGGCCAGGTCCAGCTCGACGACCTCCGCTCCCTCGGGTGCCACCGCCCGGCCCCGCGCCAGGTCCCGCGCGGTCATCAGCACCCGCACCCCGGTGCCGGCCAGCGCCCGGACCGAGGCCAGGCCGAGCCCGGACGTCGCCCCCGTGACCAGCACCGTCCGTCCGGTGAGATCGGGGAGGTCTGCTGTCGTCCAACGGCCCATGGCCGCCCACGCTAGCGTGACGGCGTGGACTTCCGGATCTTCACCGAGCCCCAGCAGGGTGCCGCCTACGACGACCTCCTGCGGGTGGCCCGCGCGGCCGAGGACAGCGGCTACGACGCGTTCTTCCGCTCGGACCACTTCCTCGCGATGGGCGGTGCGAGCGGGGAACCCGGCCCGACGGACGCCTGGATCACCCTCGCCGGCCTCGCCCGCGAGACGTCCCGGATCCGGCTCGGCACCCTCGTGACCTCGGCCACCTTCCGCAACCCCGGCCCGCTCGCGATCTCCGTGGCGCAGGTGGACCAGATGTCCGGCGGGCGCGTCGAGCTCGGCCTGGGCGGCGGCTGGTTCGAGGCCGAGCACACGGCCTACGGCCTGGCCTTCCCGCCGCTGGGGGAGCGGTTCGAGATCCTCGCCGAGCAGCTCGAGGTGATCACCGGGCTGTGGCGGACGCTGCCGGGGGAGCGCTACGCGTTCGCCGGGAAGCACTACACCGTCACGGACTCCCCGGCGTTGCCCAAGCCCGTGCAGCAGCCCGCGCCGCCGGTGATCGTCGGCGGGCACGGCAGGAGGAAGACGCCCGCCCTGGCCGCCCGTTTCGCGGACGAGTTCAACGTCGCCTTCTCCCCGATGGACGAGGTCGCGGCCCAGTTCGGCCGGGTCGACGCGGCCTGCGCCGAGATCGGCCGGGACCCGGGGGAGCTCGTCCGCTCGGTCGCCCAGGTGATCTGCGTGGGCCGCGACGACGCCGAGGTCGCCCGGCGAGCCCTCGTCCTGGGCCGTGAGGTCGAGGAGCTGCGGGCGAACGGCCTGGCCGGGACCCCCGCGGAGGTCGTCGACACACTCGGCCGGTGGCGCGAGCGCACCGGCGCGGCGAGGGTCTACCTGCAGCTTCTGGACCTGGCGGACATCGACCAGGTCGAGCTGATCGCCTCGGAGGTCCTTCCCGGCGTGTAGCGCCCGCAGAACGGGGTTCAGCGCAGCTGCAGGTCCAGCCCCGGGACGGACTCGGTCCATTTCGGGACGACGTGCTCGCGCACGGGGAGGGTGCCCTCGATCGCGGCGAGGACGGCCTCGGTGACGGAGGCGAGCACCTCGTCGGTCGTCACGTCGCGGTCGAGTTCCGCGGAGAGCGACGTCACCCCCGCGTCGGTGATGCCGCAGGGGACGATCCGGCCGAACTCGGTGAGGTCCGGGTCGCAGTTCAGGGAGAAGCCGTGCAGGGTCACGCCGCCCTGGACGCGCACGCCGATCGCGGCGATCTTGCGCTCCTGGCGCGTCGAGTCCCCGGGGAGCCAGACGCCGCTACGACCGTCGATACGCCCGGCGGCCGTGAGCCCGAGGGAGTGACAGACGGCGATCAGGGCCTCCTCGAGGCGGCGCACGTAGTCCACGACGTCCATCGGCTCGGAGAGCGCGACGATCGGGTAGCCGACGAGCTGACCCGGCCCGTGCCAGGTGATCCGGCCGCCGCGGTCCACGTCGACGACGGGGCTGCCGTCCGTCGGCCGGTCCTCCGGGCGGGTCCGCCTGCCCGCGGTGTAGACCGACGGGTGCTCCAGCAGCATCAGCACGTCCGGGCCGGAGCCGTCGCGGCGGGCCTCGGCGGTGCGGCGCTGGACATCCCAGGCGGTGAGGTAATCGACGGTGCCGAGCGGGTCGACGCGTACGGGGTTCACCGAACGGCGACACGACATACCGGGGTTGGGCATCGGCCCAGATTACGCCCGGCCGCCGAGTGATCACGTCGTCACGGACGTCACGCGGGCGAACGCCCGTTCCGGGCGCTGCGGGAACGGCGCCCGGGTCAGGTCCCCACTGCGGCGGCGAGGGCGTCCGGCAGGCTGTGGTGGCGGAACCGGAAGCCGGCGTCGAGCAGCGCCTTCGGCACCGCGCGCTGGCCGGAGAGCAGCATCTCCCGGCCCATGTCGCCGAGCACGGTGCTCACCACGAAGGCCGGGATGACGAGCGGTGCGGGCCGGCCGACCGCGCTCGCGAGCTGTGCGGTGAACGTGGCGTTCGTGACGGGCGTGGGGCCGGTGACGTTGACCGGGCCCCGCACCGCGTCGTTCTCCACGGCGAACCGGATGGCGCCGACCTCGTCGTCCAGCGAGACCCAGGGGTAGTACTGCGTGCCGTCGCCGATCCGGGCGCCGAGGAAGGACTTCCACACCGGTTTCATGATCTGCAGCAGGCCCCCGGACGGGGAGAGCACGAGGCCGGTCCGGAGCGTGACGACGCGGGCACCGGCCTCCGCCGCGGGGGCGGTCGCGGCCTCCCAGTCCCGGCAGGTGTCCGCGAGGAAGCCCCGCCCGGCCGGCGCGGACTCGTCGACCTCACGGTCGCCGGTGTCCCCGTAGTAGCCGACCGCGGAGCCGCTGATGAGCGCCGGGACGTCCGCCCGGGCGACGGCCGTGGCGAGGACGTCCGTCGGGACGGTGCGGCTGTCCCGGATCGCCTGCTTGCGCGCACCGCTCCAGGGCCGGTCGGCGATGCCGACCCCGCCCAGGTTGACGACGGCGTCGACACCGTCGAGGGTGCCGTCGTCGATCCGGCCCGAGGGCGGGTCCCAGCCCCGCTCGTCCGGGGCGGCGGGCGCCCGGCGGACCAGGCGCAGGACCTCGTGCCCCGCCTCCCGGAGCTGGGCGACCAGGGCAGTTCCGATCAGACCGGACGAACCGGCCACCACGACGCGCACGCCGCTGATCCTTGCGGACCCGGCGGGGAGACGCGACTCGGGTCCGGAACGCGCGGCCGCGGGGCGGGGGGGCCACCCCCCCCGCCCCGGGGGCCGGGGAAAAAGCAGAGGCCGCCGAACCGCCCCAAACCCCCCCCCCCCCGCCCGGGCCC
>JAOZVV010000184.1:7712-22479 GCA_025869365.1 Pseudonocardia sp.
CGGAACGCGCGACGGCGGGCAGGGTGTCCCTGCCCGCCGTCGCGGTCGACGTTCAGATCGTCAGAGGCCGAGATCCGACTCGAACGCGCCCTCCTCGAGGCGGGCCCTGATCGCGCTGACGAAGCGGCCGGCGTCCGCGCCGTCGACGATGCGGTGGTCGTAGGTCAGCGGGAGGAAGCAGACCGAGCGGATGGCGATGACGTCCTCGCCGTCCGGGCCGGCGATGACCTTCGGCTCCTTGACGATCGCGCCGGTCCCCAGGATGCCGACCTGCGGCTGGTTGATGATCGGCGTGTCGAACAGCGCACCGGCGCTGCCGATGTTGGTGAGCGTGAAGGTGCCGCCGGAGAGCTCGTCCGGGCCGATCTTGCTGGCCCGGGTGCGCGCCGCGACGTCCGCGATCTTCTTGGCCAGCCCGGCGAGGCTCAGGTCGTCCGCGTTCTTGATGACCGGGACGAGCAGCCCGCGCGGGGTGTCCACGGCGATCGCCAGGTGCACGGCGCCGTGGTACTCGACCTGCTTGCCGTCCTCGGTGATCGAGGAGTTGACGGCCGGGAACGCCTTGAGCGCCTCGACGGTCGCCTTCGCGAAGAACGGCAGGTAGGTGAGCTTGACGCCCTCGCGGCGCTCGAAGTCCGCCTTCGCCCGGGCGCGGAGCTTCGCGATCCGGGTGACGTCGACCTCCTGCACCGTCGTGAGCTGCGCCGACACCTCGAGCGACTGGACCATGCGCTGGGCGATGATCTGGCGCAGCCGCGGCATCTTCACCGTGGTGCCCGGCTGCGGGGCGTCGCTCGCGCGGGCCGGGACCGTGGTCGGCTGCTTGGGAGCGCTGCTCGGCGCCGCGGCGGCGGGAGCGGCGGCGGCCGGGGCGGCCGGCTCGGGCGCCTTGGCGGACTCGGCGGCGGCGAGCACGTCCTGCTTGCGGATGCGGCCGCCGACGCCGCTGCCGGTGAGGGTGGACAGGTCCACGTCGTTCTCGGCCGCGAGCTTGCGGACCAGCGGCGTCACGTACGGCGCGCTTCCGGACCCGCCGGACGGGGTGCCCTCGCGGGCCTCGTCCTCGGGCGCGGCGGCCTTGCCGTTGGTGCTGGCCGGCGCCTCCTGCTTCGGGGCCTCCTGCTTCGGGGCCTCCTGCTTCGGCTTCGCCTCGGGCTCGGCCTCGGGGGCCTCGGCCTTCGGGGCGGGCGCGGGCTCCGGCTCCGCCTCGGCGGGCGCGGCGTCCGCGTCGCCGATGAGGGCGAGCTGACCGCCGACCTCGACGGTGTCGTCCTCGGCGACCGTCAGTTCGAGCACGGTGCCGGCGACCGGCGACGGGATCTCGGTGTCGACCTTGTCCGTGGAGACCTCGAGCAGCGGCTCGTCGACCTCGATGGTGTCCCCGACCGCCTTGAGCCAGCGGGTCACGACGCCCTCGGTGACGCTCTCGCCCAGCTCGGGCATGGTGACCGGGGTGGACGTGCCGCCACCGGATCCCGTGCCGGCCTTCGGCTTCTCGGCGGGCTGCTCGGCGTCCGCGGACGGCTCGGGCTCGGTCTCCGCGACCGGCGCGGGCTCCGGCTCGGGGGCGGGCTCCTCGGCGGGCTCCTCCGCGGGGGCCGCGGGCGCCGCGTCGGCGGAGTCCGCGTCGCCGATGACGGCGAGCTCGCCGCCGACCTCGACGGTCTCGTCCTCGCCGGCGACGATCTTCTGCAGCACGCCGGCCACGGGGGAGGGGATCTCGGTGTCGACCTTGTCCGTCGAGACCTCGAGCAACGGCTCGTCGACCTCGACGGTGTCGCCCTCCTGCTTGAGCCAGCGGGTGACGGTGCCCTCGGTGACGCTCTCACCGAGAGCGGGCATCTGGACGGAGAAGGCCATCGGGTCGGAGCTCCTAGTTCGACGTGCGGGTGTGCGGTGCGGTCTTCGCGGCGTCAGCCGTGCGTGTGAAGGGGTTTGCCGGCCAACGCGAGGTGCGCCTCGCCGAGGGCCTCGTTCTGGGTGGGGTGGGCGTGGATCAGCGGGGCGACGTCGTCCGCCTGGGCTTCCCAGTTGTAGACGAGCTGGGCCTCGCCGATCAGCTCCCCGACGCGCGCGCCGACCAGGTGCAGGCCGACGACCGGGCCGGGGGTGTCCTTGGAGCCGGCCTTGACCAGCTTGATGGCGCCGGAGGTCTGCAGGATCTGCGACTTCCCGTTGCCCCCGAGATCGTAGGTCAGCGTCTGGATCTCGCCGTAGCGCTCCTTGGCCTGCGCCTCGGTCAGGCCGACGGAGGCGACCTCGGGCTCGCAGTAGGTGACGCGCGGGATGCCGGCCTCGTCGATGGGCCGCGGGTCCAGCCCGGCGATGTCCTCGGCGACGAAGATGCCCTGGCCGAAGCCGCGGTGGGCGAGCTGCAGGCCGGGCACGATGTCCCCGACGGCGTAGACGTCCGGCAGGTTCGTGCGCAGCCGCTCGTCGGTGATCACGAAGCCGCGCTCCATGGTCACCCCGGCCTCCTCGTACCCGTGGCCGGTGGTGTTCGGGCCCCGGCCGACGGCGACGAGCAGCAGGTCCGCCTCGAGCTCCTCACCGGACTCCAGGGAGACGGTGACGCCGTGGTCCGTCTGCCTGGCGCCGGTGAACTTCACCCCGGTCTTCGCGGTGATCTTGCGCTTGCGGAACGCGCGCTCGAGGAGCTTGGAGGCGAACTCGTCCTCGTTCGGGACGAGCCGGGGGAGCGCCTCGACGACCGTGACCTCGGCGCCGAAGGAACGCCAGACCGACGCGAACTCGACGCCGATCACGCCGCCGCCGAGGATGACGACCTTCTGCGGCACGTCCTCCAGCGTCAGGGCCTGGTCCGAGGTGATGATCCGGCCGCCGATCTCCAGGCCGGGCAGGCTCCGCGCGTAGGAGCCGGTGGCGAGGACGACCTTCCGGCCGATGTAGCGGGTGCCGTCCACCTCGACCGCGTTCGGGCCGACGAACGTGCCGGCGCCCTCGACGAGGTTGATCTTGCGGGAGGAGACGAGGCCCTGCAGGCCCTTGTACAGACGGGCGACGACACCGTCCTTGTACGCGTTGACCCCGGGCATGTCGATGCCGATGAGCTGGGAGAGCACGCCGACCTTGGCGCCGTCCCGGGAGGCGTCGGCCACCTCGGCGGCGTGCAGCAGCGCCTTGGTGGGGATGCAGCCGCGGTGCAGGCAGGTGCCGCCGAGCTTGTCCTTCTCCACCAGGACCACGGACATGCCCAGCTCCGCCGCCCGCAGGGCACACGCGTAGCCGCCCGATCCTCCGCCGAGGATCACCAGGTCGGCGGTCTGCTCGGGCACGTCGTTCTCCTCATCGGACGATCGGTTCGCCTCGGGCGTGGTCACGCCGTCGGCGACCCCGGACACCGGGTACGGCGGTCAGGGCGGCACCATCTTGTCACCACCGGATCTCCGATGTGGGGCGAGGTGTCCTCGCGCACCCGGGAGAAAAACCCGACAGCCGCACGTTGGGCCTGCGTGGGAGCACTCCGCTCCCCGACGGTGCCGGTACGGGATGGGACGACGATGGGCCTGTTGAGCAGGATGCGCGGTGGTCGCAAGGCCGTCCGGACGCGGAGCGGGGACGAGGAGCACCTGCGCGCGTGGACCGCCACCCACGCCGGGGTGGAGGCGTTCGTCGAACCGAGGACCGCTGTGACGGAGACGACCATGATCCTCGTCGCCACCGACGGCGAGTGGACCCGGCGGCGGGTCTCCGGTCCCGACGGCGCCCGGAGGATCGCCCGGTCCCTGAAGATCCCGGTCTACGACGTCCAGATCGTCGGCTACCCGCAGCGCATGCGGGACCACGACGCCCGGCAGCGGATCCTGCGGGGCCAGGAGCGCCGCCGGGACCTCGGCGCCTGAGGCCCGAAGCGCGCCGCCCGTCCGGTCCCCGCGCGGCACGGCCCACGCGCGGTGTTGCGCTCCGGGCGCCGTCGGCCGCGCGCGTCGCGACGGACCGCGCGCGTCGGGCTTGGGCCGAGGGCCCGGGAGCTCAGCCGCGGCGCAGGCGGCGCGATCCCACGGCCCGCATCGCGGGCTCCAGGCGCATGGCCACCCCCGGGGCGAGCGCGGACAGGCGCATCATCGCTCCGCGCCAGGCGGGCAGCGTGCGGTAGACCCGGCCGGTCCCGAACATCCCCACCAGCGCCGCCGCGACCTGGTCCGGGGTGAGCAGCACGCCGCTGCGGACCAGCGCCTTCGCCTGCCCGTCCGGCGCCATGCCGTCGAGCAGGGCGGTGCCGACGCCGTCGGGGCAGACCGCGTGGACCCGGATCCCGTCCGCGCGCAGCTCCGTGTCCAGCGACATCGCCAGGGAGAGGACGCCCGCCTTCGTCGCCGCGTACACGGAGAGCCCGGGCACCGGTCCGAGCGCCGACAGGGACGCGGTGATCGCCAGCTCGCCGCCGCGGACACCGCCCGCGGCCTGCTCCCGGAACGCCGCGATCGCCGCGCGCGAACCCCAGACCGGCCCCAGGAGGTTGACCTCGACCAGCGCCCGGACGTGCTTCTCGTCGAGCTCGGCGAGGGTGCCGTCGAACCCGACGCCCGCATTGCTCACCCATGCGCCGAGCGGGGCGAGCTCCCGCGCCCGCGCGGCGACGGCGTGCCCGGCGTCCGGGTCCGTGACGTCGTAGGCGATCCCGTCCGCGGCCCCGATGCGCTGCGCCGTGACCGCGGCGGCGGTCCCGTCGACGTCGGTGACGAGGACCTGGTAGCCCGCCCCGACCAGCTCGCGGGCGACCGCCTCGCCGATCCCGCGCGCCGCGCCGGTGACGACGGCGGAGCGGGAGCCGGCAGGGACCTGATGCGGGACACGACGTCGGGTCATGCCCGCGACGTTACCGGCCGGTAGCAACTCAGCCGTTCTCGGCGATGTCCTCCAGGAGGGCGAGCAGGGTGCGGATCGGGGTGCCCGTGCCGCCCTTGGGGGTGTAGCCCCACGGACCGCCGGTGTTGAAGGACGGGCCGGCGATGTCGATGTGCGCCCACGGCAGGCCCTCGGCGACGAACTCCCGCAGGAACAGCCCCGCGGCGAGCATCCCGCCGAAGCGGTTGCCCGTGACGTTCGCCAGGTCCGCGACGCGGGAGTCCAGCTCGGCGCGCAGGTGCTCGGGCAGCGGCATCGCCCACGCGTCCTCCCCGACCGCCCGGCCGTGGGCGGCGATCCGGTCCCGCAGCTCCGGAGCTCCCATGATCCCGGCGGTGCGGGTGCCCAGCGCGACCATCTGCGCACCGGTCAGCGTGGAGGTCTCGACGAGGTAGTCCGGCTCGTCCTCGGCGGCGCGCACGATCGCGTCCGCCAGGATCAGCCGGCCCTCGGCGTCGGTGTTGAGCACCTCGACGGTCTTGCCGCCGTACATCGTCAGCACGTCCCCGGGGCGGTACGCGCTGTCCGACGGCATGTTCTCCGCCATCGGCACGGTCGCGGTGACGGCGACCGGCAGCTCCAGGGCGGCGGCGAGCACGGTCGTGGCGATGACGGCCGCGGCACCCGACATGTCCGACGTCATGGCGTCCATCCCGGCGGCCGGCTTGATCGAGATGCCGCCGGTGTCGAAGGTGATGCCCTTGCCGACGAGCGCGACCTTCCTGACCGGGTTCGCTCCGCCGGACCAGCTCAGCCGGACCAGCCGGGGCTTGCGCGCCGAGCCCTGGCCGACCCCGAGCACGCCGCCGAACCCGCCCTCGGCGAGCGCGGCGTCGTCGAGCACCTCGACGTCCAGGCCGGCGGCCTCGCCGAGCTCCTTCGCCCGGGCGGCGAACGTCTCCGGGTAGAGGGCGTTCGGCGGGGTGTTGATCAGGTCCCGGGCCGTGCGCACGGCGTCGGCGACGGCGACGGCGTGCCGCAGCACCCCGAGGCCGTCCCCGGCGACCCCGCTGAACTCGACCCGGCCGACCGGCTTCTTCCCCGCCTCGGGGTCGCCCTTGAACGCGGTGAAGCGGTAGGCCCCGAGCAGCGTGCCCTCGGCGGCGGCGGCGAGGTCCACGGCGCCCAGCGTGCTCACCACCCGGCCGCTCCCGGCGAGGGCACGGGCGACGGCCCCCGAGGCGCGGCGGACCTGGTCGGCCCCCGGGTCCTCCCCGTCACCGTCGGGTGCGCCGAGCCCGACCCCCACGACGAGCTGCGCCGCGACCGCCCCGCGGGAGGGCAGCCGCACGACCTCCTCGGCCTTGCCGGAGGCGCCGGCGAGGTCCAGCAGCGCGGCCAGCCCGCCGTCGAAGGCCGCGTCGATCTCCTCCGCGCCGGCCGCGAGCACCGGGTGCCCGCCCTCCTCGCCCGGCAGCAGGCCGACGATCACGGCGTCCGCCTCCGCGGCGGCGGGCGAGCCGGCGAGCAGGCCGACCTCGGTGGTGGAGACGGACGGGGTGACGGAGGTGGACACGGGACGAGCTCCTTCGGGCGGGGGACGGCGGCGGCGGAGCGCCGGCGGGGCACGGCGAGACCTCTTCGAAATGCTAATGACACCGTCGCGGAGCCGTTCCGGACAGGGTCGGATGCGACAGTGGTGTGCGTGGCAACGACCCTGAGCAGGCGACTGGGGACCGCGGACGCGGCCGTCCTCGGACTGTCCGCCGTGTTCGGGGCCGGGATCTTCGCGGTGTTCGCGCCGGCGGCGGCGGTCGCCGGGCCCTGGCTGCTCGCGTCCGTGCTGCTGGCCGCCGCCGTGGCCGGGTGCAGTGCGGCGTCGTCGGCGGACCTCGCCACGGCGCGGGACGCCCGGGCCGTCGGGGACGGCGTCCCCGAGGGAGACCCGGACTCCCACGACGTCGGCTACGACGCGGCCCGGCGCAGCCTGCACCCCGCGATCGGACGGCTCGCGGGGGTCGCCCACCTCACCGGCAAGATCGCGGTCGCCGCGGCCGCGGCCGGTATCTTCGGGACCTACGTCCTGCCCACCCGCCCGCTCGTCGTCGCCATCGTCGTGATCGCGGTGATGACCGGGCTGAACATCGTCGGGGTGCGGCCCGCCCCGCGGGCGGCGTGGTCGCTCGTGGGCGGCATCGGCGCGGTGCTGCTCGTCGTGGTCGTCGTCGGGCTCCTCGGCCCGGGCGGCGCCGGGACGCCGTCGGTGTCCGCCGCGACCGAGCAACCCGTGACGATGGCCCCGGGGCTGCTGCCGATCACCCGGGAGCTCGGCCTGTTCACCGGCGCCGGCCTCGTCTTCTTCGGGTTCGCGGGGTTCAGCCGGATCATCGGGCTGGGCACGGAGCTGCGCACGCCGTCCCGGACGCGGGCACGCGCGCTGGCGATCGTCATCGGCATCGCGACGGCGGCCTACCTCGCGGTGTGCGGGGCGCTGCTCGTCGGGCTGGGGACGGACCGGCTGGCCGTCGAGCGCTCGCCGCTGGTCGCTCTCGTGGACACCGGGCGGGCGCCCGCGCTGGGCGTGCTCGTCCGGATCGGTGCGGCCGTGGCGGCGGGGTCGACGCTGCTCGCGGTGCTCGCCGCGGCCGCAGTGGCGGCCGCGGCGATGGCGTCGCGCGGGGACCTGCCGGCCGTGATGGCCCGGCGGTGCGGCAGCGGCGCGGCGTGGCGGGCGGACATCGCCGGCATGGCGCTGGCGATCCTGGTCGTGGTGTTCGCGGGCACGTGGGGGGCGATCGCGCTGACCGCGTGCGCCCTGCTCGTGGACTTCGCGGTGGTGAACCTGGCCGCGCTACGGCTGCCCCGGGCCGGCCGGACCTGGCGGATGTGGCTCGCGGGCCTGGGCGTCGTCCTCTGCGGCGTCCTCGCGCTGAGCATGCCGCCGATCACGGTGCTGATCACCGCCTGTGCCCTCGCCGGTGGCTGGCTGCTGACGACCGCGGTGTCCGTGCGCTCCCGCCGCACCGACCCCGTCGAGCACCGCGCGGCCACCCCGGACCCGCCGGACGAACAGGCCGCCTGACGTGCGGACGCGCGTTGTACGGTCTCAGTCATGAGCGCGCTCTTCACCCGCACCGCCAACCCCGCCCCGGCCACGGACTCGCGGCGCGCGGAGATCTTGGCCGACCCGGGCTTCGGCCGGTACTTCACCGACCACATGGTCACGATCAAGTGGACGACCGAGCAGGGCTGGCACGACGCGCAGGTCGTGCCGTACGGGCCGATCGCGCTGGACCCGGCCACGATGGTGCTGCACTACGGGCAGGAGATCTTCGAGGGCCTCAAGGCCTACACCCAGCCGGACGGGAGCATCGCCTCGTTCCGGCCCGAGGCCAACGCCGCGCGCTTCCGGCAGTCCGCCGCGCGCCTGGGCATGGCCGAGCTGCCGGACGAGCTGTTCCTCGTCTCGCTGGACGAGCTGATCGCCGTCGACCGCGCGTGGGTGCCGCCGGGCGGCGGTGAGGAGTCGCTCTACCTGCGGCCGTTCATGATCGCCACCGAGGTGGGACTGGGTGTCCGGCCCGCCGACGAGTACCTCTACGTGCTCATCGCCTCGCCCGCCGGTGCGTACTTCCCGGGCGGGGTCAAGCCGGTCGACGTGTGGCTGTGCACGGACTTCACCCGGGCCGCGGTCGGCGGCACGGGCACCGCGAAGTGCGGCGGGAACTACGCTGCGTCGCTGCTCCCGCAGGCCCAGGCCGCCGCGCACGGCTGCGCCCAGGTCGCCTACCTCGACGCCGCGGAGCGGAAGTGGGTCGAGGAGATGGGCGGGATGAACATGTTCTTCGTCCTCGGCTCCGGGGACTCCGCCGAGCTCGTCACGCCGGAGCTGTCCGGCAGCATCCTCGAGGGCGTCACCCGGCACTCGCTGCTGGTGCTGGCCAAGGAGATCGGCTGCCAGGTCACCGAGCGGAAGATCTCGGCGCAGGAGTGGCTCGACGGCTGCGCGGACGGCACCATCACCGAGGTCTTCGCCTGCGGCACCGCCGCGGTGATCACCCCCATCGGCACCGTCAAGCACAACGACGGCCAGGTGCGCGTCGGGGACGGCGAGCCGGGCCCCGTCACCGTCCGCCTGCGCACCCTGCTCACCGACATCCAGCGCGGCAAGGGACACGACACCCACGGCTGGATGAGCGCCCTGTAGGAGCCCCCTGGGGCGGGGGGCGGTGTTCCGCACCGCCTCCCGCTCACAGCGCCGCGGCGAGGACCACCAGCACCACGGTCACGCCCAGCTCGGACGCCGCCCCGAGCACGTCGCCGGACATCCCGCCGAAGCGTCGGGCGGTGTGCCGGGACACCCCGGCCACCACCAGCGCCGCGAGCCCGACGGCGAGCACGCCCGGCCAGCGGGCCGGGGTCACCGCGGCGGCCGCGGTGGCCAGCACGGCCCACCACAGCACCGCGACCCACCACGGCTGCGAACCCGCCACCGTCGCCCCGAGCCCGCCGGGCCGCGCCGCCGGGACACCGCGCCGGGCCACCCACGCGAACCCCGTGCGCCCGACCGCCCCGGCCAGGGCGGCGCCCGCGACGAGCCGCCCGGCCGGGAGCGCGGCGAGCGCGGCCGCCTGGGACCCGAGCACCACGATCAGCGTGACGACCGCGAACGGCCCGGCCCCGCCGTCCTTCATGACCGCCAGCGCCCGCTCCGGCGGGCCGTAGCAGCCGAGTCCGTCCGCGGTGTCCGCGAGCCCGTCGAGGTGCATCCCGCGCGTCGCCAGCCCCAGGAATCCCACGGCCAGCAGGCCGCCGACCAGCGGCGGGACACCGACGACGAGCAGCCCGAGCGCCAGTGCCCCGGCGGCGGCCCCGAGCAGGGCGCCCACGAGAGGGGCCCAGCGCAGCGCCCCGGCCGCGGTCCGCGCCGACGGCTCCCCGGTGCGCACCGGGAGCACGGTGAGCCAGCTCAGGGCCAGCGCGAGGGAGCGCACCGGGTCAGCCCGTGACGGCGCGGACCGGCACGATCCCGGCCGCCTCGGCGGTGACGGTGTCCCCGAGCAGCCGCGCCGCCATCTGCAGGAGCGGGACGACCGCGACCGCACCCGTCCCGTCACCCTGGCGGACCTGCAGGTCCAGCACGGGCACGAGCTGCAGGTGCTGCAGCACGAACGTCATCGCGGGCTCGGGGGAGATCTGCGCGGCGAGCCACCAGGCGCGGGCGCCGGGGGCCAGCGCCTCCGCCAGCAGGGCCGCCGCACCGACGACCAGGCCGTCGAGCAGCACGGGGGTGCGGCGCAGCGCGGCCTGCACGAGGAACCCGGTGAGCACGGCCAGGTCCGCGCCGCCGGCGGTCCGGAGCAGGCCGAGCGGTTCCTTCGACACCGGCCGGGCGCGGCGCAGGGCGTCGCGGATCGCGGCACACTTGCGCATCCACGCGTCGTCGCCGATCCCGCTGCCCCGGCCCACCACGGCGACGGGCTCGGTCCCGGTGACGGCCGAGACCAGCGTCGAGGCCGCCGTCGTCGCCCCGACCCCGAGCGAGGCGGGGATCAGCAGGTCCGCCCCGGCGTCGACCTCCTCGTCCGCGAGCCCGCGGCCGATCGCGAACGCCTTGTCCGTCTCCTCGGCCGTGAGCGCGTCCTCGCGGTCGATCCGGCCGCTGCCGCGCCGGACCCGGTGCCGGCCCTGGCCGGGGAGCAGGTCGGCGTCCAGCCCCGCGTCGACGACCCGGACGGACACCCCCGCCACACCCGCCGTCACCGAGACGGGGGTGGTCTGCTCGAGCGTCGCGGCCACCTGCCGGACCGTGACCTCCGGTGCGTACGCGGACACCCCGGCCGCGGCGATCCCGTGGTCTGCGGCGACGACGACGGCCCGCACCCGGGCGGGCGGGCGCGGCGGGCACTCGCCCTGCGCCGCGGCCAGCCAGCACCCCAGCTCGGCCAGGACGCCCAGTCCCCCGGCGGGGACGGCCATCGCGTCGTGCCGGGCGACGGCGGCGCGGTGGGCCTCGGCGTCGGGGGAGGGCACCCCGGGAAGCTCGGGGGAGGGAAGCTCGGGGGACGTCACGGGCCCTTCCTACCGGGCCGTCACTTGAGCCGGACCGGCAGCCCGGCCACCAGCAGCAGCACCGAGTCGCACACGGCCGCCAGCGCGGCGTTGGCGGCCCCCAGCTCGTCCCGGAACAACCGGCCCGCGCGGGTCTCCGGGACGACCCCGAGCCCCACCTCCGCCGAGACGATCACGACCTCGCCCGGGGCCCCGGCCACGGCCCCGACCAGCGCGTCCACGGCCTCGCCGACGGCCGGGGGGACCGGCCGGGCCGCCCAGGCGCCCGTGTCGTCGAGGACACCGGTGAGCCAGGTGGCGAGGTCGTCGATCAGCAGGACGCCGCCGCGCGCGATCTCCGCGACGAGGTCCGGCTCCTCGACGGTGGTCCAGTGCGCGGGCCGGCGGGCGCGGTGGATCTCGATCCGCGCGTCCCAGTCCGCGTCGTCCGGGTACCGGCGGGCGGTGGCGGCGTAGCGCACCGGGGCGTCGACGGGGACCAGGTCCTCGGCGTGGCGGGACTTGCCGGAGCGGGTGCCTCCGAGGACCAGCGTGCGCGTCACCCGCCGGACGCTAGCTCAACCGGCCCACGAGATCGGTGACCAGCAGGGCCAGGAAGAGCGCGGACGCGGCGCCGAGCGCGATGTTGGACAGCCAGCCCGAGCGGCCGCTGCCGGTGACGCGCGTCGAGTTCAGCAGCAGCATCAGCGTGATCGCCAGGAACGGCATGAACACCGAGCCCAGCACGCCGTAGACCAGCGTGAGGCCGAACGGCTTGTCGATGAACAGCAGGCCCATCGGCGGGATCGTCAGCCAGAGCAGGTAGCCGCGGAACGGTACGGACCTCTCGACGGCGGTGGCCTGGTAGCCCTTGTCGTCGGCCGGCCTCTCACCCGGGACGGCCGCTTCCGCGCCCACCTCGGCCGCGGCCCCGTGGGGCAGCCGCAGCGTCCGCACCAGGTCCGCGAACAGCAGGCTGACGCCGTTCCACACGCCGAGCAGGGACGTCGAGGTGACGGCGAGGAAACCGACCAGGAACAGGATCCGGGACCAGTCCCCGTAGCGCTCGCCGAGGGCGGTGCCGAGGGTGAGCAGGCCGCTGTCGGACTCGGTCAGGTTCTGGCCCAGCAGGATCGTCGAGCCGACGATCAGCATCGCGACGACGAAGATGCCGGTCATGACATAGCCGACGGCGTTGTCCAGGCGCATCATCGACAGCCAGCCGGTGCCCTTCCAGCCCTTCGCGAACATCCAGTACCCGTAGGCCGCCATCGTGATCGTGCCGCCGACGCCGCCGATGAGGCCGAGCACGTAGACGATGGAGCCGTCCGGCAGCCGCGGGACCAGGCCGTTCGCCAGGTTGCCGAGGTCGGGGGAGACGAGCACGGCGATCGACACGACCGACACGAACTTGATCAGCACCAGGACGGTCATGAACTTCTCGAAGACCTGGTAGCGCTGCAGCCAGACGAGCGTGATCCCGACGACGCCGGCGATCATCGCCCAGTAGCGGACGGACAGGCCGCCGAACAGGGCGTTGAGCGGCAGGCCGACCGCGGACATCGCGGTCGCCCCGTAGACGAAGCCCCAGATCACGATGTAGACGGCGAAGAAGCCGGTGGCCCAGCGGCCGAGCCGGCGCCAGCCGTCGAGCAGGGTGGAGCCGGACGCGAGGTGCCAGCGGCCGACGCCCTCGCCGAGCGCGAGCTTCAGGACGGTGCCGAGGATCGCGGCCCACAGCAGCGCCGTGCCGTACTCGGCGCCCGCGACCATCGTGGCCACGAGGTCCCCGGCCCCGACGCCCGTCGCGGCGGCGAGCAGGCCGGGCCCGATCTGCCTGACCTTCGCCCTCGCCCCGGTGGGCGGGGCCTGGGGCAGGAACGTGCTGCCGACCTGGGGTGACGTCTCTGTCATGCGTTTCCGCTCCTCGGTCCACCGCCGGAGATGTCCGTCAACGGTAGGAGCGTCCCGATTCGCGCGCAGGATGGAGCGTTAGGGTCCGGCCATGGCGTTCCGATGGAGATATCTCGACGCGAGCGGGGCCGAGACCGCGGCGCCCGCCGACGCACCCGAGGAGTTCGAGGACCAGGCCGAGGCCGAGGCGTGGTTCGGCGACACCTGGGAGGACCTGCGGACGGCCGGGATCGACGCCGTGGACCTGCTCGACGACTCCGAGGAGAAGGTCTACGGACCGATGTCCCTGCAGGAGGGGTAGGGGCCCGTCAGACCTGGGCGCCGCGCTGCACGCGCGGCTTCGGGACGCGGAGCTTGCGGAGCTGGCTGGCGCGGGTGAACGCGTACCAGCCGGTCCCGAGGCCGCTGATCGTCTCCTGCGGGAACTTCGCGCGCGCCTTCTTGGTGGTGCTGATGCCGAGGGTGACGCCTTCGGCGATCATCACCGCCAGCGCGACCAGGCTGAACAGGCTCAGGTACTGCTGTGCGGCGGGGATCGGCAGCAGCACCGAGATCAGCACGATGACGGCCAGCGGCATGAACAGGCCCATGAGGTGCGGGCGGGAGTCCACGACGTCCCGGACGTAGGCCTTGACCGGCCCGCGGTCCCGGGGGAGCAGCACCCGGTCGTCGCCCGCGTCCATCCGCTTGCGGCGTTCGGCGGCCTGGGCACGCCGCTCCTCCTTGCCCGGACGGTTCTGCCGGGCCAGCTTCGACGCCTCGCGCTGCGTCTTCGGCGGGGCGGGCGCCGGCCCGCGCCGGCGGCCCTCGGCGTCCCTGCGCTTGGGCGTCGGGCGGCCCTTGCCGACGGACTTCCCGCCGACCCGAACCCCGCCGGCATCGGCGGACGGCTTGGCGTCGGCCTGGGACACGGTCGTTGTCGGCTCGTCGGAGCGGCGCAGGAACCTCACGGGTCACAGGGTACGGCCTGAGCTGGGCGGTTACCCTCCCGCCCGTGCGAGTGCTGGTGGCCCCTTCCGCGTTCGGTGCGACGGTGTCCGCCGCGGAGGCCGCGGCGGCGATCGGGGAGGGCTGGCGGCGGGCCGCGCCGGGGGACGAGCTGACCCTCGTCCCGCTCGTCGACCTCGGCATATCGGACACCGGGCCGGCTCCCGACCCCGTGGTCGCGTCCGGGTCCGCATCCCCGCTGGGGTCCGCGGCGTCCGGGTTCGCGGCTCCGGTCGAGCTGGACGCCGCGTTCGCCGCCGGGCCCGGGCTCGTCGTCACCGGGGTGGGCGTCTTCGACTGGCGGTCCCTGCGCGGCTCGCCCCTCGCCGCCGTCGCGCGCCGCGCCGCGGACCACGGCGTCCCCTGCCTGGTGCTGGCCACGGAGGTCCTGGTCGGGCGCCGCGAGGCGGGGGCGATCGGCGTCGACACGTCCTATGCGGTGTCCGGGCAGATCAGCGGGGGTGAGGCCGTCGACCCGACCCCGGCGGGCGCCCTGGCGGCGCTCGCCGCACACGTCGCGTCGCAGTGGAGCAGGTGACTCGGATCACCCTGCGTCGCGCCGATCACCGTCGCCGGGGGAGACCCGGGCCGGATCGGACGCCTAGTATGGCGGCGAGACACGGCACCGATTCCCGGCGACGTCGGGAACAGATCCGAACCCGTGTGCTGTTGGGAGAGGTCATGACCGTCGATAATTCCGTCCAGAGCGATGTCGCGACCGAAACGCACGGTGTCGAGCTCACGGACACCGCCGCCCTCAAGGCCCGCACCCTGCTGGAGCAGGAAGGGCGCGACGACATGCACCTGCGCATCGCAGTCCAGCCCGGGGGCTGCGCCGGCCTGCGCTACCAGCTGTTCTTCGACGACCGGTCCCTCGACGGTGACCTGTTCCGGGACTACAACGGCCTCAAGGTCGGGGTGGACCGGATGAGCGCGCCGTACCTGCAGGGTGCGGTCATCGACTTCGTCGACACCATCGAGAAGCAGGGCTTCACGATCGACAACC
>JAOZVV010000185.1:0-15312 GCA_025869365.1 Pseudonocardia sp.
GGAACAGGTACCAGAGCCGCTGCTGCTTCTGGATCGCGACGCCCAGGATCGTCGGGGCGGGCTCGGAGTTCGCGAACTCGAAGCCGAACACCGTGAACGTCGGGGGCGTGCGGCCGGTCGACGTGCCGCCGCTGAACATGTCCAGCGACTGCCCGAGGTAGAGCCCCAGGAACACCAGGGACAGCGACGCGACCCCCAGGTAGATCCCGCGCAGCCGGCCCGCGACCGGCGCGAACGCCAGCCCGATGAGCCCGCACAGCCCCACCGACCCGACCAGCGCGACCAGCGGCGGCAGGCCGAGGCCGACCAGCCCCTCCTCCGGCTGCCCCGCCAGGACGGCATAGCTCACCGCCCCGACGAGCAGGAAGAACGGATGGGCCAGCGAGAGCTGCCCGGCCTGCCCGACGAGCAGGGTGAGCCCGACGGCGCCGACCAGGCCGATCAGCACGTACTGCGCGGCCTTGAGGTAGGCCACCTCCGTCCCGACGAGCACCGGGAACAGGACGAGGACGACGAGCCCGAGCACGGTTCCGACGATCTTCAGCCAGTTCCGGCGGCGCGGGGCCGGCGCGGGTGAACCCGAGCCGGAGGTGGTCTCGGGGGGACGCACGGTCGTCTCAGACATGTTGCTCGCTCCGCAGGCTCCGCCGATGACGATGCTCGCTCCGCAGGCTCCGCCGATGACGATGCTCGCTCCGCAGGCTCCGCTCAGACACGACTGAGCTCCTTCGTCCCGAACAACCCGGACGGCCGGATCACCAGCACGATGAGCATCACCAGGAACACCGCGCTCTTGGAGAACTCGAAGGAGATGTACTGCGCGGAGAGCGCCTCGGTGAGCCCCACGATCAGCCCGCCGACGACGGCGCCCACGGTGGAGTCCAACCCGCCGAGGATCGCGGCCGGGAAGGCGATCAGCGCGATCGCGTGGGTCCCGCGGCCCAGGCCCGCC
The DNA here is from genome assembly GCA_025869365.1 of Pseudonocardia sp. GTDB lineage: Bacteria > Actinomycetota > Actinomycetes > Mycobacteriales > Pseudonocardiaceae > Pseudonocardia. Next base: position 953 of record JAOZVV010000185.1, read on the forward strand.
CCCGAGAAGTCCTGGGTGGCCATGAACAGCACCGCGACCCCGGCGAGCGCCCCCGCGACCAGCCACGCGGTGGCCGTCACCCGCGAGCTGCGGATGCCCATCAGCGCCGCGGCCTCCCGGTTCTCCGCCTGCGCGCGCATCGCGACGCCCCACGAGGAGAAGCGGAAGGCCACGAAGAACGCGGTGAGCAGCACCGCGCCGACGATCAGCGCCACGAGCTGGGTCCGGAACACCGTGAGGCCGGCGAACTGGATCGCCTGTGCGTCGTAGGGATCGCCGATGAACGGGATGTCCGCGCGGAGCCGCCGGACGATCTCCTCGGTGACGATCACGTCGACCCCGATGGTGAGCAGCGCGAGGCTGTTGGGGTCCGCGCCCGTGGCCCGGGAGATCAGCAGCCGCTCCATGAGCAGCGCGGCGATCGCCGCGGAGGCGATCCCGAGCGCCGCCGCACCGACCCAGCCCAGCGCGTCCTTCGTCGCGTAGACGAAGTAGCCGCCGATCAGCACCAGCGAGCCGTGGGCGAAGTTCACCACCTCGGTCGCCTTGAAGATGATCACGAAGCCGAGTGCGAGGAGGGCGTAGACCGCGCCCTTGCCCAGGCCGTTGAGCACCAGTTGCAGGAACGTGTTCACGTGCCCTCCTCCTCGCCGCCGGTGCCCAGGTAGGCACGGACGACCTCGGGATCGGCCTGCACCTGCGCGGGCGTGCCGTCCGCGATCAGCCGGCCGAAGTCCAGGACGCTCACCCGGTCCGCGATGCCCATGACCAGGCCCATGTCGTGCTCGACGAGCAGCACCGAGATGCCGAGGGCGTCGCGGAGGTCCCGGATGGTGACCCCCATCCCGGCGGTCTCGGTGGCGTTCAGCCCGGCCGCGGGCTCGTCGAGCATGAGCAGGGTGGGCTCGACGGCGACGGCGCGGGCGATGTCCACCCGCTTCGCGACGCCGTAGGGCAGGGACCCGACGGGGGCGTCGAGCCGGTCCGCGACCCCGAGGAAGTCGCAGATCTCCTCGACGCGCGCGGTGTGCCGCCGCTCCGCCCGCACCGACCAGGGCAGCCGGAGCCCACCGGTCAGGAAGCCGCCGCGGGTCAGCACGTGCCGGCCGAGCAGCACGTTATCCCGCACGGTGCTGCCGGGCGAGAGCGCGATGTTCTGGAACGAGCGGCCGACGCCGAGGGCGGCCAACCGGTGCGGCGCGAGGCCGGTCAGGTCGTCGTCGCCGAACCGCACGCGCCCGGACGTCGGCCGGTAGAGCCCGCTGATCACGTTGAAACAGCTGGACTTGCCCGCGCCGTTCGGGCCGATCAGCGCGTGCACGGTGCCGGGCTCGACGGTGAAGGACACCTCCTCGAGGGCGGTGACCCCGCCGAACCGCAGCGTGACGTCGTCGACGGCGAGCGGCCGGACGTCCTCCCGGACGTCGGGCACGGAGGGGGGAGCGGGGGCGGTCATCCGGCCCACCTGGCCAGCCTGCGGGCGGAGCGGTGCGAGCGGGCCTGCGCCACCTCGGCCGCGGCCTGCTCGTCGGACTCGGCGTGCCCGCCCAGGTAGAGCCGCTGGACGTCATTGCTGGCGGCGAGCTCCTCGGCGGGCCCGGCGAGCGCGATCCGGCCGACCTCGAGGACCGCGGCGTGGTCCGCGACCTGCAGCGCCATCGTCGCGTTCTGCTCGACGAGCACCACGGCCGTGCCCTGGGAGTGGATCTCGGTGACGATCCGCGCGATCCGGCCGATCATCTGGGGCGCCAGGCCGAGCGAGGGCTCGTCGAGCAGGAGCAGCGACGGGCCGGACATCAGCGCCCGGCCGATCGCCAGCATCTGCTGCTCGCCGCCCGAGAGCAGGCCCGCGCGCTGCCCGGAACGCTCGGCGAGCACCGGGAACAGCTCGGAGACCCGGGCGCGGGCCGCCGTGCGGTCCGCCGCGGACCGGGCCCCGAGGCCGCCCGCCCGCAGGTTCTCCTCGACGGTCATCCGGGCGAAGACCTGGCGGCCCTCCGGGACGGCGACGACCCCACGCCGGACGACGACCGCCGGGTCGAGCCGGTCGATCCGCTCGTCCCGGAACCGGATCTCGCCGCTCGTGATCGCGCCGCCGTGCAGCCCGAGGGTGCCGGACACGGCCCGGAGCAGCGTGGACTTGCCCGCCCCGTTGCCACCGAGGACCGCGACCACGCTGTCCGTCGCGACCTCGAGGTCCACGCCCTCCAGGGCACTGACGGACCGGCCGTAGCGGACCCCCAGGCCCCGTACGCTCAGCACTCTTCCCTCACCCGGCCTCCTCGCCACCCGAGCGGCCCGACCGGGCCGCTCGGCGCACATGGTGGTGCGGCTCACACCGCGGCTCACACCCCCAGGTGGAGAGGGTCCGGACGATCGGGACGACACGATCACCGGGGATCGAACGGAAGATCAGAGCAGACCGGCCTCGCTGGCCTTCCCGATCGCCTCGACGCGGTTGCGCGCACCCAGCTTGTGCAGGGCGGACTGCAGGTAGGTCTTGACGGTGTTGCGGGCCAGCCCGGTCGCCTCGGCGATCTCGGGGTTCGTGCGGCCCTGCGCCGCGAACCGGAGCACCTCGTACTCCCGGCGGGTCAGCCCGCTCCGCTCCAGCGCCGATCCCTCGAGACCGCCCGCGGCCGCCATCCGCGGATCGAGGACCCGCTCGCCGCGCAGCACCTTCCGCAACGCCGCGACGAGGTCGGTGACCGCGGCGTCCTTGATCAGGGCCCCGTGCGCCCCCGCGTCGAGCGCGGCCCGGACGCCGTGATGGTCCCCGTGCGCGGTGAACACCACGATCCGCGCTGCCGGGCACACCGCGCGGAGCGCGACGACGACCTCGGGCGCCAGCATGTCCGGCAGCCGCAGGTCCAGCAGCACGAGGTCCGGGCGCAGCGCGGGGGCGCGCTCCAGGGCGGCCCGCCCGGACTCCGCGGCGCCGACCACCACGAGCGACGGCTCGCCCCGCAGCAGCAGGGCGACGCCGTCGCGGACCACCGGGTGGTCGTCGACCACCATCACCCGCGCCGGGTTCATCCCTGTCCCTGACCGGAGGCGGGGGCCGCCGGGAGATGGACGCGCAGGGTCGTGCCGCCGTCCTCGTCCCGGACCAGGCTGACCCGCCCGCCGAGGCGGGCCCCGCGGGCGACGAGCATCGGCAGGCCGAGGCCGGTCCCGGGACCGGCCGTCCCCGTACCGGCGTCCTCCGGCCTGCCGTCGTCCGCCACCGCCAGCTGCACGCCCCCGGCGTCCGCGGGGGCCAGGCTCACCACGACGGTGGAGGCGTCGGCGTGCTTCTCCGCGTTGAGCAGCCCCTCGCGGACCACGCCGACGAGCACCGCCGTCCGTTCGGCGTCCAGCGGGTCCACCGGGCCGAGCTGGACGAACCGGCACGTCACACCCGTGCGGGCCTCGAAGCTGCGGCAGTGTTCGGCCAGCTCCACCGGCAGCGCGCGCTCCGGGCCGGTCTCCGAGAGCGAGAGCAGGGACTCCCGCAACGCCAGCGACGCGGCGGAGATGTCCGCCTCGATCCGGCCGAGGCGGGAGGTGAGCAACGGGTTGTCCGGGAGATCGACGCGCAGGTCCCGGACCTGGGCCCCGATGGAGAACAGCATGGCGCCGACGGAGTCGTGCAGTGAGGCCTGCATCCGCCTGCGCTCGGCGGCCACCGCCCCGTCGACGTTCGACGTGGCCGCGTCCGCGAGCCGCAGCACCGGGACCGCCTCGGCCGCCACCCGGGCGACCTCGTCGACCGCGGTGTCCCCGAAGACCCCGGGGCCGTGCAGGCCCGCATAGGCCACCGCGAGGGTGCAGCCGCTGTCCACGACCGGGACCGCGATCATCGCGCCGAGCGCCTCACGGCGGACCCGCTCGTCGTAGTCGTGGGTGATGGTCGGCGCGCTCACGTAGTCGCTGACCCGGACCGGGCGACCGAGCGCCAGCGCACGGCCGCCGATCCCGCGCCCCACGGACACGGTGAGGTCCTGCAGCGCATCGGTGCGGGTGCCGGCCGTCCAGCGGATCACCGCCGAGCCGCGGGCGTCCCCGTCGGAGGGTCTGCCGCGTTCACCGAGGAATCCGGTGTCCGCCCCCGCCGCCTCCCGGATCAGCCGGGCGACACCACGGAGCGCGAGGACCCGGTCCAGGACGGACAGCAGGCCCTCGCGCTCGGCGAGCAGCAGGTCCAGCAGGTGCTGGTGGTCGACGGCGTTCTCCGCCGAGGCCCGGACGTGGGAAGACACGCGCGGACGATCGCACACTCGGGTGAGCCAGGACACACCCACGTGCAGAGGGTGCCCCCGAGGGTGACTACTCCACCGGCGCGAGGGCCCAGGCGGCGACGTAGAGCACGATCCCGGCGCCGAAACCGAAGACCGTCAGGGCGACGAGGCCGAGGCGGATCAGGCCCGCGTCCACGTCCAGGCTCTCGGCGAGGCCGCCGCAGACGCCGCCGACCATCTTGTCGGTGCGGCTGCGGTGCAGGCGGAAGGGCTTGCGGACCGGCTCGCCCACGGCGGGTGCGGCGGGCCCGGTGCTCCCGTTCGGGCCGATCGGGGCGATCGGGTCGAAGGTGCTGGTGGCGGTGGTCGTCTCGTCCATGTCCACCACTCTGCGCGGGTCCCGGCCGCCGGGCCTCGGGGACGACCCCGGTCTCGACCCGGATCCGGACCCGGCCCGGTCTCGGGGGTGGTACCCCGGGACGTCAGCCCCCGGGACGTCTGCCCGCCGGACCCCGCGGAGGATCGGCCGGGTTCCCGGCCGGCTGCCTCGGGCTGCGCGGCCGCGGCACCCCGCCCCGGGCGGCACCGGGCACCTGGCGGTCCCGGAGCCGGACCGTGCGACCGATGAGCAGCGCGACGACCGCGGCGAGGACCACCCAGGCCACCGCCGCGACGACGATCCAGCCGATGGTCGAGATGCCCGGACTCCCCCGTGTCGCGTCGTCCCCCCAGTGTGCCCCCGGGCCGGAGGCCTCCGCACGGTCCTCGCGGGTGACAGGAGGGCGTCGCAGGGGGACGCGGGGGCCGCCGTCAACCTGCCTCCGGGTCCATCTCGGGAAGCGCGGGGCCGAGGAGGTCGTCCGCGTCGACGATCCGGTAGGCGTAGCCCTGCTCGGCCAGGAACCGCTGGCGGTGGGCGGCGTACTCGGTGTCGAGGGTGTCCCGGGACACCACGGAGTAGAAGTGCGCCTGCCGTCCGTCCCCCTTGGGCCGGAGCAACCTGCCGAGGCGCTGCGCCTCCTCCTGACGGGAGCCGAACGTGCCGGACACCTGGACCGCGATGGACGCCTCGGGGAGGTCGATGGAGAAGTTCGCGACCTTGCTCACGACGAGCCGGTCGATCTCCCCGGTGCGGAACGCCTCGAACAGCGACTCCCGCTCCTTGTTCCTCGTCGAGCCCTGGATGACCGGGCAGTCCAGCGCCTCACCCAGCTCGTCGAGCTGGTCCAGGTACGCCCCGATGACGAGCGTCGGCTCGCCCTTGTGCCGGTCCAGGATCGCCTGGACGACCGGCAGCTTGGTCCGCGCCGTCGATGCCATGCGGTAGCGCTCCTCGGCCTCCGCGGTGGCGTAGGAGAGCCGCTCGGCCTCGGTCATCGTGACCCGGACCTCGGTGCACTCCGCCGGCGCGATCCAACCCTGGGCCTCGATGTCCCGCCACGGCGCGTCGTAGCGCTTCGGGCCGATCAGGGAGAAGACGTCCCCCTCGCGGCCGTCCTCGCGGACCAGCGTGGCGGTGAGCCCGAGGCGGCGGCGGGACTGCAGGTCCGCCGTCATGCGGAAGACCGGCGCGGGCAGCAGGTGGACCTCGTCGTAGAGGACCAGGCCCCAGTCCCGGGAGTCGAAGAGCTCCAGGTGGCGGTACTCGCCCCGGGTCTTGCGGGTGATCACCTGGTAGGTCGCGATGGTGACCGGGCGGATCTCCTTCTTCTCCCCGGAGTACTCGCCGATCTCCTCCTCGGTCAGCGTGGTGCGGGCGATCAGCTCGCGCTTCCACTGCCGGCCGGAGACCGTGTTCGTGACCAGGATCAGCGTCGTGGCCTTGGCCTTCGCCATCGCCGCGGCGCCGACGAGGGTCTTGCCCGCGCCGCAGGGCAGCACGACGACGCCGGAGCCGCCCTGCCAGAAGCCCTCGACGGCCTGGGCCTGGTAGTCCCGCAGCGTCCAGCCGTCCTGGACGAGGTCGATGTCGTGCGCCTCGCCGTCGACGTAGCCGGCGAGGTCCTCCGCCGGCCAGCCGACCTTGAGCAGCATCTGCTTGAGGTGCCCGCGCTCGGACGGATGGACGATCACCGAGTCCGCATCGATGCGGGCGCCGAGCATCGGGGCGATCTTCTTCTGCCGCATGACCTCCTCGAGGACGGCCCGGTCCAGCGCCGTCATCACGAGACCGTGCGCGGGGTGGTTCGCGAGCTGCAGGCGCCCGTAGCGGCCCATGGTGTCCACGACGTCGACGAGCAGCGGCTGCGGCACCGCGTACCGCGAGAACCGGACCAGCGCGTCGACGACCTGCTCCGCGTCGTGGCCGGCGGCCCGGGCGTTCCACAGCGCGAGCGGCGTGACCCGGTAGGTGTGCACGTGCTCCGGTGCGCGTTCGAGCTCGGCGAACGGCGCGATGGCTCCGCGGGCCTCGTCCGCCATGGGGTGGTCGACCTCGAGGAGCAGCGTCTTGTCGGACTGGACGATGAGGGGTCCGTCGGTCACGGAAGGCATTCCCTTCGACGGGGGTGAGCAGGTCTGGTGGAGCGTCTCGGCCGTCCGGCCGTGCTGTGGTCATTGTCCGCTGGACCGGGCACGCGTGCTCCCGGTGAGACGGACGGACGGCCGGACACGACGAACGGTCGGGCCCCGGAAGATCGGCTCCACAGGGGACCGGTGGTCCACCTCACCGGCCGGAGGAGGCCCGGCGCGGCGTTATAGTGGACCGGCCCCATCCGAGAACGTACGTGTGCCACGACGATCATATCCGTTACCGGCGCGAACCCGGCCTCCCCAGCGGCCGCGTGTCGGCATCGAGAAGCAACCGGAACGGGCTGCGCGGGATTCCCTGCGCCGTCACCGGTCCTGACGAGTAAGGCGCGAGACGATCGACCCGACGCTCCCCCCACCCATCGGACGCCACCCCGACCTCGCACCGCCCGCCCGGCGCGTGCAGTGCACAGGCTGTCGGCCATTTGCCGCCGCTGGCCTGCATCTCGGCGTCCACCATCGGGTGAGCGGCGCATCTCGTCGGTCCGTCGTGTCAGTCTCGTCCGCGTCGTCGGGAACCATCAGGGAGACGTTGACGTGACCAGCACCGAACGCCACCCCACGTGGTCCGAGCGGTTGAACCCGCGCAACTGGAACCTCGCCACCAAGCTGATCGCCGTCGGCCTCGTGCCGACGCTGCTGGCTCTGGTCCTCGGGGTCCTGCGGATCGCGGACCAGGCGGGGGTCGCGCAGGACCTCGGCACCGGGAACCGGCTGCTCGAGATCAGGCAGCAGCTCTCCGTGGGCGCGGACGCCCTGCGGACGGAACGCAACGCCGCCGTCCTGTTCGTCGCGGGCAACCGCACCGGCGACCGCGCCGCCGTCGAGGCCGCGAGCGCCGGCACGGACGCGGCGCTGGACGCGGCGCGACAGGCCCTCGCGGACCCGGTCGCCCAGGGTTCCGCCACGACGACCGCGCTCCAGCAGGCGGACGGCGGGTTCACCCAGCTGCCCGTGCTGCGCACCGCCACGTTGAACTCGCCCATCCGGGCCGACGACGTGCTGAACCAGTACACGGACATCATCCAGCGCGCGGACGTGCTGGAGCACGCGCTGCTCCGGCAGGCCTTCAACACCGACGCCGGCGGCGGGCTCGCGGACGCGTTGAGCGCCACCACCTCGGCCTCCGAGGCCCTGGCGCTGCAGCACACCGCGATCGCCGGCGCCCTCGTGGCCCGCCAGCTCGGTGACCAGACCCGCAACGCCATCACCTCGAGCGACGTCGCGTACCGCAACGCCTTCGCGGACTACCAGGTCTCGCTGCGCCCCGAGCAGCTCGCCCGCTACGGCAACTTCGCCACGGACGGGGCCAACGTCGCCCGCGAGCAGATCCGCACCGCGGTCCTGGCCACCCCGGTCGGCGATCCCCCGGTCGGGGACGGCCCCGCCTGGGACGCGGCGTACCAGCAGTCCGCCCAGGTCGTCGAGGCATCCGCCGCGGGCGTCGAGAACGAGCTCACCACCAGCAGCGCCGCCGCCCAGGAGCAGGCGAGCAACCAGGCCGGCGTCAACTCGGTGATCCTGATGCTGGGTCTGCTGATCGGCATCGCGATCATCGCGCTGCTGGCCCGCTCGCTGATCCGGTCGCTGCGGATCCTGCGCCGGTCCGCCCTGGACGTCGCCGAGCGGCGGCTGCCCGCGGCCGTCGAGAGCATGCGCTCCGGCAACGCGATCAACGCGATCGTCGAGCCGGTCCCGCTCAGCGGCCGGGACGAGGTCGGCCAGGTGGCCCGCGCGTTCGACGCGGTGCACGGGCAGGCCGTCCGCCTCGCCGCGGACCAGGCGGCCCTGCAGGCCAACGTCTCCAACATGTTCGTCAACCTCTCCCGGCGCAGCCAGGCCCTCGTCGAGCGCCAGCTGCAGCTCATCGAGCAGCTGGAGAGCAACGAGCAGGACCCGGACCAGCTCTCGAACCTGTTCCAGCTGGACCACCTCGCCACCCGTATGCGGCGCAACAGCGAGAACCTGCTGGTCCTCGCGGGCACGGACCTCGCGAAGCGCAACGTCGCCCCGGTCCCCGTGGTCGACGTCCTCCGGGCCGCGGTGTCCGAGATCGAGCAGTACCAGCGGATCGTCGTGCAGACCCCGCCCACCGCGACCATCGCGGGTCGGGCCGCGAGCGACATCGTCCACCTGCTCGCGGAGCTGCTGGACAACGCGACGAACTTCTCCCCGCCGGACTCCCAGGTCGTCATGAGCACGATCCGGCTCGACGACGGCTCGTTGCTCGTGGAGATCGCGGACCGTGGTGTCGGCATGGCGGACAGCGAGCTCTCCGAGGCCAACCAGCGCCTCAGCGGGCCGAACGCGGTCGACGTCTCGGCGTCGCGGCGGATGGGCCTGTTCGTGGTCGGCCGCCTCGCCACCCGGCACGGTCTCGCTATCCGCCTCGGCAGCACCCCGATCGACGGCGGTGGCGGCGGCCTGACGGCCACCGTGACCGTCCCGTCGGCGCTCGTCCCGTCGGCCGAGCCCGCCCAGCCGCGGCGCGCGCTCGCGCCGGCCGTGCCCCAGGTGCCGCAGCAGACCCCGAACACCCCGGAACGTCCCGGCGACGGCGCGGCGCAGGCCGCCCGCAACGGGTCCCGCGCCGAGGGCCCCGGCCAGATGCCCGACGCCGGCCGGAACACGAACGGCCAGAACGGGAACGACCCGAACGGCAGGCGGCCCCAGACCAACGGGACCGGCCGCACCGGGTCGCTGTCCTCGCTGGTCGCGGGCAGCGACGGGCCGATGAGCCCGGCGGGTGCGTTCGAACAGGCTCCCCGTCCCGAGACGCCGAAGGCGCCGTCCAGCCTCAACGGCGCCAACGGCCTGCCCACCCGCAAGCCCGGGTCGGCGTTGCGCCGCAACGACCCGTCGGCCGCGTCGTCCCCGTCCCCCTTCGACGCGTTCGAGCGGCCGGACGCCGCCGATCGACCCAGCGCGGCGGAACGGCTCAGCGCGTTCGACAAGACCCGGCGGGACACCAGGCCGGGCGAGGTCCCGGACGCCCCGGGTGAGGCCACCTTCGGCGGGATCGCGGCGGCCGGCGCGGCCGGTGCCGCTGCGGGCCGCGTCGGTCGCGGACGCCAGGACGCACCGGAGGACCGCCCGGCCGCCGCCCCGGAAGACGGCGCCACCGCCCACACCGACGGTGTGCCGGAGCCCGCCGCGGACGCCGTGGACACCTCGGACACCTCGGCCTCCCCCGTGTCCCCCGCCTCGTCGGACGAGACGGAGGACACGGACGACACGGACACCCGCGCCAACCCGGTCGTGCAGGCGGGCCCGGGCACCGAGCCGCCCACGGAGGCGCGGGCGGACCAGCCCGAGCCCCTCGGCGGGCCCTGGCCGGTCGAGTCCCTGCGTGGTGCCCCCGGCCGGCCGAGCGCCGATCCCCGGGAGGGCACGGCGAACGGGAGCGTCCGCAACGGCACTGCGCCGCACGGCACGGACGCCGCGGAGGTGTCCCCCGCGGGGGACACCGGCAAGAACGGCGTCTCGCTCTCGGGTCTGCCCAAGCGCGAGCCCGGCCGGCTGTCCCGCAGCGTTCCCCGGCCCGGCGAGGTCCCCTCCGCGGCCGAGGCCGCGAATGCCTCTGCCGCGCCCCGGGACGTCGCGGAGACGCCGGGAGCGGCCACCCCCGCTACCGACGGCACCGCCACCGACGGCACCGCCACCGAGGACACGACCCGCGAGGACACCACCCTCCAGGACTCCGGCCTCGAGGGCGCGGCACCCGAGGGCACCGCCGGGCAGGACCCGAGCGCGATCATCGCTTCCGACCCCTCCACCCCGGACGGCGAGCAGGACACCCCGGACGGGGCCCTGCAGTCCGGGGCCCCGGGCGACGACGAGAGCCGCGCGGCCGAACGACCGGCTGCGGACCCCGACGACGACCGCTCCGGCGGCTCCGAGGGCTCGCGTGCCGGTGGGGCCGTGCGTGACGGCGTCCTGGGCGGGCCGCTGCCCGTCCGCACCGGGCCGGGCGCGGACCGCCCCGGGCCGGACGGTCCGCGCACCCCCGGTGACATCCCCGCCGGGAACGCCCTCCCCGCGCTTCCCGGCGCCTACCGGCCCGCCGAGCAGCCGGTCCGCACCGGTGCCTCCGCGTTCGTCGGGCCGCAGGACCGTCCGGGGGACGAGCAGGACGCCCTGCCCGTCCGTGGCGGCCCCCGCTACGGCCAGAACGGACCCGGGCAGAACGGCCCCGGGCAGAACGCTCCGGGCCAGAACGGCCCGGGCCAGAACGGGCCGGGCCAGAACGGGCCGGGAAGGCCCGGCCCGGAGCAGTTCGGACCCGCCGGGTTGCCCCGCCGGCGGCCGCAGCCGCCGGTGTCCGCCCAGGCACCCGCGGAGAGCCTCTTCGCGCCGAACGTTGCCGGGGCGGGTGCACCTGCCGAGCAGCTCCGCCGCCCCGGCGGCTTCGACACCTCCCGGACCGGGCCACCGCCCGGCGCACCCGCGGCCCCCTTCGGCGCCGGCCCCTCCGGTCCGCCGCAGGGCTCCGGCCCGGCAGGGCTGACGGGACCGGCGGGCGCGCCCCCGGCGGACTTCGACATGGGCCAGACCACCCCGATCTTCGAGGAGATCGCGTCCGCCTGGTTCCGCTCGAACCGGTCCGTCCCGGTGCGGTGGGAAGAGGACCAGCAGGCGGGCGGCCCGAACCCCGGAGCCCCGAACCCCGGAGCCCCGAACCCTGGAGGCCCGAACCCCGGAGGCCAGGCCCCCGGGTCTCAGGCTCCCGGACCCCAGGGCCCCGGTTCGGCCGGGCCGAGGCAGAACGCGCCCCTGGGCGCCGGGGCGCAGGCGTTCCAGCAGGGCCGCGGGCCGGAGGCGCCGGTGCCCTCCGGGGCGTCCGCGCCGTTCGGCACCCCGGACGACGGCGGCCGGGCGGGTCTGCCCCGGCGGGCGCCCGGTGGCGGCCTTCCCCGCGGTGGGGAACGGCAGCCCTTCGAGGTCCCGGTCGGGGCCCGCGCCGAGGTCGGCCGCGCGCCTGCCCGGCCCGAGCGACCGGCGCCGGAACGGGACGAGGAGTTCGCCACCTCCGCGGACGAGGGTTGGCGGGCCGCGGAGTCCACGGCGGCGGACGCGGAGCGTTCGGCCGAGGTCACGACGGCCGGACTGCCGAAAAGGCGACCCCGCGCGCGGCTCGTTCCGGGTAGCGCAGCAGGATCCGCGGTACTGGCCGCGCCGTCGGCACCCAGTCGCAGCGCCGAGGTCATCCGCGGCCGGCTGGCCAGTTACCAGCAGGGCGTCCGGCAGGGCAGGGAGAGCCGGTTGCGCCGGCAGGCGGGTCCTCCGCTCGCCGGCGGCCCCGCACGCACGACCGAACAGCAGGAAGAGTCGTGATCGGGCTCGAGGGGCCGCACCACGCGGCCGCACCGGGAAGCACCGGTCAGACGAGGATTGACGGGGAGCAGGCGTGACGGCACCACAGACCCAGCCCAGCCGATTCGGATGGCTGGTCACCAACTTCGCCGAGCGGGTTCCGGGGGTGGCACACGCGATCGTGGTGTCCGCCGACGGCCTGCTGCTGACGGCGTCCGACAGACTCCCCCGGGACCGGGCCGACCAGCTCGCCGCCGTCGCGTCCGGGCTCATCAGCCTGACCCAGGGCGCGGCCCGCTGCTTCGACGCGGGCGGCGTGGTGCAGACCGTCGTGGAGATGGACCGTGGGATCGTTCTCCTCATGTCCATCAGCGACGGCTCCTGCCTGTCCGTGCTCGCCTCGCCGAGCTGCGACATCGGGCTGATCGGCTACGAGATGACGCTGCTGGTGGACCGTGTCGGCCAGCTGCTCACCCCCGAGCTGCGGGCCGAGCTGCAGGGCTCCTTCGGGCCCTGATCCCCCTCGGCGGTGCCCGTCCGGGCGCCGCCGCCCATCCCTCTGACGACACCCCGTCACGATCGGCGTAAGGCAGGTGAGGTCCCGATGGCCGACGGTCCCGGCGACGAGCCGCGGCAGAACGCGGAGCCGACGTTCGCCGACGTGATGAACGGATTCAGCTTCGACTCCGGACGTCCACGCAAGAAGCGCAGGTGGGGACGCCGGCGCGAGGACGAGGGGGTCGAGGACGGCCCGCGCACGCCCTCGGGTGGGTCGCCGCAGGCGTCCTACCCGCCCCAGGCCCAGCAGCCGCCCGAGCGCCGCCCGGAGGCGTACGAGACGGGCCCGATAGACCGGGTCCTGTACGAGCCGGTGCCGCCGTCGGCGCCGATCGGGGCGTCCGCGGTCCGTCCGTACGCCTGGACGCGCGGCCGGACCAAGTCCGGCTTCGAGCTGGCGATCGAGACCTTGGTGTCGACCAGCCCGCAGGGCCGCGCCAAGCTGGGAATGCTCCAGATGGAGCATCGCTCCGTCGCGGACATCTGCGACGAGCCGCGTTCCGTCGCCGAGGTGGCCGCGCTCCTGTCCATCCCCCTGGGGGTGGCGCGCGTGCTCCTCGGAGACATGGCCGGTCTCGGTGTCGTGACCGTTCACCAGACCGTGAGCAGCGCCGGCAACCTGCCGGACCTCGCACTGATGGAAAGGGTGTTGAGTGGACTCCGTCGGCTCTAGGCAGCCGCAGCAGGCCGCCTCCACCGCGACGATCTCGGCCAAGATCGTGGTCGCGGGTGGCTTCGGCGTGGGCAAGACGACCTTCGTCGGCTCCGTCTCCGAGATCGTCCCGCTGACCACGGAGGCGGTGATGACCGAGGCCAGTGCCGGTCACGACGACCTCTCGGCGACGCCGAACAAGACGACCACCACGGTCGCCATGGACTTCGGCCGCGTCTCGCTGGACCGGGACCTGATCCTGTACCTGTTCGGCACGCCCGGGCAGCACCGGTTCTGGTTCATGTGGGACGACCTCGTCCGCGGTGCGATCGGCGCGGTCGTCCTGGTGGACACCCGCCGGCTCGCGGACTGCTTCGCGGCGATCGACTTCTTCGAGGACCGCGGTCTGCCCTACGTCGTGGGCGTCAACGCCTTCGACGGGCTGATCCAGCACCGCATCGAGGACGTCCGCGAGGCCATGTCCATCGACGCCGGCGTGCCGATCGTCGCCTGCGACGCCCGGGACCGGGAGTCGACCAAGCAGGCGCTCATCGCCCTCGTCGAGCACGCGATGGCGCACAGGATGGCGGCCGGCGCCCGCTGACCCGGACGGAACGGCCACGAGCACGATGCTCGCGGCCGTTTCGTGTGGTGCCCGTGGCCCGTATCGATGTCGGGGCGTGCCCTGCACCGCCGCCGCACCTCGTGCCGCCGCTCAGCCGTCGACGAGCGCGATCGACGTGATCCGGTGCAGCGGCACCCGGTGGATCTCCCCGCTCACCGCGTCCGCCCCCTCGACGACACCGCCGCCGATCTGGGTGGGCGCGAGCACCCGTTCCCCCGCGACCCCGTGCCCGTCGACGTACCCGATCCACACCTGGCCCCGGGTCCGCGCGGCCTGCTGCAGCGTCGCGAGCGTCGCGGTGGAACCGTTCGGGGCACCGCGGCGGACACCGGCGAGGGCGTCCCCGGAGCGCATCCGCGCGACGAGCCGATCGAGCTGCGCCCCGGCCGGTTCGGGTGGGGCGGCGGCGCGGCGCGGGCGCCGTCGGGGTCCTCCACGGTCAGCCGGAAGCCGACCGTCGCGC